>JAFGEF010000145.1 GCA_016931715.1 Sedimentisphaerales bacterium
CATATATCCTACGAAACAAGTAGGATATAGAAATTAAAGGAAACTATTTATGGCAGGAATGACTAAAAAATACATATCATTCTTTTTGAAAAAAGTTGTTGTAATTG
The DNA here is from genome assembly GCA_016931715.1 of Sedimentisphaerales bacterium. Classification (GTDB taxonomy): domain Bacteria; phylum Planctomycetota; class Phycisphaerae; order Sedimentisphaerales; family Anaerobacaceae; genus JAFGPS01. The sequence continues at coordinate 108 of JAFGEF010000145.1, forward strand.
TCTTTGTAATTGCAGCTTTTGTTTTAGGCTATAAGGTAAATAATATACCAAATGCAACGCTATTGTCTAATGTTATAAACCAAAATGATGCCCCAGAGAGCCAAATAAAAACAGTATGGACATGTTCAATGCATCCCCAGATTCGACAAAAAGAACCCGGAAAATGCCCTATTTGTTTTATGGACCTAATTCCTCTCATTCAGGACGAGATTGACGAAACTAAAATTGAATTTTCAGAGGCTGCAATTAAATTGATGGAACTTGAAACATCACCAGTTGAACGGAAATTTGTAAACAAGAAATTAAGATTAAGCGGCAAAGTTGACTATGATGAGACAAGGATAAAGTATATCACATCTTGGATTACAGGAAGAATAGACAGGCTCTATGTTGATTATACAGGAATAAAAGTTAATAAAGATGACCATATGGTTTATATATACAGCCCTGAACTTATAAGCGCCCAGGCTGAACTCCTGCAGGCAGTTAAAGCCTTACAGAATTTAAAATCAGATAGTGTAGAAAGCGTTGGCAAATCTATACTTGCAACTCGTGACGCTGCAAGAGAAAAACTAAGATTGCTTGGCTTAAAACAAGAACAAATTATAGAAATCGAAAAGAGTAATAAACCAGTGGACCATATTACAATTTATTCACCGATTGGCGGCGTAGTGATTGAAAAGAATGCTGCCGAGGGTATGTACGTGGAAACCGGTACAAAAATATATACAGTAGCAGACTTATCACATGTCTGGATAAAGCTCGACGCTTATGAATCTGACATGATGTGGATCAGGTATGGCCAGGAAGTCGAATTTAGCACAGAAGCATATCCCGGCGAAATTTTCAAAGGAAAGATTAGTTTTATAGACCCAATGCTGAATCCAAAAACACATACAGTAAAAGTAAGAGTAAGTGTAGAAAACCCCGAAGGCAAACTTAAGCCCGAAATGTTCGTTAAAGCGTCAATAATTTCAAAAATCGCCGATTCCGGTAAGGTTATGGATGAGCAGATGGCAGGTAAATGGATATGTCCTATGCATATGGATATTGTTAAGGATTCTCCGGATACTTGTGATATATGCGGCATGAACCTGGTCAGGACGGAATCACTTGGATTTGCGGCTTCCGATGCAAATGAAACGCCTTTAATTATTCCCGCTTCTGCTGTTTTAATCACAGGTAAACGTGCGGTAGTTTATGTAAAACTTCCAGGCACACAAAAACCTGCTTATGAAGGACGTGAAATTGTTCTCGGTCCCAGGGTGGAAGATTATTATATTGTCGAATCCGGTCTTGAAGAAGATGATATTGTCGTAACAAACGGCAATTTTAAGATTGATTCTGAAATGCAGATTCGCGCAAAACCAAGTATGATGAATCCACAAGATATAATGTCGGAACATCAGCATAGTAATGATTAAATAACAAAAGATAATAAAATTATGAAAGGGTAATAAAATGATACTTAAAACAAGAAATATAAATTTGTTAGCTATTTCGTATATTCTAATTTCTTTTTTGCTGATTCTGTCGAATGGCTGCAAGAAATCTGAACCGACAGGAACAAACGCAACTAATAATATGAGCAGTATGAATCACGATATGGAAGGTATGGAAAACATGCCGACAGAAGCTGTAACTGCAGAAAACGGCCAAGCAGTTTGCCCTGTTATGAAAGGAAATCCGATAAATTTGGATATCTTTGCAGAATATCAGGGAAAGAAAGTTTATTTCTGCTGCGCTGAATGCAAAGCTGCATTTTTGGAGAATCCAGAGAAATATGTTGCTGAACTGCCGCAATTTAATAAGCAGGAAAATTAGATTGTTCGAGTTTCAGTGACATACTAAACCGATTTTTCAGAATTGATTTTCCAATATAATTATGGATGAAATAAATAATCAGAAACAGTCAATAACAGACAGGATTATTCGCTTCTGTCTCGAAAACAAACTGATAGTAGGACTATTAGTAATCCTTTTTATTGGTTGGGGTTTGATGGTTGCCCCATTCGATTGGGATTTAAGAGGATTACCCAGAAATCCTGTTTCCGTTGATGCTATCCCGGACATAGGAGAAAACCAGCAAATAGTATTCACTGAATGGATGGGGCGCTCTCCAAGAGATGTAGAAGATCAGGTGACTTATCCATTGACTGTTTCGCTTCTTGGAGTTCCGGGTGTCAAAACAATCAGGAGTTATTCGTTCTTTGGTTTCTCCGGCATTTTCGTGATTTTTAATGAAAATATTGATTTTTACTGGTCCCGCAGCAGAATTTTTGAAAAGCTGAATTCTCTTCCTGCCAATACATTGCCGGAGGGCGTCAAACCTTCACTTGGACCCGATGCGACAGCTTTAGGGCAAATATTCTGGTATACACTCGAAGGTTACGATGACAAAAATCGCCCAACGGGAGGGTGGGACAGCCAGGAATTGAGAACTATTCAGGACTGGCAGGTACGATATTCACTATTAGGAGCCGAAGGCGTTAGTGAAGTAGCTTCGATAGGTGGAAAGGTAAAAGAATATCAAATAGATGTCGATCCGGATGCAATGCGAGCTTTTAATACGGGTATCGACGAAATATATAAAGCTGTAAAATCTTCCAATATCGATGTCGGCGCCAAGACTATCGAAATCAATAAAGTCGAATATGTAATTCGCGGCCTTGGTTTTATTAAAGATATCTCTGACATTGAAAATACCGTTGTTAAAGTTAATGATAATGTCCCTGTTTATATAAAAGACATCGCGGAAGTGTCTTATGGCCCCGCTTTGAGACGGGGAGCTCTTGATAAGGGAGGCGCCGAAGCAGTTGGTGGAGTTGTGGTAGTCCGGCATGGCTTTAATCCTCTTGAAGCAATTAATAATGTCAAAAAGAAAATAGAAGAAATATCAACGGGACTTCCGAAAAAGACGCTTTCGGATGGTACAGTTTCACAAGTGAAAATTGTACCATTTTATGACAGAACAGGACTTATTTATGAAACTCTGGGAACACTCAATAGCGCTTTAACCGAAGAAGTGCTCGTTACCATGATAGTTGTTATTTTATTAGTATTTCATTTTAGAAGCTCTTTATTGATATGTGCCCTTTTGCCGCTTGCAATTTTAATGTGCTTTATCGCAATGAAACTCTTCGGGGTTGATGCTAATATTGTGGCTTTATCAGGGATTGCAATCGCTATAGGTACGATGGTGGATATGGGAATAGTGATTTGTGAGAATATCTTGAAACACTTAAAGCAAGCTGGTTATGAAGAAAATAAGCTTGAAGTTATATATAAAGCCGCCAGTGAAGTCGGCAGCGCTGTTCTTACTGCGGTTTCGACAACAGTAGTAGGTTTTCTTCCTGTTTTTGCCTTAACAGGAGCAGAGGGAAAACTTTTCAAACCTCTTGCATATACGAAGACCTTCGCGCTGATTTCTTCAGTGATTGTAGCTTTAACAATAATCCCCCCTGCCGCATATATTTTATTTACAAGAAAAAATATTAAGAAATTTTCACAAAATAAAAAATTGGGAAGTTCGAAGGGAAATTTCATCATTAGAAAAATTAAAAACTCAATACCTGTTTTCGCTAATATAATAGTTGTAATTCTGGTTTCAATTTTACTTACTAATCACTGGCGGCCATTAGGAATTACATCCGGAATGATAAAGAATTTACTCTTTGTTACTTTGCTTATTGGAAGTTTATTGGTTTTTTTTATAATCTTTCAGAGATTGTATCCGTATATTTTAGGCTGGTGTCTTAATCATAAGCTGCTATTCTTGTCAGTTCCTTTGTTAATCTTAATTTTGGGCGGAATGATTTGGATAGGTTTTGGAAAAGTTTTATTTTTTGCACCGCAATCTATTAGAAATAATAATCTCTGGGCGGCAGGTAACAAAACCTTTCCGGGACTTGGTAAGGAATTTATGCCTTCTTTGGATGAAGGTTCGTTTTTATACATGCCAACCACAATGCCTCACGCTTCGATAGAAGAATGTCTTGATATATTACAGAAACAGGATGCAGCAATTCAATCAATTCCTGAAATAGAATCGGTAGTCGGCAAAATTGGCCGTGTTGATAGTCCTCTTGATCCGGCGCCGATATCGATGATTGAAACGATAATAAATTATAAGCCTGAATATATTACTGATGAAAATGGAAATCAAATCAGGCAATGGAGAGAAAATATAGAAAGTCCTGATGACATTTGGGATGAAATTGTAAAAGTTGCACAGATTCCGGGAACTACAAGCGCACCTAAACTTCAGCCAATTGCTGCAAGAATTGTAATGCTCCAAAGCGGCATGCGCGCGCCGATGGGAATTAAAGTCAAGGGACCTGATCTTGATGTGATTGAATATTTTGGGCTTGAGCTGGAAAAATTACTCAAAGAAGTTCCTTCTGTTAAAGAATCCGCCGTAATTGCAGATCGTATCGTTGGCAAGCCATACCTTGAAATAGAAATTAATCGCCAGGCAATTGCACGATATGGAATAAGTATTGCTCATATTCAGGAAGTAATAGAAGTTGCAATAGGCGGCAAAAATATTACAACTACAGTCGAGGGACGTGAGAGATATTCTGTAAGAGTCAGGTACCAGCGTGAAGAAAGAGACCATATCGAAACACTTGGCGAAATTCTGATTCCATCTTCAGATGGTTCGCAAATACCGCTAATCCAGTTGGCAGAAATAAGATATGTCCGCGGCCCGCAGGCTATTAAAAGTGAAGATACATTTCTTGTCGGATATGTACTTTTCGATAAAAAAGATAGTTTCGCGGAGGTTGATGTAGTCGATAATTGTCGTGAGTATCTCGAAAATAAAATTAAAAGCGGCGAATTAATAGTGCCCGCCGGAGTAAGCTATTCCTTTGCAGGAAGTTATGAGAACCAGGTAAGAGCACAAAAAAAACTTGCAGTAGTAATACCTCTGGCTCTTTTTATTATTTTTATAATTTTGTATATGCAGTTTCGCTCAGTCCCAGTTGGAATATTTGTCTTTTCAGGTATTCTTGTCGCTTGGGCCGGTGGATTTATGATGATATGGTTTTATTCGCAGCCGTGGTTTCTTGATTTTCAAATATTCAGTGTCAATATGCGAGAACTTTTTCAGGTGCACCCCGTAAATTTAAGCGTAGCCGTATGGGTTGGTTTTTTGGCGCTGTTTGGAATAGCATCAGATGATGGTGTAGTTATGTGTACATATATAAAGCAATCGTTTCAGAAAACATCACCGGTTAGCAGAGACCAGACTCGTGAGTTGATAATTGAAGCAGGTAAACGCAGAATAAGACCGTGTCTTATGACGACCGCTACTACTATACTGGCTCTGATTCCGATTTTAACTTCAACCGGACGCGGCAGTGACATCATGGTTCCTATGGCGATTCCGTCCTTTGGAGGCATGACTATCGAAATTCTCACAATGCTTATCGTGCCGACTCTTTATTGTGCCTTAAAAGAATTTCAGATTAAAAAAGTATATTAATGTATCTGTAAATAGCTCTTTTTCAAAATTGTTCGGCAAACATGTTCCTGCGACTTTTTTTATAGATCCCGATGGCAAGATTAAAATAGTTGTGGTATAATACTTAACTCTGGAACAAATAAAGATTATTCTGGATGCAAAAGTATCGATAAATGACAACAACGATTGATAATAAAAAACAAACTATAAAAAATATTCTTGAAACGCTCTACAAGAAGTACAACCACCGAAACCTTATTAAGCCTGATCCATTGCAGTTTATTTATAATTATTCAGACCGCAGAAATATGGAAATTGCCGGTCTGCTCTCGGCAATGCTGGCTTATGGTCGTGTCGAACAAATACAAAAAAGTCTTACAAGGCTTCTCGGCTTCATGGGCGATAATCCGTCTGAGTTTGTATTGAGTTTCAACCAGGCAAAGAGAAAAATATTGCACGATTTCAAACATCGTTTTAATACAGGTGATGATATTTCAGATTTGCTCGAATTATTAAGAATAGTTCTAAAAAAGCATGGCAGTATTGAAAATTACTTTTTACAGGGTTACAGAAATTCTGACGAAAATATAATACCTGCTCTATCGGAATTCTGTAATTCTCTGTTGAATATTCATGCTTCAAAACATAATGGAAAAGTCAATAAAGGCCTCGAATATTTACTTGTTTCTCCTTCGAGAGGCAGTGCATGTAAAAGACTGAATTTATTTCTGCGATGGATGGTAAGAGACGACGAAGTTGATGCGGGTATCTGGAAATCGGTTAACAAGGCGAAACTTATTGTCCCGATAGATGTACATATGGGAAGGTTATGCGGATTTCTCGGTTTTCATGACAAAAAAAATATCTCATTAAAAACAGCGATAAAAATTACAGAACATTTTTCTGATATAGAACCGAATGACCCTGTAAAATATGACTTTGCGCTGAGCAGGATTGGTATTGTTGAAAACTGCACAGGAAAATACAGCGATACCTGTAAATATTGCGAATTGAATGAATTTTGCAGGCGCCGTTTTTCCTAAATAACAGGATTATATGGTAGCGAAGAACAGATTATGGCTGAATTCGAAAAAGTGCGAGACCAAATCAAGGCATTTGTGGAAACTCTTCCCGAAAGTCTCGAAAATCCGGACTGAAATTCCATGAAAAAATATTTATAAAAATAAAATATTTTTTGTTGACACTATGGTTATATAAGACTATATTAGTCATACATAAGAAATAAATTATTTAACGTGTTGTTATGGATATAGTACGAAGAAATACGGATTATGCTTTGCGGGCGATGGTCAATCTTGCACGCAAATATGACAAGGAGCTTGTATCAAGCAGGACGATAGCCGTACAGGAGAAAGTGCCCTACCAGCTTGCCTGCAAGCTGATGCAGAAGCTTCATAAGGCAAAACTGATAAAAAGTTCGATGGGGCCAAAAGGCGGCTTCTCTTTAATCAGAGAACCGAAAAATATTTCTTTATTGGAAATTATCGAATCAATACAGGAATCTCTGAGTTTAAACAAATGTATGCTTGCACGATATAAATGCCCAAAACAGAAAAGCTGTACGATAAGACCAAAACTCGTTGAGCTTCAGGCATACATAGGAACTTATCTGAATAATATAACACTTGCGGATCTTGTTGGGGAACAAGACAATAAATAGGAAATAATGGCTAAAAATGAAAGACTTGTTCAATGGATGCAGAGAAGAAAAATAGCAGAGTATTACAGGATTGCCTTGCAAAGGCACAAAACCTCTCGGAGTTAGTTGAATATTCGAGGGATTCGATAGTAAGCAAGACGATACTCGACAAGACTGCCGGTACAATTACTCTTTTTGCTTTCGACAAAGGCCAGAAGCTGAGCGAGCATACAACACCTTATGATGCTGTTGTGCAGGTTCTTGACGGAAAGGCACGTATTATTATTGGCGGCAAAGACAATTATGTTTCATCTGGTGAGCTTATTATTATGCCTGCAAATGTTCCTCATTCAGTTGTCGCAGATGAACAATTCAAAATGCTTCTGATAATGATTCGTACAAAAGAAGAAAAGGAAGGTATTCGCTCATGATTAAATGTCCCGGTCAGGATCAGCGATTTTGGAAACCTGAAGATATATTTGATATAAAATGCACCAACTGCGGCTGCTTAATCGAGTTCTTCAAAGATGAGCCTGAATTGAAATGCCGCAATTGTGGTAATATCATAAGAAATCCCAGGAAAGATTCCGGATGTGCTCAATGGTGCAAATACGGCGATCAGTGTTTAGGAAAAAATATAGACAGCACAAAATCTTTATGTGATAAACTGATCGAACAGATGAAGAATATTTTCAAAAATGATACTAAACGAATAAATCATGCTCTTTCAGTTCTCGATTATGCAGAAAAAATCCAGTTGGCGGAAGGCGGCGATGCTTTAATAGTAAAAGCCGCTGCTGTCTTGCATGATATTGGAATTCAGCAGGCTGAACGTAAATATAACTCTAACGCAGGTAAGTATCAGGAAATCGAAGGCCCGCCAATCGCCAGAGAAATTCTTAATAAGCATGAAATATCATCAGACGCAATCGAGCATATATGTAAAATAATAGCAAATCATCACAGTGCAAGAAATATCGATACTATAGAGTTCCAGATTATCTGGGATGCGGATAATCTTGTTAATTTGCAGGATGATTTTGAAATGTTAGGCAAAGAAAAAGTTTCTGAAATTATTAAAAAAAGATTTAAAACCAAAATGGGCTTGCAAATAGCCCAAAAACTGTTTTAACAATGAAAATGAAAAAGTTAACTAATGAAAGGATTAATTATGTTTTGTTATCAATGTGAACAGACTGCAGGCGGGACGGGGTGTACAAAAATCGGAGTGTGCGGGAAAGACCCGGATATTCAGAGTTTACAGGACACGCTGATTTTCGGCTTAAAGGGAATTGCTGCTTATGCTTATCATGCACGCGAGCTTGGTAAAAAAGATGACGAAGTTGATGCGTTTATGCACGAGGCTTTATTCTCGACACTGACTAATGTGGACTTCGATTTGAGCCGCTATATAGAGCTTGTTCTGAAAGCTGGCGAAATGAATCTGCGCGTTATGCAATTGCTCAACGACGCAAACACTTCAAGGTTCGGCAATCCGACTCCCGCGACTGTACCGAGCGGCACAAAAGCTGGACCCGGCATTGTTGTTACAGGCCATGACCTGCTCGATCTTTACGAATTGCTCAGGCAAACTGAGGGCAAGGGAATTAATATTTATACTCACGGCGAAATGCTCCCCGCTCACGGCTATCCAGAACTGAGAAAATTCAAACATCTTATTGGAAACTATGGAACAGCCTGGCAAAACCAGAAAACTGAATTTGATGATTTTTCGGGTGCAATATTAGTTACAACAAACTGTATTATGCTTCCTAAAAAATCCTATATAGACAGGATTTACACATGCGGCATAGCAGGTTGTGCCGGTGTAAAACATCTTAAGGACAGGGATTTCAGCGAGGTTATTAAAAAAGCGCTTTCCCAGCCTGCGCTGCCCGATAATATTCAGGGCACGCTGAGCACAGGATTCCATTATACCGCCGTACTTGGTCTTGCTGATAAAATTATCGAAGCTGTCAAAGCAGGTAAAATTCGACACTTCTTCTTCATAGGCGGCTGCGACGGTGCAAAGCCGGGACGAAATTACTTCACTGAATTTGCGGAAAAGGTACCAAAAGACTGCATCATTCTAACCGCAGGCTGTGGAAAATACAGGATAAATGCAAGGGATTACGGTGACATAAACGGAATTCCAAGATTAGTCGATCTTGGCCAATGCAATGACTGTTATTCCGCAGTTCAAATTGCGACTGCACTGGCTGGAGCATTCAACTGCGGTGTAAATGATTTGCCGCTCTCGCTGATTGTATCCTGGTATGAGCAGAAAGCGGTTGCAATTTTGCTTACCCTATTGCATCTTGGAATAAAGAATATAAGACTTGGACCAAGCCTGCCGGCATTTCTCAGCCCGAACGTCCTGAATCTGCTTGTGGAAAAATACAATATTAAACCTGTTGGTAACGTCGATGAAGATTTAGCAGAAATTTTGAATAAATGATATGTGACTAAAAATCAAAACTTTAGTATAATACCGAATAGTGTTTAAGTTAAAAATGCCTAAAGAAACTAAAGTTGAAAGTATTTAAAGCATAGAAAAGTCGATTTATAAAACAAAACGCATCGTAATGTGGACAGCAATGGCATTTATCATGTTATTGTTCTTTCTATCCATTTACGGTGCGTTTATCGGCCCGGAAAAGGCAAAAGAATTTTTCAACAGCGTCCCTTTGTCCATCTACTGGATTGCATTTATTATTCTGCTCTCGCTCGGGCTTGTTCTATTTCGCAGGCTCATTCATGTTCCTGCTCTTTTGTTCATGCACTTCGGGTGCATCATCATTTTACTGGGTGGAATCTGGAGTTCAGAAGCCGGGCATAAATTACAGAAAAAAATCTTCGGCATTGAAAAGATAACATCCGGTTTAATGCAAATACATGAAGGCTATGCTGATAATATGGTCATTTTAGAAGACGACAATTATTACGAACTTCCTTTCGCCCTTGGACTAAAAGACTTCCGAATCGAATACTATAAGCCGGGCTTTCTTTATATTCATACACGGCAAGGTGACTATTGGAAGATTCCCGCTGAAGAAGGCAGAAAATATACGCCAGACCCGAGTTTTGGAACTATAGAAATTATTAAAGTGTTTACTAATTTCAGGATTGATCTTGAAAAGAGAATCGCAATAAATGATCCCTCTCCAGGTTCAAATCCTGCTCTCGAGGTAAAGGTAACACCACCTGGCAGCCAGCCATTGACCAGATATGTATTCGATTCATCACGGGAACGTATGTATTCTGATGATTTTGCAATGGCTTATGAAAGTGACATCAGCGATTTTATCAGTGAGCTTCAGGTAATCCGGGATAATCGAGTTGCAGCGGAAAAAGACATTCAGGTAAATCATCCTCTTCATTATGGCGGTTATCATTTCTATCAGCAGTCTTACGATGACAAAGAAGGCAAATATACAATCCTTAAAGTTGTTTCGGATTCGGGACTTACTTTTGTTTATGCGGGCTATGCTTTGCTTTGCGCGGGAATATTCTGGCATTTCTGGTTCAGTAAAATGTTTAACAAAGGCACGTAAATGGAAATAAAAGAAACATTACAGGGTTTGTTTATTTATATGACGATTACGGCATATCTGATTGCCCTGCTTTTTACTCTGTTTCGTCAACCTCGAATAGGACAGAAAATATATTTACTCGGATTTCTCATTGCGATAATTTCCTTCATTTACCGCTGGTATCATGTTCGTCATGTCCCTATGCAGAATTTATTCGAGGTCTTTCTGTGTCTTGGAATGATTTATCCCGTAACAGTTTTCAGCAGAAAAGTCCTTCGAGTAGGAGGACAGGCAGCGGATATGTTTTTGGGTATTGTGGTTCTTTTCCCCGCTGGTTTTATATTCAATGCCGAACCGCAGAGATTGCCCCCTGCTTTGCAAAGCTGGCTATTCGTCCCTCATGTTGCGGTGTATGTACTTTCTTATATTTTCATGGCTAAAGCAGCCTTTCAGGCGGTTTTGCAGCTCGCTGGTAAAAATACAAACACTGAAACTAACTTCCTTGCCCCGGAAGAGGCTTCATACAGACTCATTTGTTTCGGATTTCCTCTTTTGACACTTGGTCTTGTACTTGGGAGTGTCTGGGGCAAACGCGCATGGGGCGATTATTGGGGCTGGGACCCGAAGGAACTTTGGTCACTTGCCTCATGGCTGGTTTATGTTGGTTACCTTCATTTCCGATATATGTTCGGTAAAAAATACCTTCAAATAAACAGCCTGTGGGTAATTCTGGGAATTGCTGTTATTATCATAACTCTGTTATGGGTGAACCTGTCCCGATTATTCCCAGGTATGCACAGTTATGGTACAGGCTGAAGTAAACAATTCAGTATATTTTGCTTTTCGGTAAGCACAGCATATAGCTGTCTTTGGCTTCTCCCATATCAACAGATCCATCAACAAAAGCTATATTCGCAAGCCCTGAATTTCGATCACTGCCATTGGTTCTATGATACGTCGCAAGACAATCATAAGAATTCTCTTTCTTCGTATAAAAGATATTATTATTGAGCGCATAAAGACTAAGACCTTGTATTGTCCATAAGTTTTCCTCAGTAAAAAATAAAACCTTTGACGGCTGTTTTACTTCTGTAGCTTTCTTTACGGACTCTGGTGACTGACTTGCATTTCCGCCAAGAAAATAGTTCATGCTGTAACAATACTGAGGATTTATGGGTATCTTCGAATCATGACCGTCATGTGTGGAACCCATAGTTTTCGCCAACGAGTAAAATGTAGAACACATATGAACATCCATATTTTTCATATAGTCATACAGCGGTCCGTCGGCTACCTTCGAAGCATCATGCCAGTCGCAATTATTAATAAATGTTGCATCTTTATACAACCATCTCTGGGGATCAGGGAATTTCTGATCATAATCATCCAGGTACACATTACTTGCTATACCATATTGCTTAAGATTTGATCTGCACGTAATCTCCTGTGCCTGTTTTTTGACCTTTTGCAAAGCCGGCATTAGAATTCCCATTAATACTGCAATAATCGCAATAACAACCAGCAACTCGATAAGCGTAAAAGCCCTTCTACTCATGAAATTACCTCCTAAGGTTGATACTTCCAAATTAAATTTCATTTTTATATGGTTAGCAACAGTTTATAACTTCGAAACTGGAACAATATTTCAATTACAAATAAGGAAAGAAGAAGTAGAGAAATATCCAATAATCAAATGGCTTTCTTTCCTTTAAAATACACTCCATGTTATCATAATACTCTTTCGCGACATTCAAAATATAAGAGAACTGCTTTTATATTTTAGAATAACAAAAATCATAGAAAAAAACAACTCTTTTTAGAAAAAAAGGCAAAAAATATCTTTCTGAGCAAAACAATCAAACGTATGGCGTTTTTTTGTATTATGTGATTATTTTACGTTATATAAGTTAAAATATTGTAGCTGATATGATTTACACAGGGAGATTTTTAATAATGGACAGATCCCCTGTTGCAGCCGCTCTTAAAATAGGCTGCATATACTCATCAATCATTTCCACCGTCATGGGGACAGGCATATTTTGAAGCTTTATCTTCAATTGCGGATCTTTCGCCGCCTTTATCGCACGTTCTATATGCTCATCGCTGAAACAATCAATCAATTCCAGCCTCGCAGGCATTCCAATTCTTGCTGCAAATTCAAACATTGCTTCTGCAACAGCTATACCCAGAAATCTTCCTTTAAGAGTGTTCAAATCCGTTCGGATTAAGCCTGCCTTTTTGTAAATATCGCCAATCAGCCGGAGCGGCCGCTCGATAGCCGGTGCAAAAAATACCGTATAATAAGGATTCATAATAGCACATGCACGGCCATGGGGCAAAATGTCAACGAGCGAAAAACTGCTCAAGTGACCACCATTGGTACCTCCCGTCATAATTGCATATCCACCCAAATCCGCAGCCAGACAAAGGGCTTCCTTTGCTTGTTGAGATTTTGGATTATCCAGTGCAGCGGGCAGATATTTCAATACAAGAGATATGCAAATATCTGCGATTTCCGCAGCAAGGGAATAAAAAGGTTTGCCTATCGCCCCGTACAAAACTTCAAGTGCATGTGCAACACTATCCATTGCTCCATCTATCGTAAGATTTGCTTCAGCGGTGAATGTGGTACAGTAATCAAACACCGCCCTGTTAGGAATAACTGCATCATCGACAATCAGTTTTTTCCGGCCCGTTGATAAATCTGTAATATTAATATATTTCGTCAGGTGAGATGCGGAGCTTGCGACACTTTGTATCGCAATATGCGGCAATAATGACTTTCCTCTCTCAAGGATTACTTTCGTAACCATACCTGTACCGAAATAATCTTCAATCTGCCCATTAAGAGTATAAAGAACAACAGCGGCTTTTGTTGTATCTATCGTGCTTCCACCGCCAAAACTTATTACTATATCAGGCATAGCCTGCTTTATTTCCTCGCTGATGCGATATAAATCTTCTTTCGGACTGTTTGGACGAGAACCTCTTATCTGAGTGACAAGCTCAATTTGGGACTTTGACAGAGAATTTACTATGGTTTCGACCGCATCGCCGCTGCCTCTGAATATCCCTCGCACCAAAACAGCTTTCTTGCCAAAGCCTGCTGATGCTTTTCCTGCCTGCTTAAGAGCGCCGTAACCATAAATATAAGAGTTTCCCTTAAACTGCTGCAGCAAATTTCGTGCTTTATCAAACTCCATATATCACACCTATAAAACCATTCAAGCCGCAAATTTATATTATTAGAATAAAAACCAAACGTCAACCATGAATGTTGATAAAAAAATAGTCTGAAGCTTATTTTGTTTGTTTAATACAGGACGAAATCGCTATATATTGTTCAGGAGTAATTTGGTCAGGGCGAAGCTGCGGATTGATATTGCATTGCTCGAAAATGTCAGCCCAGTTTATTTTATCTTTTATTTTAGCTTCATCGAGCCTGCTGCAGGCGTGCATTGTTTTGCGCCGGTGGTTCATAAAAAGATGGACGATTCCTGCAAAAAACACCTTATCAGATATTCTATCAAATTTTATTTGTCTGCGTACATATTTTATCATAGCTGAATCTACCTGCGGCTTAGGCCAGAAAACGCTCGGCTTGAGAAGTCTTATTATTTCCACGTCACCCGCCGCCTGCATTATAATGCTTAAAACGCCATAGTCGGAACTGCCGGGTTTTGCTTTCATTCTGTCGGCAACTTCTTTCTGAACAGTAACAAACATGCCGTCTGCCTTTGTCGGTCCTGTAATCAAATTCATCATTACAGGGCTTGCTACATTGTATGGAAGATTCGCAATTAAAAGAATTCGCCCGGTAAAATATTCGTGAGCAAGTGTCAATAAGTTTGTCATTTGCCGGCTGAGTGTATTTTTATTTTCGAGGACATCGATGTTCAATAATTCAACATTTTTAAATTCCGAGAGCTGCTCTTTTGCGATATTGAAAAGGTTTTTGTCCAGTTCGACAGCTATAATTCTGCCTGCCTTTTGTGCCAGTATAGCGGTAAAAGAACCTGTCCCGCAGCCTGCTTCGAGAACCACATCATTCTTTTGAATATCAGCGGAATCAGCAAGCAGCCGCATCAGGTTCAGGTCTATAAGAAAATGCTGACCAAGACGCTTATTTGGCTTAATTCCCGATGATTCGAGCAGTTGACGGATTTGACTTTTTGTCTGCATTGTATCGTGGATAATGACAAAACATTATTTCTTTATTTGCCCGCTTCCGTATTCATTTGAAATTCCGGGTTCTGTTTTTTTGTCTTTGCCATTTGTATCGCTGTTGTAATAGCAGCTTTCATGCTTGAAGGATCGGCGATATTTTTACCGGCAATATCAAAAGCCGTCCCATGTGCCGGGGATGTCCTGATTATAGGCAAGCCAATAGTAACATTGACAGCCTCTTTGAAACTCAGCAATTTTACGGGAATCATTCCCTGGTCGTGATACATCGCAACAACGCCATCGAATTCGCCCTGTGAAGCACGCAGAAAAAGTGTATCCGCTGGAATCGGTCCCGTGCAGTTGATTCCCTGCTCCTGTGCCAGCAAAATCGCTGGTGAGATTATGCGCTGTTCTTCATCGCCGAACTGGCCATCCTCTCCGGCGTGAGGATTAAGAGCCGCAACACCAATTTTGGGATTTTCAATCCCAAAGTATTGTATTAAAGCATCGTTGAGCAAATCTATCGGCTCGAATACACGTCCGATTGTAAATTTATGCCTTACTTCAAATAAAGCCTCATGAATCGTAGCCAAAGCAAGTTTGAGCGGCCCGCCGACGAACATCATAACTTTACGCGGAGATTTGCACTGCTCAGCAAGTAATTCTGTATGGCCGGGCCATTTTGCGCCCGCCAGTTTCCAGCTTGTTTTGCTGATTGGAGCAGTAACTATCGCATCAATTATGCCTTCGCGTGCTGCTTCAATCGCATCAAGGCAAAATCTTAAAGAAGCATCTCCAGCCTGCTCGCTTGGGCTTCTTATCCAGGTAGGTATGGAATATTCATCATAATCAGCGACAACAACTTTATGCGGATAATCTCTGCTGATTTTCTCATGCTGATGCCTTCCCCAAAACGGCTCTATTTCAGCTTTATCGGCAGCATAACATAACTGTTCGTTCATTCCGAAAATTATAAACTTGGCAGATTTGCGAATTACAGGGTCAGCCAGCGATTTAACGATTATTTCAGGACCAATGCCCGCAGCATCACCCATAGTTATGCCTATGACCATTTGTTCTGAAATCGAATTATTTCCGTTTATTTTCATTTTTTACAGTTCAATAATCCTTAAAAATCGCTTAAAAACCCAACTCTTTAAGTTTGTCGGCAGATAATATATCTTGCTTTGGTAAAATGTGTTCAAGCTGCTTTTTTACCGCCTTTATTATTATATCGGTCTCGATATTAACAAGTTCGCCTGTTTTTGCATTTCCGAGAGTTGTTTTTTGCAAAGTCTGTGGTATTACAGCGGCGTGAAAGCTGTTTTTCTCGATTTTGCATATTGTTAAAGAAATCCCATCTACTGCTGTCGAACCTTTCTCAACCATCGAATTAATCAGCTCAGCATCGGCAGAAAATTTAAAATCAGCAAATTCACCATTTCTGACGATTTTTTCGATTTTAGCAGTTCCATCTACATGACCAAGTACAAAATGTCCTCCGAAACGATCTGTAGGCTTCATTGCGCGTTCCACATTTACTTTTGAGGAAGTATTAAGGTTTTTAAGTGAGGTTTTTGATAATGTTTCGCCGCTGACATCAAAATCCGCAAAATTTTCTGCGATTTTAGTAACAGTCAGACATACGCCGTTAATGGCTATACTATCGCCGACTTTGCATTCTCGTGCCAAATCACCCAGGTTAATCGACAAATGCATCGAGTTTGCATTTCGATTAATCGACCTTACAGAACAAATTTTTTCTATCAATCCTGTGAACATTTTTACTATGCTTAATAATTTCGTTTTAACTATTGAAAATATTCGATTAAGAGATAAAATTGATTATAGTTTAATGAAAGGATTAATCAACAATCAAAATTTTAAGGGAATGAGATAATTATGAGCACTTTATGGATAAAAATCGCAAGCGGCGTAATAGGAATCCTGATAATTATCGTTCTTGTGAGCATGTTCATGCCTTCGGGTGAACCTGAACCCGCACCTACTTTTACAGAGAGGGTGGAAGAAGATAAAGAAAACTTTTTAGTACCGCCGGAACAGCCTGACGAACCGAACCAGTCGTTATCAACACCTGTTGAAATTCAGCCTGAGCAGGAAACGCCAAGAGTCAACGAAACAACAATTTATGTAAAGGTTCTTAATGATATAGAACAACTCGAAGCTGACAAAGAAATTAACTATGCGGTGCCAATGCTCAGCATAGGCCGCTTGCCTGTGACAAGTTACAAACCGATGATTGACGCTGCCAGAAGAATTATCAATCGATGGCCTGATAGTATTTATGCTTACAAGGCAAAACAAATGCTTGCCGAACTTCCGGAAAGTGAGCGTCAAAAAAACACTATAACATCTCAGGAACTGGATATAAGCATGTTTTCTAAACCAAGAACTGGAACAGTACCATACAAAGTACCGATTGAGGACCGTTAATAAATGACGAAGACAAATTCCGCTGCAAATATACCCGTAATTTCAATAACCGCCGATTGTCTTCCTGAAGCATGGGAAAAAGCAGTTCTGGCTGTTTGGGACAACGGTTTCAATATAAAGACTCAATACGACAAAGCCACGGATCCGCCCAGTAAGGATGCTACTGTAATGATTGAAGTAAGCGATCCATTTCGTGAGCCGCGAATTCATAAAAATTTTCCCGGTGGTCCCGAAGAGCTCGAATCCTACAGACAGGAAGTTGTAAACGGAATTCACGACCACTGGATTGACCCTGCCGCGGGGAAATGGACATATACATATCATGAAAGGCTTTTTTCCTACAGCCCTGTCGAAGATATTCGCGATGCAGACTCACCTAAACCTTTTCAAAATGTTGATCAAATCCTGTATATAATCGATAATCTATCCAAATCAGGACATAGCCGCAGGGCGCAGGCGATAACATGGATGCCTACGGCGGACCCCTTTACTGATGATCCGCCCTGCCTGCAGAGAATCTGGTGCAGACTTTTGCCAAACGAATCTGGCGAATGGACACTCAATATGAACACGCACTGGCGAAGCAGAGACCTTTACAAGGCATGGTTTATGAACGTTTACGCACTTACCGATTTGCAAAGACAAATCGCCCGGGCAATTGCGGAAAAAAGAGGCGAACCTGTGCACGTCGGCAGATATGTCGATATAAGTGATTCTTTGCATATTTATGGGAGTTATTTCAAAGAAGTTAAGGCTGAAATAGAAAAAATGCGAAGCAGCTCTTTTCGGGAACGGGCATGGGAAACAACTCATCCGGCATTCGAGATGATGACTTCTGAGACGAGAGAAAAACTTGCCCGGGACCCGGACTGGTTCGCAAGAGCAAAAGGTTAGCGGTGTATTAAATTATAACTGAACTTTTGTTATAATACATAAAAAACACCTGAATTGAGAGGTCAACAATGGCAGTGCTGGTTAACGGTGAAAAAATTGAAGATTCGGCTATTCTGGAGGAAGCCGAGCGTCTCAGGCCGCAATATGAAAAAACATTCGAGCATATGGATGCAAAAGAAAGAGAAGCACAACTGCTCGAATGGTCCAAAGAAAATCTGGTTGAAAAAACACTGCTAAAACAGGAAATAATAAAAAACGAACCGAAGGTATCAAAAGAAACACTCGTTACCGTCATGGCAAACCTGAAAAAGGAATGTAAGAATCCTATGGATTTGTATAATGATTTTGGCGTCGAGAACGATGAAAATCTTTCAAAAAAACTTGAGTTAATAATCCAAACCCAGCAAAAATTCGAAAAACTGCACGCAGAAGCCAAAGACCCTACCGTAGCTGATATTAAAAAATATTACGAGGAAAACAAGGAGCAATTCAGACAGGGTGATAGTGTTAGAGTTTCTCATATAGTTAAATATTATGGATGGAAATGCGATGAAGCTTCTGCATATAAAATTATCAGCCAGGCATACCAGGAAATACAAAACGGTTCTTCTTTTGAATTAGTAGCCGATAAGCACACAGACTGTTCAGATATGGGAGGTGATATCGGCTATATAAAAAGAGGGCAAATGGTCGAGGAATTTGAGGATGTTGTTTTCAATTTAGGTGTTGGACAAATCAGTAATATTTTTCGTACACGCTATGGTTTCCATATCGCGAAAGTTTATGACAGGAAACCTGCTTCTATACCAGACCTTGAAAATGTTAAAGAACAGATTATCGAAATCCTGAAAAAACAATTCAAAAGCCAGGCTGTTTACGATTATTTGGATAGCCTTAAAAGCAAAGCAACAATCGAAGAGAAATAATTCATAGTTCCTGAAAAACCTTTTCAAAGATATAAATCATTTCAAGTTTCAAAATATTAATATAGAAAATATTATTACATTTATATTTGGCAATATAGGAATTATAGCTTAGACTTTACATGGAGAGAATACAGGAAAGAGCAAAATAATAATGCTTCCATAGGAGGAAATGGGAGCTTATGTCAGACCTTTTGGGGGGGGTTGTATAAGTTTCTTTCCGAGTTGGCCTCTGTACTTTATGTGCAGAGGCTTTTTTTATTAATTCCTTTTTTAATATTTTTTCTTTTTTTTCTTTGACACCCTATAGGTTGTTGTTAAAATCAGTAAAATGACTATATAATGCGGTGTCGATTTTTTTAGACTGAAAGGAGGCACGTCTTGTGAATCGTAATATGGGATTCCGGTCGTAGTAACGGAAGTCATATTGATTGATGAATAATCCGGGACGGGTTTTAAAATGAGATGCCCCTTTTGCAAGGAAGATCAGGACAGGGTCATTGATTCGCGTTC
>JAFGEF010000021.1 GCA_016931715.1 Sedimentisphaerales bacterium
GTAAATCGCTTGCAGAAAAAAAGAAGGTCGGATAAACTAATGAAAAAGGAACTGCTGCCAACCTTCAACTACGATTTGGACATAATCAACACCACAATTATTATAATATCTATATACATTTACATGATCATTAGCAGTTTTAGATAATGGTTCAACATTTTCATCAATAAAAGCTGCCATCAAATTAAAAAGAGCATAATAACTTCGACTTACGCAACTTCGGAGGGAGGCTTCATTTCGTGTATTTCTTGAAAGTTGTTCAGCCAATTCCAAAAATTCTCTTGGTTCCATATGTAATTATTTACCATTCATAAGTAAACGTAAGTTGTTCTCGTGTTTGGTTTTTAATCATTGTGCGAAGTCTAGCATCGAACAGTTCTTCATTTTTCAGAATAAATTCCGGTTTACCTGATACATTTAAGGTGAATCGAATCGTTTTTCTATTTATTATTTCAGGATCAAATTCTAAATTTAGTGAAATTCTTTTAAGTGTTGGATAGCTCTCTTTTGCTACTTTAATAGTTGTTTCTAAATCTTCCGTTAACGATTCTTCTTCGGCTTCTCTCACAACTTCAGGTTGTATAATTACAATAACATTCCTTTGTTCCCCAAAAAACATTTCATGTTCTATAGAAGGGAAGTCAGATACGATTTCTTTAAGTAATTCTAAAAATTCCTTCTCCTCAAAAGCACTATGAATATTTTGATTAGAAACAAAAAGATTTCTTAAGAATCGATTGATATACATTGCAGTTTGTTCATACTCTATACTTGTTAGTTCGTTCTGCCATGCATCATTTGTTTGGTTAATATAATCTTCTTCAATATTTATATAATTAGTAATCGAAGTTTGGTTCAATTTTTTCTCCTCCAGATAGTATCTTGAGTATAACTTGTAGTTAAGTCAGTAAAACCCTTTACTATCCATTCATGAGCCATACCAAACCATGAATCAATTTTATCAGGAATAAATCCTCGAGCTGTAAGATCAAAAATAATTATTTGGTTATTCGACTCTTTATTAACTGCGATACGTATTGAGACATGCAACCTCCCTGAATTGTTTGGTAATACATATGAAAAACGCCAAGAAACATTCTCTGGCTTTGGAAGAAAATCTGTATTAACATTTGGTTGAATATGTTTGAATACATCTTCCAGTTTTGAAATATCTACCCATCCATCACCACGAGGTATATGATTAACATAAGTAAGTTCGTATTGATCTGGTTCTACACTACCTAAATTCATGTCTTTGATAAAAGTTATAAATGAACTCCAATACTCTTGGAATTTGGGATATAAATTGTTATATCTTGGGTATTCATCTTGAGTTTTAAGTTTTCTCCAATTTAGATGTAACCGATCTTCCTGAATTTGAATTAAATGTTTTTTTTCTTCACTTATAAAGAAGATACGAGGTAATGGAGGGCGTATAATATCTTCTATTATTATAGGTGATGTTTTAGTAGGTACTGCATCGAAATTTTCTATGGTGTGGCTGATAGGTGGCATTTCTTTACATTGAGGATATTTTTTTCTTCCAAAACTCTCCCATAAAATACCAGTATGGGGTGCCTTAAAATCTTGAATTTTTTTAAATTGAATGCCAAAAACAACTTCATTAACAGGTGGTTTTGTATAATACGGTAAAACAGTCTTTTGGGTTTCCATCTAATAATATCCGTAGTTCAATAGAAATATGACATTTTTTACATCGGCATGAAATGCCTTAAAAATTTAATAATAATAAGACTTTACTGTTTTGTCAAGTTTGTTTTTAAATCATCAAAACTCAGGACACTTCTCAGTAAAACGTTATCATTTCTATTGTCGAAAAACAAGAAAATGTCTTTTAAGTCAAAAAGTGCAGATGGCGCCCATATTAGTTTGTAAGCCATTCAGCAAATTCCTCCTTAACTTTATCATGAGAAATTCCCTTGCCCTCATTAAGTTCAGAGAGACCCTTGCGAATCGCGGCTATAAAATTAATCCGCTCCTTAATATCCTCCCACGAAGCATCTTCAGGAAGATTCTTTATCGTTTGCAGCGCTATTTCTTTAATAGTCATATTCGTATTATACCAAATCACAGGTAATTATAGTACAATTTTTACGGAAAACGATGTTTAAAAATATACCTTTTTTATTCAATTGCGGTGGGCATTTTGTCCCATGTACGGCCGTCTAAAAGTCTGCCTGTTTTTTTCTTGTTGATCCCGCCCCATTGTTTAAAGAAGAATGGCACCTTCTGAGCAAGGCATTGCTCGCGAATATTTCTCACCCACTCGATTTTCATAGGTCTTGCACCGGGTCCGGATTCACCTCCGACTATTACCCAGTCAATCTCATTTAAGTCAAGCTCTCCGATATCAGTCAGCAAAGGCTCCAGTGACAAGAATTTAATATAAGCTGAAGTGAACCTGAGATAATCGATTCGATGCTTATAATCTTCTGATTCGACTGTTACTCCCATCCAAATATTATTTTGCCAGGGAAGTTCAGGAGATAATTGAGCAAGTCTTTCTGCTCTTTTGGTGAGAATCTGATATTGATGCTGTTTCGCCCGCCGCATAGTGGAGAAAATATCCATTATGAAATCATCAGGCACGTTCTCATGAAAAAGGTCGCTCATCGAATTGACAAAAATCATCTGCGGCTTCTTCCATCGCAAAGGCAATTCGAGAGTTTCTCTGTGGCATGTAACTTTAAATCCGTTGCGATAATTGGGCTGTCCCATAGCTTTCAGCCGCAACGCCATCCGCTTGGCATAGCAGTTTAAACAGCCCGGACTTATCTTACTACATCCCGTCACAGGATTCCATGTCGATTCCGTCCATTCTATTTTACTATGTTTCATTTCTTTATTAATTAAGACCCTGCAAAGGTTTTAAGTCCTTCAAGAGTTTTATAAATCTCTGAAAATGCACTTCCTTCATTTAAAGATCTTCCATAAGCATCGTTATTAAATTTGTCTAACTGTTCATTAAAAGCTTCATCACCATAATTAGAGTCAATTTTAACACCAAACTCAGCAAATTCCTCTTTTAGTTTATCTGGCGACTTTACACTAAAAACCCCAGTATAAAGTAAATTTGCCCACCAAATATCAGGTGTTGAATTATTCTTAATTAAGTTAAGTTTTCTCAAATAACTTGTGAATTCTTTTAGGGTAATTTCTTTTCTTCCTATTTGATGGTAAATAGTATCATCTTTCATACCAATAGTAATCATAAATAAACTACCGAAAAGCCAGCCCCATCTCAATCTCCTTTCTGTTTCAGATAATGAAGAAAAAGCATGTGCTGCGGTTCTAAAAAGTTCATGTAGTTGTCGGGCATTCAATGAAAAAGAATTACATATTTCTAAAATCTCTTCTTTATACTGACCATAATCAATATAG
Source organism: Sedimentisphaerales bacterium (assembly GCA_016931715.1). Taxonomy (GTDB): domain Bacteria; phylum Planctomycetota; class Phycisphaerae; order Sedimentisphaerales; family Anaerobacaceae; genus JAFGPS01. The sequence goes on from JAFGEF010000021.1 coordinate 3,403, forward strand.
GTAAAACGTTGTTTATTTTGAAAAGCTTCTAAACTCAAATATTCATCAATAAGTTGGCTACAAAACTTTCTTGTTATTTCCTTGGATTTTACAGGCAATGAAACATTTCTATGAGCAAATTTACGATAGTATTCATCAAATTTTAAACCACTTCCAAAAAGTGCTTCAGCAGAAGATTTTAATTGCACCTTATCAACGCCAAGCACAAAAATAAGACCTTTAATATCAAAGAAGTGTTTAATAGTTTCCAGGAACTCAATCGCATAAGTTGGCCTGCAACGGTCTAACTCATCAATAATAATGATTATTTGAGTTTTCGATTCTTTTGTAAGATTTCTTAATTGCGATTTCAATTCATTAAATATCTCTTGCCTTTTATAATATACCTCGAAGCATGCATGTCCCAAAGTTGTTTCTTTCTTCAAATTTCCGTCTTCAGCACGTTCTCCTGCTTTTATAAAATCAATACCGGTAAACTTATTTACAACATCATTTCCGATTGAAAGAGCAAATTTACTAAGCTTACCTGCCGTTTCTTTAATTGATTCTTTTTCAGGTTTTTCAATCGATGAACCAAGAGCATCTAATAATCCTGAGATAATAGATAATAATGCATCCCCCTGAAAGTCAGATTGCCATGCATTTAAATATACAACCTTTGGTGGTGTTTCTTCTGTCTTTAGTTTTTCTTGCCACATTTCTAAAAACGTTGTTTTTCCGCTGCCAAACTCACTATTTAAGCTCAGAACAAAACTTCCTTCTGCAAATTGAGCTTCTACTTTTAAATATTTCATAAGCTGGTCAGCAAATGGTTTCAAACCAAACTTATCAAATGTATCGAATGTTTTATTTATATTGTCCATATTTTCCTCATGTAATAAAATAAATACAATATTCCCCGGATAGTCTATTCAAAGCACTCAAGTATTATATATTAATATTTCAATACTCAAAACATATTTCATAATAAATATTTTCTACTTCTATGTATAAGAGCAGGGGGGATGCGGGTATGAAAAAGGGCACAAGAATATCCAGTGGGATAAGTATTGATTATTTCATCGCGTGGTTATAGTCAATCTCTAAAAATGTCACTGCGATAAGTTGAACGCCGAAGCAATCTTCTTTATTGCCTGTAAAAGAAGATTGCTTCAGTTTGTTCGCAATGACAAATAGTATTTTCAGCCTCTTCTGTCACGCCGGTTTTCTTGTCTGGGTGTGTCACTATTATTGCCCGGCTCGGGCTGGCTTTGCTTTCCGCCAGCTTCAGTTCTTTTTTCGTTAGCCGGTCGTGAAGGAGGACCTTTCCTGAAGATGTCGAAGATACCCTGTTTGTCAGAAATGGGAGGTGACGTTGTTTTTACACGCTCAGGGACATTTGCTCTTGCCGGCGGAGACATTTCTTTGGATTCTTTCTGAATAGGCTTCTCGGATTCCCACTGTTTGCGCTCTATGCCAAAATCCCTGACGTCGGTTGTTTTTCTTGATATTCTCTGCCGACTGTCATTACTCATCGGCTCGAATCTTATCTGGTCTCTCTTTTCGGTAATAACTGTTTTCAGCGGCGCAGCAGTCCAGTATTCTGTTTGCTTAATGAAAGGCATTTTTTCCACACGTGCTTCCATTTCGCGATACGTTCTTGCCGGACGAAGACTTCTGTCTGCGCGTCTTCGCTCATAATCATCGCGGTGGTGTTTTTCCCATTGCGGCTCACCTCTGGAATAACGCCAGTGTTGATGTTCATAAATAGGGTCATACCACACATACCTGCTGCGGCTCTCGAACCATGGCAGGATGCCTATGCTTAAATAGACGTCGTCATAATAATCGCCGAAGTAATAGTGACGATAATGCGGATAGGCAAACAAACCGAAATTAAGATTTCCTATATCTATAACTATACTAAGCGAATATGAGAAATCCGGCCGTTCATACACGCGTCCTGGGAAATAAACCGGCGCAAATAATACGCCGCGTTTTGATAAAACATAGTCCCAGTGACCTGCGACAAATACATATCCGCGAGGCGTCCAAACATAATGTGACGGTTCCCATATCCAGTCCGGCTGTGCTGTAACCCAGTAGCCGCTGCGAAGAATGTATTTGCCGTTGCGCCAGTACCAGCATGGGGGCACCCAGATTTTGTCAGATGATACTGTGATTACAGGCGGCTTAATATCCACAAGTTCCGGCGGTTCGGGCAGATATTCTATTCTACCAATGCCTGATGTTGGAGCCCAGAAACCTGATACCCACTGCCATCCATCGGATATTTTTAACCAGTATCCCGGTACCCAATACATATTCGGGGGTGCGGTTCTCCAGCAGCCGCTGACCCATATATAACTATTCCGCTGAGAATCCCATGCCCAGTAACCAGGCACCCAAACGAACTGGCCGGACGGTTTTTCTGCCGGAAGAGTTTCCTTTATGTTGGCAGGGGGCTGGGCTGGTACGATTATGCCCGGCTGTATGTTCAGATCAACCGGTTCGGCAAATGCTTCGTGCATTGGGCCGCTGGTTAATACTTCCGGATTTTCTTCTGTTGGTATAGCAGGCGGCTGCGAAGGTTCCCGGCTATAAGATACACATGGCATAAGAGATGTCACTATAATTAATAAAAGTACATTTTTCATGTTTTAATACCTCTCAGAAAATAAATAATAAAGATGATAAAACAATTTCATTAATGATATTGTTTAATCTCTTCAAGTCAAATATATTTGACTTGATATAAAGTGGAAAATTAATAGCCTCTAACAAAATGAATTTTTAAGATACAGCATTGCCAACCTCATAATGTTTCGCGGGCAAGATGCCCGCGACACGATTCTTTTTGTTAGATGTTTTAAGGCTCTAAGTATGGGCAGAAAACAAAGCACAATTTGAAATTTTAGTGAAACTAAGGAATTGTTTTCAACTCTTTTACTTTTTGCCAGAGCAGTTCGGTTAAATCTTTTATGCCGGAGCCGGTGACGGCTGATATCGGATAGATAGGACGCTTGAGCTTGTCTTCGAGACTCTTTAAGGCTTTGCCATCCGGGTCAAGGTCGATTTTATTGGCTATAATGACTTCCGTTTTTTGTGATAAGGCTGTACTGTATTTTTCCAGCTCGCTTCTGATGGTGTTGTAATTCTGCGAAGGATCGGAGCCATCAATCGGCATTATGTCAACTATATGAGCGATGATGGTTGTTCTTTCGATGTGCTTGAGAAAATTGTGGCCAAGCCCTGCTCCTTCGTGTGCGCCTTCGATAAGACCAGGCAAATCCGCTATGACATATCTCCGAAAGCCGCTCAATTCGACAATACCAAGAACAGGCTCAAGAGTAGTAAAAGGATAATCGGCAATTTTCGGACGCGCCTGCGAGCAGCGCGAAATGAGTGTGCTTTTGCCGGCGTTTGGCAAACCAACAAGGCCCACATCAGCAATCATCTTAAGTTCGAGCCTGATATTTCTTTCCTGGCCCGTCTGGCCTGGAGTGGAATACCGCGGTGTCTGGTTGATTGATGTCGCAAAGATTTTATTGCCTTTACCGCCTTTTCCGCCCCGGCAGACGCAAACCTTCAGACCGACTGCATTTAGGTCTTTTAGCATTAAATCAAGGTCAGTATCGTAAATGAGTGTTCCGGGGGGTACCTTTATAATCAGGTCGTCTCCATCTGAGCCGTGCCTGTTGTTACCTGAACCTGGCAGACCGTTTTTAGCGCTCCAGTTGTGCTTGCCTGTAAAATCGAGCAGGGTATCGACATTTTCCACTGCTTCGAAATAGACGTCACCGCCTTTTCCGCCATCGCCGCCGTCAGGACCGCCTTTAGGTATGAACTTTTCGCGTCTGAAACTGACACAGCCATTGCCGCCGTCGCCGGCTTTTATCCGTATTTTTGTCTGATCTATGAACATAAAAAAAGGATGGTACATGACCATCCTGAGATTGTATAAGTTTATTTCCCTGTGTTAAACAACGTTGATTTTCCGGCCATTGAACTGTACTTGTCCGTCCGCCGTTGCAAAAAGAGTAAAGTCTCTGCCCATACTAACGTTATTGCCGGCAACGAATTTCGTTCCGCACTGACGTACGATAATGGAACCGGTTTTCGCGGATTCCCCGCTGAAAAGCTTTATGCCCCTGAACTTGGGGTTGCTGTCCCTGTTATTCCGGGTCGAGCCTTGTCCTTTTTTATGTGCCATAACAAGTTACCTCAAAATTATGTCAACCTGAATACCTTAATTTTAACAAGCCCTCAATATTAGCTCTTTTTTTTCTTTGTGTCCAGAAAAAATTTGCCAAATCTTAAAAATTACATAAAAACCTGCATTTTCAAGATATTTTACAGGTTTTAGACAAGCCCATTCTTAAGCATATAGTAGATTTCATTCATGCGAATATCTTTTTTGAAATCCGAAATCGTGGTGTTTTCGTCTATCGTGAGATATTCAATATCTGCCATTTCAGCAAAATCTATCATATGTTCGGCATTAAGCGCCATGCTGAATCCTGTATGGTGAGCGCCGCCTCCGAGAATCCATGCTGCTGCTGCCGTTTTTAGGTTTGGTTCAGGCTGCCATACAACCCGTGCGACCGGCAGTTTCGGCAAATCGGCATCAGGCTTTACTACCTTACACGGATTGATAAGCATTCTGAATCTATTGCCCATATCTATAACCGAAACATTGATACCATTACCCTGTGGGACGTTGAAGACTAATCTTGGCGGGTCTGCCTTTCCGCCGATACCGAGCGGATGTACTTCAAGAGCTGCTTTTCCGCTTGCAATCGATGGACATACCTCAAGCATATGCGCCCCGAGCACTTTCATACCGCTGGGATTCAGATGGTATGTATAATCTTCCATAAAAGATGTTCCGCCCTTCAGGTCTGCCGCCATGACTTTCATTGCGCGAACCAGAGCAGAGGTTTTCCAGTCACCTTCTGCGCCGAATCCATATCCATCAGCCATAAGTCGCTGTACCGGAAGACCCGGCAATTGAACGAGCCCATGCAAATCTTCGAATGTAGTTGTGAAAGCCTTGAATCCGCCGTTATCCAAAAACGCTCTCATGCCAACCTCGATTTTTGCGGATTCACGAATACTGTCCATTTGTTCCTTCGAGAAATTCATCTTGTAGGTTTGTTTGTATTCAGCCATCATATCATCAATCTGGGAAGCTGTAGCCTTTTCAATACAAGCAACAAGGTCACCAACACCATATCCGTTAACGGAATAGCCGAACTTTTTCTGTGCTTCGACTTTGTCGCCTTCAGTGACCGCAACCTCGCGCATGTTATCACCGAAACGAGCTACCTTCATTCCCTGCCAGTCATTCCACGCACACGCGGCACGCATCCAGACATCCAGCTTCTCAACAACTTCGGCATCTTTCCAATGCCCGACAATGACCTTGCGATTTTTCCGCATTCTGCTGCAGATAAATCCGAATTCTCTGTCACCATGAGCAGATTGGTTCAGGTTCATAAAATCCATATCAATGCTTTCCCATGGAATATCCTGATTGAACTGGGTATGCAGGTGGACAAACGGCTTTTTAAGAATACTAAGTCCTTCAATCCACATCTTGGCGGGACTGAATGTATGCATCCATGTAATCAGACCAACGCACTTTGGTGATGTGTTGGCTTTAACACAGATATTCGTAATCTTGTCCGGCGTGGTTACAACAGGTTTGAATACGACTTCGCAGGGGATTTTGGCTGAATTGTTCAGATATTGTGCAATTTTGCCTGAATCTTCATCAACCTGTTTCAGTGTTTCTTTGCCGTATAAGTGCTGGCTGCCTGTAACAAACCACACTTCGAATTCTTTCAGTTTTATCATCTCAGTTCTCCTTTCAAAATTGGCAGAATCTTATTTCTGCCCGTAATAAGCATTTTTACCATGCTTCCGCAAATAATGTTTATCCAAAAGTACGTTATCGATTTGATTGGAATTTGGATTTATTGTTACCGTTCCCAGCGCCATCATTGCCACTTGTTCGAGGATGACGGCAGACTCCACGGCGGCATCGGGATTTTTACCCCAGGTGAACGGGCCGTGATTAGCAACAAGAACAGCAGGCATATGCATCGGTTTGATTGTTTTGAATCGTTTTACAATCGCTTTGCCTGTGTTCAGTTCATAATCCTGTTCTATTTCTTCTTTTGCCATTGGTTCAGTTACAGGGATTTCGCCATAGAAATAATCCGCCGCGGTAGTACCAAAGCATGGAATTTCCATGCAGGCCTGTGCCCATATAGTCGCATACGTTGAATGAGTATGGCATACTCCGCCGATAGATTTGAAATTACGATACAGCTCAAGATGTGTCGGAGTATCCGAAGATGGTTTAAGATTTCCTTCGACAATTTTTCCCTGCAGGTCGAGCAAAACGATTTTATCCGGTGTAAGCTCATCGTAGCGAACGCCGCTGGGTTTTATGGCTACAATACCTTTTTTCCTGTTGATACCGCTTACATTTCCCCAACTGTATATTACGAGTCTTTGCCTTTGCAGCTCGATATTCGCATCACATACAGCTTGTTTTAATTTTTCAAACATAGCAGCTTCTTATGAATTAACTGTCTCTTTAATATTCAGTAAGTCCTTCATTATATTATGCATTGAAGCAGATTTTTCTTTTAATCCGAATGCGTCATGGAGCTGTTTATAAAGGGCGTAGAGTTTTTTATAAACAGCATGATTTTTTGCAATCGGTTTATAAGTTACATCTTTTATGCCGCACATTGCAGCCTGCGCTGTGCTGTAATCGTGATGTGCGCCGCCGACTACGGCTGCCGCGACTGCTGAACCTAATGCACAGGTCTGTGCTGAGCGCGATACTTTCATCTCTCTTCCTGTAACATCTGCATAGATTTGCATAAGCATAGCATTCTTTTCAGCTATACCGCCGCAGTTGACTACTTCGCTGATTTTTACACCATATTCCTCAAAACGATTAATTATTGCCAATGCTCCAAAGGCTGTAGCTTCAATCAGCGCACGGTAAATTTCTTCCGGTTTAGTATGAAGCGTCTGACCTAAAAGAAGACCGGTAAGTCTCTGATCAACAAGAATAGTTCTGTTGCCATTATTCCAGTCAAGTGCCAAAAGACCCGATTGACCCGGTTTTAATTTAGCCGCCTTTTCTGTAAGAGCAAGGTGTGAGCCGGCTTCTTTGCCGCCCGGCTGGATGTAGTTCACAAACCAGTTAAATATGTCACCCACTGCCGATTGGCCGGCTTCAAGACCGTAACAATCGGGTAAAATCGAACCTTCGACAATACCGCAAATGCCAGGAATATCGGGAAGCTTTGTACTTGAAGGGGCAACAACCATATCACAGGTACTGGTACCAATGATTTTAACAAGTACTCCCGGCTTGATTCCTGAACCAACAGCGCCAAGATGCGCATCAAACGCACCCATTGCTACCGGGATGCCAGGAGTAAGACCCAGCTTTTTAGCCCATTCGTCTGTCAGCTTTCCGGCAGCCTGATCTATTACATATGTCTTGTTGCCCAGCGTCTGGCGTAACTTGCCTAACCTGGTATCAAGTTTTGATAAGAACTTAACGTCCGGGTATCCACCCCATGAATCATTAAACATTGCTTTATGCCCTGCGGCACAACGACAGCGTTTTAATTTGTCGGGGTGATCTGTACCAGTCAAAATCGCAGGAATCCAGTCGGCATGTTCAATCCAGGTATATGCGGCGTCATAAACATTCGGCGCAGTTCTCAGGCAATGCAGCACTTTACTGAAAAACCATTCAGACGAGTAAGTTCCGCCGCACTTGGCGAGATATTCAGGATGCTCTTTTTTAGCCAATTCAGTAATCTCTGCCGCTTCTGCATAGCCTGTATGGTCCTTCCAGAGCCAGGCGTGAGCGTTAGGATTGTCCCTGAACGCATCAAGCATTGCCAAAGGCGTTCCATTTTTATCCACAGGCAGAGGAGTCGAGCCTGTTGTATCAACACCTATTCCGACAATATCTTTCGGATTAAATTTTTTACAGGTTTTGCCTGCCTGCTGAATAGCCTGCTTGATGGTAACTTCTGCGCCCTTGAGATAATCCGCGGGATTCTGTCTTGCGAGATTGTGGTCTGCCGGATCGAGAATTATACCAGCCTGACCTGTTTCGTATTCATAGACCACAGTTCCTAATTCACTGCCGTTAGTGGTATCAACTATAACACACCTTACCGAGTTTGTCCCATAATCAAGACCGATTGTATATGCCATAATATTTCTCCTAATTATTTTTAGTCAGCTTATGATAGGCATTTTCAGCATAAGTATCAAGTTTATACTCATAAATAAATAAGCTATTTTTTATAATTTTCTGCGATGGATTAATATTGTATTCGATTCTCAGGATGTTGGAAGTTTTGTCTAATCAATACTTTAGGAACTTATTATTGCTGAAAAAGTGTTTATTTTCGGACTAATTTTAACAAATGCTGTTTTTATCAGAAATTTTATATATTTTGGTAAAACATATTGCAAGGAATGTTAAAAGACAATAGAATTTCACAAAGCTAAACTTGAGTCAAGTTGTAAAGGTAAACAAATTATATTATCAATGAAAGGACCTCTTATGGGCTCATTCGAAGTTCTTGGGCAAGCTGGGAATTCATTTACTGGTTTGGACTGGATATTTATTTTAGGCTATTTTGGCATTCTTCTTGGTATTGCCTGGTGGGTGATTAGAAAGAGAAAGGATACTGCCGATGACTACTTCCTTGCCGGGCGAAACCTTGGGTGGTTTATTGTTGGTGCATCGATTTTTGCCTCCAATATCGGCTCAGAGCACTTAGTTGGTCTGGCCGGCTCGGGTACGACTGATGGTGTAGCAATGGCACACTATGAGCTTCATGCCTGGTGTCTTCTGATTTTGGGCTGGGTTATGGTACCTTTTTATATGCGTTCCAAAGTATTTACCATGCCTGAATTTCTTGAAAGACGCTTTTCAGCATCTTCACGTTTGGTCTTGTCAGTCATTTCTCTTGTTGCCTATGTCGTGACAAAAATTGCGGTCGGCATTTTTGCCGGCGGCGTCGTATTTTCAGTTCTCCTGCCGGAAATTAATATAGATATAGGCTTTATGGTTTTGGATAGTTTCTGGATAGGTTCTATTCTTGTCATTGTCCTGACGGGTATTTATACTGTTCTCGGCGGTTTCAGGGCAGTAGCTTACACCGAAGCCATACAAACGGTTATTCTTGTATTCGGTTCTATCTTACTGACAATCTATGGCCTTAAAGAATTAGGCGGCTGGGGACAGTTGCGTGAGATTTGCGGCTCTGAGATGTTCAACCTGTGGAAACCGCTGGTACCAGATGGAATTGAAAGCACTTGGGCGCCAGTAAAGGAACCTGGAAGAATGGCCTGGTACTTCAATGATAATTATCCATGGCTGGGAATGCTCTTCTGTGCACCGGTAATAGGTTTGTGGTATTGGTGTACTGACCAGTATATAGTACAGCGTGCATTGGGAGCTCCAAACGAACGCGAGGCACGACGAGGTTCAATTTGTGCATCATTTTTCAAGCTCCTGCCTGTATTTATCTTCATCATTCCAGGTATGATATGTTTTGCCCTGGCTACTAAAGAAGGTGGAAATGAAGCCATTGCGAAGGTATTATTGGATGCAGATGGAAATGTAATTCGCGAAAAGGCTCAGAGTGCTTTTCCCTTGTTAGTTATGAATGTTCTTCCATCCGGCGTACGAGGAATCGTAGTAGCCGGCTTATTAGCGGCTTTAATGAGTTCACTTGCAGGCTGTTTCAACGCTTCTTCCACTCTTTTCACTATAGATTTTTATTCCAGGTTCCGTCCTAAAGCAACACAGCACCAGCTAGTATGGGTCGGCAGGGTTGCTACTTCTGTAATGGTGCTCATTGGTTTATTATGGATACCTGTGATAAAAGGCGGCAAAGGCTTATATGATTATCTGCAGGGTGTGCAGTCGTATCTTGCTCCGCCAATTTTCGTAGTCTTCTTCTTAGGTGTATTTTGGAAACGTCTTAATGGAAAAGGTTGCCTTGCAGCTCTTATTGTCGGCTTCATATTAGGCTTGGTTCGTCTGGGAATAGATACACCAGTCAAATTGTTAGGCAAGAGTTATGATCCAGGCACTTTTCTCTGGATTATGAACAATATATTCTTCCAGTACTATAGTATTTTAATCCTTATTGTCTGCATCAGTGTTATGGTGGTTGTCAGCTACTTGACTAAGGCTCCATCATACGAAAAGATAAGCGGTCTTACATACGGAACGACAACCGCTGAGCACAAGAAGGAATCACGAGCAAGCTGGTCAACGGCAGATGTTGTTTTCTCCGTTATTCTGTGTATTCTTATTCTTGGTGCTTATCTGTACTTCAGAGGTTAATACTGATATACTGCAAATATTGAGTAAGATATAGGTATTTATAATATCACCGCTTCATTCGCTTATAAGGTGGATGGAGCGGTGAGTTTTTTTAGCCGGAACTCAGGTTTTGTATTTAATAGTCTTTTTTATTTGGTTTTGTTTTGCTCGATAAAATTTCTTAATACACTTTGTTGGTTTGTAAAAACTTTCAAGCCATAAATAATTTAGAATCGATGTATCAGAAAAAGGGATGATTTAGAATATTATAATCAGCATGCTAACACGGACTATTTATTAAATTGAACTTTTGCAAAAAATAAGAAAAGGCATACCTTGGGAAGAAAATAACAGGCGGATTTTAACCTGTTTTCAGATAAAAATCCGCCTGAATGAAATTCGATTGCCTTGAAATATCAAGTCTTCAGCAGTATTTACTTTGTTAAAAACTTGTAGATTGTAGTTGTCTTATAGGTCTGTTTCGGACGAAGAGTAGTAGTCGGCCACTGAGGTTGGTTCGGGGAATCAGGATTATGCTGGCTTTCCAGGCATAAAGCAGCATGTTTCTGATAAACCCAGCCGCCTTTTCCAGTTATAGTTCCATCAAGGAAGTTACCTGAATAGAATTGAAGAGATGGTTCTGTCGTCCAGACTTCCATAGCACGTCCGGTAGATGGATCGTAGAGTTCCGCAGCAAGTGTTAATTTGTTCCAATCCTTATTCAAGACAAAATTATGGTCATAGCCGGGACCATACTTGATTTGCTGGTCATCAGCATTGATATCTTTGCCGATAGCTTTGGCGGTACGGAAGTCGAAAGGTGTACCGGCTACCGGGGTTATTTCACCAGTCGGGATAAGTCCGCTATCGACAGGTGTCATTTTGTCAGCGTTAATCATCAGCTCGTGACCGAGAATGTCACCTTTGCCTGCGAGATTGAAATATCCATGAGAAGTCAGATTCACTATTGTTGGTTTGTCTGTTTTGGCTCTGTATTCTATTTTAAGCTCATCCTTATTGGTCCAAAGATATTTTACAGTTACATTCAGGTTGCCCGGATAACCTTCTTCGCCGTCTTTACTGAGATAGGTCAGCTCCAGACCTTTAGCGCCTTTCTCTGAGATTTCTTTGGCATCCCACAGGACTTTATCGAAACCGACATTTCCGCCGTGAAGGTGGTTTATATTATTGTTGTTGGTAGCTAATGTATATTCTTTGCCGTCAAGCTCGAATTTGCCTTTGGCTATTCTGTTTCCATATCGTCCTATAAGAGCGCCGAAATAAGGAATATCCTTAGTGTATTTCTCAGCAGAATCACAGCCAAGCACTACATCACCTAAATTTCCGTCTTTATCAGGTACTTTCAGTGAAACTATGATGCCGCCGTAATTCGTAATTTTTATTTCGCTGCCTTTGCTATTGACGAGAGTGTAAATATCGGCATCCTTTCCGTCAGGTGTTTTGCCGAATGATTCTTTTGTAATAGAGGCTTTTTGTAATCCAGTCCCGCAGCCCATGAGTAAACCGAGGCACAGGATTAAAAAAACATGAAATAAGAAAAATATGAGGTTCTGATTCCGCGATCTTTGATTTGAGATTTTTGAGTTTGCAATTGAGTGTTTCATACAAATTCCTTTCTTGAGCAAAATTCCTAATTAAATTACAACCTGTCGAAGTCTGTAAGACAGTAAAAACAGGTTCCCAATTTATTGTATTATGATATCAAAAATATAGTATTGGCAAGGATAAAAATCAAAAAATACTCTTTCTATTCCTCAAAATAATTTAGTGTAACTTTTTTTAAAAAAATGTGCCTTAACTGTAAAAATAGGATAAATCGGGCAACAAACTATTGCATTTTTCCGCTAATATCTTTATGCTAATACGCTATTATTGAACTTCTCTCTTGAGAAGTAGATGTAACTGTTACCGGAAATAAAACATAACATATAATGGTACAATTAACGATGGTTCCTGATTTGAGGTAAAAAATGGCAAAAAAAGTAATATCAGACAAGGCAAATTTGAACTCCATTTCGTATTTATTCACAAGTGAATCCGTAACAATGGGACATCCCGACAAGGTATGCGATAATATATCCGATTCGATACTCGATGCGATGCTTGCCCAGGACCCTAAAAGCAGAGTTGCCTGTGAGACGCTCGTAACAACCGGACTGGTTGTTGTTGCCGGTGAAATTACAACAAAAGCGATTGTTAATATTCCTGATGTCATTCGCAATGCGATTAAGAAAATAGGTTATACTGACCCGAATATGGGATTTGACTATGAAAACTGTGCCGTTATGGTAACGCTCGACAGGCAAAGCCCGGATATTTCGCAGGGTGTATCGGAAGGCGAAGGACTGCATAAAGAACAAGGCGCTGGCGACCAGGGCATAATGTTCGGCTACGCATGTAAGGAGACTCCTGCTCTTATGCCCATGCCTATCCAGCTCGCTCATAAAATCACAACAAGGCTGGAACAGCTTCGACAGAATAGAAAGCTCCCATGGCTCAGACCCGATGGAAAAAGCCAGGTAACAGTCGAATACGAAAATAACAAACCCAAAAGAATACATACGGTTGTCGTAGCGGCTCAGCATGACCCGACTGTCAAATATTACACACTTCAAAAGGAAATTATCAAGCAGGTCGTTTTACCTGTCCTGCCGAAAAATATGGTCGATAAAAATACGATTTATCATATAAATCCTACAGGCAGGTTTGTCATAGGCGGCCCGAAGGGTGATTGCGGAGTAACAGGAAGAAAAATCATTGTCGATACCTATGGTGGAAGAGGAAGTCACGGCGGCGGTGCTTTCAGCGGAAAAGACCCGACCAAAGTTGACCGGACAGCAAGCTATATGGCACGTCATGTCGCCAAGAACATTGTCGCGGCAGGTCTTGCTGATGTCTGCGAAATACAGCTTTCTTATGCTATCGGCGTTGCTGATCCTATCTCAGTCCATGTCAATACAGAAGGCACTGCGAAAATCAGCGAGCAGCAGATAAGCCAGTTAGTCAGAGAGCATTTCCCTCTCACGCCAAAGGGAATGATAAACTATCTGAAACTTGCCAGGCCGATTTTCGCCCAGACTTCTCATGGCGGCCACTTTGGCAGAACAGGCGAAGATTTCACCTGGGAAAAGACCAACAAAGCGAAAGCTCTGCGAAAAGCAGCCGGATTGTAATAACTATTGTTCTTCTAAAAACAGAACCATAATTTCAAAATTTAAATTTAACTTTTAGAATAATGGGTGGCAGCCTCATCCTGTTTTTTTAGGATGGGGATGGTAAATTCGTACAAAACCATCCCCAAACTGCGTTTGAGGCTGCCGCCCATAAATATTTATTGAGATTAGTCCGCTGGATATTGCAGTAAAATATTTTAAAAACTTTATATAAAATACTCCCTTTCGGTGTGTAATAAGGTAATGGAAGATAAGCTGCTTATCTGGAAATTTAAGCACGGCTCTCGCGAAGCCCTGCGGCGTATCTATGACAAGTATCATAGCCATTTGCTGAAAATCGCTATCGTGCTGACCGGCAACATCGACACGGCTGAAGATATTGTGCAGGAAGTTTTCACTAATTTTGCGCAAACCTCGAAACGGCTCGAACTGAACGGCAGTCTGAAAAGTTATCTCACTACAAGTGTCCTGAACGCGGTGCGCAATCTCAGACGCGACAGAAACAGGCACAATGCAGATACGCTTGAAGAATCCGAGCAGGTAGTTTCGATGGCAAAACGGCCGGACCAGTGGGCGATTTTAAGCGAGCAATTGGAAAACCTGAGCATTGCAATGACGAATCTTCCTTACGAGCAGAAAGAAGTCATTACATTGCGAATGGAAGCGGATATGCCGCTCAATAAAATTGCCGATTTGCAGAAAACTTCCATTAGTACAGTAAATGCCCGTTACCGGTACGGAATTGAAAAATTGAGGTCTTTATTGAATAGCGAGGTGAAAGTATGAAACCTCCTGAAGATATTAAAAAATATTTCAAAAAAGCAACGTTGAGCACGAACCAGGAAAAGCACGAAGCTGTCTTCGAGAAAATCCTGAGTGCTCATGAACAAGCAAACAAACAAGAACCGGAATCCAGCCGGATAAATTTAGGGAGAATAATTATGAAAAGTCCAGTTTCAAAAATTGCAATAGCCGCGGTTGTTATCGTCGCCTGTGCGATCGGTTTGACCATGCTTGACAAAACAGGCAGCGTCGCTTTGGCAAATGTATTAACACAAATCGAAAAATTTAACGCATATATGTATGAAATGAATATGGATGTTCAACTCACTCAGACTATTAACGACCGGACAATCAATAGTGACCAGGAAATGCAGGGAACTATTTTGATTTCTCAGGAACATGGCATGAAAATGGCTATGGATGTTTACAATAAAAGTAATCAGCAAAACACGTCTCAGGAAATGTATTATCTTTTTGATGAAAAATCTTTGCTTATGATTATGCCGGATCAAAAATCCTATACACGTATGGAAATTGATAATGCACAAATAAACCAGGCACGAGCTCAGAATTATGACCCTCATGCTATGGTTCAGCAAATCCTTAAATGTGACTACGATGTCCTCGACCAAAAGACTATTGACGGTATTAAAGTTCAGGGTTTCCATACCAATGACCCGAAATATCAGGGCGGAGTTTTGGGAAAGGCTGATATTACTTTATGGGTTGATATTCAAACAAAATTACCCGTTCAAATGGTTATGGAATACGAGATTAATAGTTCTGTCCAAAAAATGAGTATGAGCGGAGTTATAGATAATTTTCAATGGAACGTATCTGTTGACGATAAAGAGTTTCAACCTGAAATTCCTGAAGATTATAAATCGTTAACCGGCAACATTAAGATACCAGATTATAATAAAGAAGAAACTGTGATTGACGGATTGAGAATATTTTCTGAACTAACTGGTGCTTACCCGGAAGACATGAATCCTATGTCACTGCCAGCCGAGATTTCCAAGGTAATCACAAGCGATACTCCAGCGGCTAAAAAATTCCAAAATGAACTTAAAGAACTCAACAACGAAGAGAAATCCCAAAAACTCGTAGACGTCGCAGCTAAAGTTCAGGGAGCCGGAATGTTTTATACAAATCTCAGCCAGAAGGATAAGAATACTGCTTATTATGGTGATAGAGTTTCTCCTGGAGATTCGGATAATGTTTTAATGCGATGGAAAATCTCTGATAATGATTACAGGGTTATATTCGGTGACTTAAAAGTCGAAACTCTGACCAAAGAAACTCTTGACCAGATTGAGAAAAGTTTACCTGAAAAAAAAGATATTGAAAACTAATCTGCAAGTTCCAAATATCTAAAGTTTATAGCAAAGAGCCGGTGCATTAAAGCCGGCTCTTTTTGTTTATTCAATTATCTCGAATTCAGTCATTAACTCAGCTTCCGAACTGCCGCCTGTCCAGAGATGAAACTTGCCCGCTTCGACCACATATTTACCTTCATTAGTATGAAAACCAAGAGAGTCGGCTGATAAAGCAAAATCAACTGTTTTGGTCTCATTCTTTTTTAAGCGGATTCTCTTGAAGCCTTTCAACTCTTTTACAGGACGAGTCAGGCTTGCCACTAAATCACGAACATATAACTGGACAACTTCCTCTGCTTCCATGTCACCTGTGTTGGTTACATCCACGGAAACTTTTATATTGTCACCCAGTTTGACTTTGTCTGAGGATAATTTTAGATTAGCATATTCGAATTGCGTATAAGATAATCCATAACCGAATGGATAAAGGGGCTTATATCCTATATCGAGATAACGTGCGGCGTCTCCCAGCGAACTCTGGTAAGCACGAAGAGGAATATCATCTATCATTGTCAACTGTTTGCCTTCAGGAGGTCTGCCTGTATTTTTGTGGTTGTAATAAATTGGAATTTGTCCTTCAGTTTTCGGAAAAGTTATAGGCAGCTTGCCTGAAGGTGACTCGATTCCGAAAATTAGGTCTGCGACAGCCGAACCTGTCATTGTGCCTGGATGCCAGGCGTAAAGAATCGCATCTATTTTTTCAGCAATGTCTCCAATAGTCAAAGGTCTTCCCGCAAAAATAACAAGAACTACCGGCGTATCTGTTTTTGCAAGCTCTGCGATAAGCTCGTCCTGTGCACCGGGTAGATTCAAATATGCTCTGCTGTGTGCTTCACCGGAAAGGATTGATTCTTCACCGGCGAAGAATAGAACAATCTGCGATTTTTTTGCAAGCTCAATCGCTTTTGCAAATTCGCTCGTATCTTTGCTGCGTGAATAAGGCAATCCTGTAATGAAATTAATTTCCGTATCGCCGCCAATCATATCAAGGATAGCGGCCAGCGGTGTTATTGTATCTTCGGGTTTGCCGTCACGATTCCATGTTCCCAAGACTTCGTAAGGATCATCAGCTAAAGGGCCAATAATTGCGATGGATTTTAAATCTTTCGAGAGTGGTAATAATTTATCATTATTTTTCAAAAGCACCATACTTTTCATCGCGGTCGTTTTTGCCAGCGCAAGAGCTTCTTCGTTCGGTTTGCCCGGCAATTTTGCAGAATATATAGATGGTTTCTCAAATAAGCCGAGCCTGGATTTTATTCTAAGAATACGTCTTACAGCGTCATCGATAAGCTTTTCAGAAATCGCACCTTCTTTTACCAGCTCTTCGAGATAGTCGCCATAGGCAGAACTTTGCATTTCCATATCTATACCTGCTATTATGGATTTTTCGGCAACATCCCTCATATCCTCACAAAATCCGTGTTCCATCATTTCGGCGGTGGATTTCCAGTCGCTTACCACGAAGCCATCGAATCCCCATTCGTTTTTGAGAATGTCACGAAGTGTATGGACATTGCCTGTAGCAGGTATCCCGTTGATTTCATTAAAGGCAGACATTACAGCAGCGACACCGGCATCTACGGCGGCTTTGAACGGCGGTAAATACACATTACGAAGCAAAGATTCAGGAATATTGGCTGTATCATAATCGCGTCCTCCTTCAGCGGCGCCATAACCAACATAATGTTTTGCGCAGGCCGCGATTGTATCAGGCGATGAAAGGTCATCGCCCTGAAAACCTCTAACCATAGCGGCTGCGAAACAACTTCCCAAATACGGATCCTCACCAAATCCCTCGGCAATGCGTCCCCATCGCGGGTCGCGAGCAATATCCATCATAGGTGCGAATGTCCATTGAAAACCGGCAGAGGACGCTTCTTTCGCCGCAATTCGCGCACATGCCTGGGCAAGATTTGGGTCCCATGTCGCCGCCTGCGCAAGCGGGATTGGGAAAATCGTGCGATAGCCATGAATAACATCGCGTGCCATTATCAGAGGAATTCCAAGCCTGCTTTCTTCTACCGCGATTCGCTGGATTTCAAGATTTGCTTCCGGAACAATTTCATTGAGCATCGAGCCGATTTTCCCATCACGCAATCTTTGCTTGAGTTCATCGGAAATCACACCGTCGAAGTCATTGATTTGCACCATCTGGCCAATCTTTTCCGAAAGCGTCATTTTCGCAAGAAGTTCTTCTACCTGCTTATCAATATTTTTGCCAGCTATTTTATCTTTTGAAGAATCTCGCAGAACTGACTTGCACGAACCGGCAAAAAGCATGACGAGAAAAACGAAACTGCTCATAAAAACAATATACGAATATTTTCTGCTGCTCATCTCTGCATTCCTTTATCTGTTTTAATCCCTGCTTATAAACATAAAAAAATCTACAGGTTAAGTTCGACACTTAATTTAATATCAAAGAAGCGCGAAATTCAATTATTTTATATCTGCCGTTATAACTTTATTTCTATTTTCAGATATTGACTCAATAGGCAATTGGCACTATGATAACGACCTATGTTTAAGAATATCTCTATTATAGGTGATGGGGGAATGGGCACAGTGCTTGGTATGCTGCTGTGCGGGAAGAATCTTCATGTAAAGATTTGGGGTTATGACGAAAAGCAATTAATGCAGATAGCGGCAGCCGGAGAAAACATAAAATTTCTCCCGGGCTATATGCTGCCAAAAAACCTCGAGTTCGAACCTGGTGATAAAAAAATAATGGCAGGCACGGACCTGATAATTTCAGCAGTACCATGCCAGTTCATAAGAGGTATCTGGGTCAGGCTGAAAAATCATACTCCCAAAAACATTCCTATCGTTTCCATAACCAAGGGAATCGAAAACAAAACTCTCCTGCGTCCCAGCGAGATTATCACCGAGGTTCTTGAATTAAGCGATGATGCAAGACTTGCGGCACTGAGCGGCCCGACAATAGCGGACGAACTGGCAAGAGAACTCCCTGCGACTGCCTGCGCGGCCGGAAGTGATGAGAAATTAATCGGGCAAATCCAGACAACTTTAAGCACAAACTGGTTCAGAGTTTATACGAATACTGATATCGTCGGTGTAGAGCTTGCGGGCGCGATGAAAAATATCATAGCTATCGCGGCGGGAATCATCGATGGAATCGGCGCTGGCGATAACTGCAAGGCCGCTCTAGTGACAAGAGGGCTTACAGAAATAACGCGATTAGGCATGGCCTGCGGCGCAAGAACGGAAACATTTACCGGCTTGACAGGTTTGGGCGACCTTGTTACAACCTGTATCTCCCCGACAGGAAGAAACCGCTCCTTCGGTGAGAAAATCGGTAAAGGACAAACCATCGAGCAGGCTCAAAAGTCAACGCAGTCTGTCGTCGAGGGAATCGCGACATGCGAATCGGTTATCGAGCTTGCGAAACGGAAAAACGTTGTAATGCCTATAACACAGGCAATTTATGAAGTTCTGTTCCTGAATAAGCCGATAAAGACGGCTATTGATGAATTGATGAATCGAAGACTCAAAGCAGAAGTATCAGTATCTGCGCAGAATGAAAAAGCATAATAAAGAAATTCAGAACCAGAAAGTATTGCAAAGTTATGGAAGAGAAGACCTTTGACATCTCGATAATTCGTCCCGAAATGACAAGCAAGGAAATAAATTCACGAGGCCAGGGATTTTCTCGGGAAAGACTCAGGTCAATAAAAAAAGGTTTGCTTACTTTGCATACTCTCGAATTGATGGCGCAGACCATATACAAATTTCAAATCACGAAAGAGCCGAGCGAGCTTAACCGGAATCTGACAGCCGCTATGTGCAACGAAATGACTCATTATCAGGATTTTCAAATCAAGCTGTACGAATACAATTTCAGGCCGAGCATTTTTCGTGCGGCGTATTGGTTCGTCGGTTTTTTATTTGGTTTTACATCCCGCCTGCGAGGGTCAAAAGCGATTCTCAAGACCGGTATCTGGGTCGAAACGAAGGCAGTTCATCATTATGGCAAGCTTCTTTCGACAATCGAATGGGACGAAGATACGCGAGCGATTATCGAAAAAGACCAGTCTGACGAACAGGGACATATCAAAACATGGAAGCAATTGCTCGATAAAGTCTGAATAGTCACTCGATAGCCTGCTTTTATAATTCTGCAATATTATCCAACGAAAAATTCGATATTGCCCGGCTCAGCAAATTGGCTAAGCTCAGTAGTCAGTTTCACCCTGTCTGATGCGGATGTTTTTTGATATTGGTAGTGCATCGAAATCCGATTATCCAGGCTTGAGACTGTTTTTAATGTAAGGTTATTAAGACGGCTCTGCAGAAATCCGGTTAGTTTCGATTCCATATCCTGAAAGACGGATTTATCGACGGAAATGATGAGATTTGTCCTGTCCGCAAAAGAGAATTTATTTCGTATCAGCCATTGAATGCTCAAGACTATAAAAACAAAAATAAATACGATTAGTGTAATAAGATATGTTTTTGTTGCGGCACCGATGGATGTTGCAATCAGCAGCAGCAGATAACCGATCTCAGCGGGGTCTTTAACAGGCGTTCTGAATCGGACAAATGACAATGCGCCCAGTAATCCGAGAGAAAGCGGAATGGAGCTTTGAATTCCGAGGAACAATGCAGTTATTGCCGGTCCTATTATTAGAAAACATCTGTCAACTCCCGCACCGATATTGCGGGATTTGTAAAACACCTGGTACATAATATAAACCGCTATGGACGCAATTAAAGAAAGACCAATTGCGACTATCATCTCGGTGGGGGTAAATTTATCTGCCTGCAGTGACTTTAAAAGAGCATCTTTCAACGCATTCATATTTTTTATTCTCCTGTTTAGAACGGTTCAATTCGACCTGAGGGCCATTTAAGCCCTGCAGAACCTGGTTTATCCATTTGTGCTTCAAGACAAGAAGCGTATTTTGAAAATCTTGTCCAATCTATACCTGTGCTGCCGATAGGTCGAATCGACAAAGGTATTTCCATTGTAGGTCCCTTGATTTCGATGACTGCACCATCGAGAATCAATCCGGGCTGGCCGTAACCATGCCCGTGATTCGTTAAACCGGAGCTGATTCTCCAGTCCAAAGACATTCTTGTACCTGTCAGAATTTCCATGAAGCGTAATCGCTCATAAGAAATCATGATAACAGGCATCAGGGGTTCATCGGAAAAATAACCGAATTCCGCCAGCGTCTGTATTATTACATTCCTGTTTATAATTGTATTACCGTCCTGAATTTTTCTGAGCCGCTCGGCGGGCACGAGAAATTTCCTGCGGTTTTTTCTGCTTGCAAAACCTCTTTTTGCCTTTAATTCCAGATAGACGGGAACATCTCCATCCTGGCAGGCCGCATTGTCGTACCACCTTATGCGAATTTTATATCTTTCGTAGTTTCCATCATCTGATTTTTGAAAATGATCCAAATCAGGCGTGTCAAAATAAAGGCTGTTGATTTTTCCGTGCGGGTACTTACCATCCGGCAGGCAGATATGAGTCATCATGCTTCGAACAAAAGCGACTTTTTCCGGGCATACGAAGAACTTGCGTTCAAACCGTTCCCATTTTTCGTCTTGTTCAGATGTTTTTTTATTTGTAGAATGTTCGGCGGTTAAAAGGGCCATCCCATGCCTCCTCCAAACATATTAAACATACCTTGATTCTGCGTATTTTGGTTACGGCTTGGTTTTTTTCCATCTAACTGGTCTATGACAGATTGTCTTCGTTCTTTAATAAAAGGTTTAAGCGGCGGGGCACTCATTCCGAAGCCGCCCATACCAAAGCCGCCTCCGCCCATTCCGCCCATACCGATACCACCCATACCAAAGTTTCCAGCGCCAAATCCACCCATATTAAAACCGCCCATTCCTGCTGATACTGCTGGCGTTACTGCTCGTGTTCCTTCAATACCAGTTTCAAACTCCTGATTAGAGTAGAATTTAAGAGTATCCGCTTCAACATATGGACGTATTATTTTAACAAGTTCATCTATACGTTTTTCAATTACACCTTCGGTGAAACCACCATTTAACAATTGTCTTAGATATTGATGATACTTGTCCATGTATGGTTGATGTGCCAGAATCCGTGTTACCAGAGGTCTATCCGCTGCAATCCCGGGCGGCGTTGGTTCGTCAATCGGGAAATCTGCAACATTGCCATTATATCCTGTAACCAGCGTACCAAAAGCCATATTAAGGTCCCATGGAATTACTGTCAGTTTACCGTCGGCTTCATAAAGGTAATAATTGTGTGATACAGCGCCATTATAATTATCAAGATGAACTATTAGAGATGAGACAGCGAGAAATTTCAGAAACGAGTCCACATCCAGAACTTGCTCTATCCGGGATGGAAACGTGTCATCTGGAGATTTATTTAATACATCGAGAAAAAGGAACAAGGCGCTATAATCTGAATCATTCTCGTTTGTTTTAAGCGCCATTTGCTCTAACAATCCGCCGGGCATTCCGAAATTCATCCCCATCATTCCGCCGGGCATACCGTCACCGGGTACTGCTCCGGCAAATCCTTGAGGAAAGCCGCCCATCATCCCGCCGAAAGCTCCGGGGAATTGTGCTGTCTGGCCTTGCGCATCTGGTAGATTCGGTCCTGCCGGAAATCCACCCATCCAGTTAAAACCGCCGGGGAACTGTCCTTCCTGTCCCTGCGGCACCTGCCAATCAAATCCCTGAGGAAAGCCCCCCATCATTCCGCCGAAAGCCCCGGGGAATTGCGCCGTCTGACCTTGCGCATCCGGTAAATTCGGTCCTGCCGGAAATCCACCCATCCAGTTAAAACCGCCGGGGAACTGTCCGTCCTGTCCCTGCGGCATCTGCCAATCAAATCCTTCGGGAAAACCGCCCATCATTCCGCCGAAACCGCCCATTAACGGCGCAGTTTGTGATGAAGCTATGGAATCATCAGACAGTAAATCAGTTCCTTGAAATCCTTCTCTTTGCAAGGCACGTATTAAGTTGCTCAGCGTCGTGCCGCCTATTTTGATATCAAGATTATTTGTTGCTTTATTTTCGGCAGTCTGAGGCATATTAGCCTGCTGCTTTTCGACGTCCTCTTTCGTCCAGTTTAAAGCTCCTGCCGTAGGCTCGGGTTTATAAAGATTGCCATTGGGATTCTTGAAGTTCCTGCGAAGGAAGGTTTTATCTATCTGTTCAACAATCGTGTATAGTCCGAGGTGTGTTTCATTAACCCAGACATCTGCAAAAGCAGCACGCGGAGTGGGTAAATCCATCTCTTTGAATAACTCGTAGCCTATGATATCTCTAATAAATGATGGATCCATGAATCCATTATTCAGATTTAATTTTTTGATGCCGCGAAAAGTCTGGGCTGTGTTGAAAAAATTAAAATCGACCTTAATGGGCAGTCTGCCGCTGGTTCCCGCCGACATTAAAGACGAAAAACCCTTCGGGCGTATTGCTACATTTTGATAAAGCTCATCATCGAAACTGAAACTGGCTCTAATGTGCATATTTTCGTCTGCACTGTTTACAAGCTGTTTCCAGTCGTCTTCCCTGGTTTCTATGTGTATTTTGGCAACATGGTTTTTCGTGAACAGATCATCTGATAATTGTGGCGTTTTTACGAGTTTCTCCCGGTTATATGCCAGCCAGCATGCAAGAAGCGTCATAGAAGGCAATATGACAGCAATAATTCTTTTCTCACTGAAATACATTTCAGCATCTTCCAATACTATAATCATTAATCATATATACGATATATAGACGGAGAAACCATCCTCGATATTGCATAAAAATTGCTTGCGCTTAATTTTTTCTTTCTTAAACAATGAAGTTAAACTATTCAAGAATAAGCAGTTACAGCAATGCAGATGATTGTATGAGACAGGCGAAAAAAACAGCGATTTTGACTCTGCTGCGGTATGTAAAATTTGGATTGTATTTTAACTGTTTTGATTTTCAGTTTTTGCTTTGTGGTTTTTTATGCCATTGACAATATTTTTATATTGCCTAAAGCGAGCTGTGAATCGAAATACCAGATAAGCCGCTCCGATACTGCACATGATATATCTAATAATTTCTGTCATTTTTTCTCTTATACCACTAATTAATGTTCATATAGTAAAATAATGCTTGAGTATTAAATGCCTGTTTATGTTTTATTAGAATTGTGTTAATATTCATATAAATAAAGTAAAAATAGACAGATAATGAATTAACCGCTTGACAGGAATATCAAAACAGGTAAAAAAGTAGAAAATATAAAAGGCAAAAATGTATTTGTTTGTATTTTTTTACTTATAACGTGTGGTTGAAATGGCAAAAGCAAAGATACTTGTAGTCGATGACGAAGAAGATATTCGCGAGCTTGTAGAATTGAACCTGTCTCATGAAGGATTTAAGGTGCTTTCATGCGAGACCGGCGAAGAGGCACTTGAAAAGGCCGGTTCTGAGTTGCCTGACTTGATAATCCTCGATTTGATGCTTCCAGGCATCGACGGGCTTGAAGTCTGTAAAAAACTCAAAAGCAACCTTAAGACTGAAAATATCCCAGTCGTTATGCTGACAGCCAAAGGTGAGGAAACTGATGTAGTAACCGGTCTTGAAGTTGGAGCTGATGATTATGTTACCAAACCCTTCAGCGGCAAAGTGCTGGTTGCGAGGGTTCGCAGGCTGCTTCGCAAGGCAGATGTGAATACCGGAGATAAAGCTGTACTGAAAATCGGTGATTTGGTTATCGATCCGAACAGGCGCGAAGTCCTTGTCAAAAATAAACCGGTTGAACTGACATTTACCGAATTCAACATCCTTCATGTTCTGGCAAAGAGGCCGGGTTTTGTGTTCACAAGATACCAAATTGTCGATGTTTTGCACGGCGGTGATTATATTGTTACTGAACGAGCTGTTGATGTCCAGATTGTGTCACTGCGCAAAAAGCTTGGCACCTGTGGAAATTATGTTGAGACTGTCCGCGGCGTCGGATACCGATTCAGGGATTGAGCCATCATGGTTAGAAAACGCTTATTGTGGCAGCTTTTTCCATCTTATTTACTAATCATGTTAGCCGTTCTAATCGCATCAGGATGGTATGCGACTGATGTTTTCCACAGTTTTTATCTTGAACAGATTGCCGAAGTTCTCAGGGCGAGAACAACTCTTGTCCGGGCCCAGATTCTTCCATTTGTTGAAAAACAGGATTTCGATGAAGTTGACAGGCTTTGTAAAAAGCTTGGTTCCGAATCATCGACAAGAATTACAGTAATTTCAACTGCCGGACTTGTTATTGGCGATACGGACGAAGACCCTCTAAATATGCTCAATCATATGGATCGAGCAGAAATTATCGGCGCCATGGATAGTGATTTCGGAAAATCAATCAGAAGAAGTCCCACGCTCGGAATCGATATGATGTATGTTGCGATAAAACTCAAAGAAACCGACAGTCTTGGTTTCATACGCACTGCACTGCCGATTAGCGGCATTAACAAAACATTGAATAATATTTATTCCAAGGTATTTTTCGGCATCTTTGCTATAGTGCTTTGTGCCGCTGTGATAAGTTTATATGTATCAAGGCGAATAACAAATCCTATAATAGAAATGCAGCAGATAGCCCATGACTTTGCCGAAGGAAAACTTGACCAGCGTGTTCCTCCGTATAACGCAGAATTCGGGATTTTAGCGGAATCTCTCAATCAAATGGCAAGACAACTAAATGAGAGAATAAAGACGATAACAGGCCAGCGCAATGAGCTGGAGGCGGTACTGACAAGCATGTCGGAAGGTGTTATTGCGGTCGATTCAGGCAGGCATATCGTCAGCATAAACATGGCAGCATCGAAACTTCTGGGCATCGAGCCGCAGCAGGCGTGCGGCCATAATATCGAAGAAGTCATTCGTAATGTCGAGCTTCTCGAATTTGTAAGAAAAACATTAGACAGTGACAAACCTGTGGAAGCTGAAATGCTGCTCAGGAATGAAGACGAAAGATTCTTTCAGTTACATGGCGCCAGTTTGTCGGATAACTTCGGCAAAAGAAGCGGGGCGGTGATCGTTCTGACTGATATGACCAGGATGCGGAGGCTCGAAAATGTCCGTCGTGACTTTGTATCCAATGTTTCACACGAACTTAGAACTCCTGTTACATCAATCCAGGGTTTTGTCGAGGCGCTGCGTGACAGGAAAATCAGCGACCCGGTACAGGCTGGACGTTATCTCGATATTATCGCCAAACATTCTGACAGGTTAAATGCGATAATAGAAGATTTATTGACTCTCTCCCGGCTGGAGCAGGAAGGCGAGAGAAGGGAAATTACATTTGAAAAAGTTCTGCTCAAACCTGTTCTGGCTGCTGCAATAGAATTATCAGACACAAAAGCAAAGGAAAAAGAAATACAAATCAACCTTGACTGCTCTGAAGAAATTGAAATTAAAATTAATCCCACTTTGTTAGAACAGGCGGTGCTGAACTTAATAGATAACGCAATAAAATACAGTCCGGCTCAAAGTAATATAAATATTTACGTCAAGAGAAACGAAAAAGATCTGTCCATTTCAGTTCAGGACAGCGGCTGCGGAATCGAGGAGAAACACAAGGCAAGA
Organism: Sedimentisphaerales bacterium; assembly: GCA_016931715.1. Classification (GTDB taxonomy): domain Bacteria; phylum Planctomycetota; class Phycisphaerae; order Sedimentisphaerales; family Anaerobacaceae; genus JAFGPS01. The sequence goes on from JAFGEF010000021.1 coordinate 29,718, forward strand.
ATTTTTGAAAGGTTTTTCGTAGTTGACAAGGGTCGCAGCCGCAAGCTGGGGGGCACAGGGCTTGGCCTGGCGATTGTAAAGCACATTGCACAGGTTCACAGAGGTTTCGTTTCGGTTAGAAGCAAACCCGGCGCAGGAAGCACATTTATATTATACCTGCCTGTCGAATAATTTCTTTTTTTTCAATTAACATAATTCTAATAACACCCTGATATTTCTTTAACAATATGAAACTATATTTACTGCATCTTGTTATGGTTTCTCCGGGGTGGTCTCGGTGAAGCAGATTAAACGTAATATAGTTTTGGGAGATGTACAGATGACAAAAAATATTTTTAACTTGAAATGTATGTTGATAGCTGCCGCAATGATTTTTTGTTCGGTTTCAATTGGACGAGCCGGCTCTGAAGAAGCAGAAAACCTCAAAAAACAAATAACAGAATTGAGCGGCAGGATTACTCAGTTGGAAGCAAATCAGAAAACCGATAACGAGGATAATCAATCGGAAAACCTTAAACTTCCTGATAGTCTGAAATGGATTGAAAAGGTAAAAATTTCAGGCGATTTCAGATATCGCCACGAACATATAGATACCGAAACCGGTACAATCAACCCGGATTGGAAACTCGGACGAGATAGAGAAAGAATCAGAGCCAGATTGATGATTGAAGCTTTAATCAACGATGAATGGGACGTTGGTTTCAGATTTGCAACAGGCGAAAGAAGCATTCTGGCAAGCGATGAAGATATGTTCGGAGACCCAATATCAGCAAACCAGACGCTTAAACAATATTTCTCCGATAAGGACCTCTGGATTGACCTTGCCTGTTTTAACTGGCACCCCACGTCAGTGTCGGGATTAAATGTATCCGGTGGTAAAATAAAGAATCCTTTTTATAGCGTTGGGAAAAACCAGCTAATATGGGATGGTGATCTGAATCCTGAAGGTTTTGGAGTCAGCCATAGTATTGATCTCAACAAATCCGACAAGTTATTTTTTAACGGCGCCGGCTTATGGGTGGACGAAAGCAGCAGCGGAGCAGACACTTCTCTTTGGGGAGCACAGACTTATATAAAACATTCTCTGGAGAACTCAGATTATATTCTTGGCGGTGCAGGTTATTTAGATTATGGCAACATTCAGGGCAAAACGGATACGTACGATATCCTTGCCGGTAACACAGGCTCAGGTTCATGGGCGAGTGATTTTGATATTTTGGAACTTTTTGGTGAATATGGGACGAAATTAAAAGAATTTCCGGTATCTGTTTACGGAAGCTGGGTGAATAATCTTGTCGCAAGTTCCAACGGAGATACAGGTTTCATTGTTGGAGCTAAATTTAATAAAGCCGGCAAACCCGGCTCATGGGAGCTTTCCTACGACTATAGGGAGCTTGAAGCCGATGCAGTTCCAGGAGCTTTCACCGACTCGGATTTCGGCGGCGGAGGCACAGATACCAGAGGTCATTGTGTCGATTTAACTTACCAATTGGCAAAAAATGTACAGATGTCAACAACATATTTCCAATCAGTAAATGATGGACAAAGCGGTGGATGCGATTTGGATTATAGAAGATTGCATGCTTCATTAGTTCTGAAATTCTGAAATCTACAAATATATTATTAACATTACGCTAACATAATATTAACAATTTAACACTATAATTAAGGAGAAAAAATGAAATCGATAACTGTAAAAATTTTGATAACTTTCGCTCTTCTGGTTTCGACGAATGTCATAGCGCAGGAAAAGCTTCATATAGAAGGTTCGACCACAGTCGGTCCTGTTGCGGACGGTTTTGCAGAAGCATTTAAAAGCATGTATCCTGATACGGCAATAACAGTTAATAAGAGCGGCAGCGGAACCGGCGCAACTGCGTTAATCGACGGTCGGTGCGATATTGCGACAATGAGCAGGTTTATGAAAGACACCGAATTCAAAGATGCCGTAGCAAAAGGTGTTTTTCCGGTTGCTCACGCAATAGCTATGGACGGTATTTGTGTGGTAGTACATCCATCCAATCCAATTAATGCTTTAACAACAGAGCAGGTTAGAGATATTTACATCGGCAAAATAACAAACTGGAAACAGCTCGGTGGTCCCGATACTCAGATTGTCGTTATCAGCAGGGACACCGAATCGGGCACATATGATACTTTCGAGACTTTTATTATGAAAAGCCAGAAAATGGCGTCTAATGTGGAATATGTCAACTCGAATCCGCAAATGTTTGCTCGCGTGCAAAGTACATCAGGAGCTGTAGGTTATGTTGGTTTCGGCTTTGTAAAAACGGGCGTAAAAGCTCTTACTGTGAATGGCGTGAAGCCATCAGTACAAACAATAATCAGTGGTCAATACTCGTTATCAAGACCTTTATACATGTTCACGAATGGTTATCCTAAACTCGGCTCGATGACTCATAAGTTTGTCACATTCCATTTGACGGAAAAAGGTCAGGAAGTTATCGAGGACAAAGGCTTTGTAGCCTTAACCAACTATTAGAAAAAGCATGGATAATATAAAATCAGAAAAAATATTGAAACCAGCGGTTGTATTCGAGCAGCCGCTGGTTCTTACTTTTACACAGGATGTAAAAGGTTTTTTGTTCAGGTATATAGGCTCTTTTCTATTATTTTTATTCACATTCACATCTGTTTTTGCGGTGCTTCTGATTTTTTTATTTGTGACGCTCGAAGCATTTCCTTTCCTGACAAAGTTCGGCATTACAGATTTTTTAACCAGTACAGCATGGTATCCTGAAGCGAAGGATGGCGCCGAATTCGGAGCGATGGCTATCATAGTCGGCTCAATTTATGTTACAGCGATATCACTTGTTTTTTCTGTGCCTGTCGGTGTATTAGCATCTGTTTTTCTCAGTGATATAATTTCATTCAAAATCAGGGGGATAGTAAAACCTATTATTGAAATACTCGCCGCTATACCTTCTGTTGCGTATGGCTTTTTTGCTGTTCTGATTCTGGCTCCATGGCTGCAAAAAAATCTTGGTTTCTCAAGTGGGACCAATGCACTGAATTCATCATTGCTTCTTTCGATAATGGCGCTTCCGACAATTATCAGTGTCGCGGAAGATTCTATTTCAGCATCGGGCAGAGAACTGCGTGAAGCATCTTATGCACTCGGGGCGACTCGTTTCGAGACAATGTTTAAAGTTGTAATACCAGCCGCACACAGCGGCATCATCGCAGGAATTGTTCTTGGCATGATGAGAGCGATAGGCGAGACGATGGTTGTCTGGATGGCTTCCGGCAACGCAGCACAAATACCAAATCCATGGTGGGATTTGTCCCAATCGATTCGTACAATGACTGCTTCGATAGCTGGCGAGATGGGTGAAACTGCCAAAGGCTCTGACCACTACAGGGCGCTGTTCATGATAGGTCTGCTTTTACTTGTTATGACGTTAATGCTTAATCTGGTAAGTGAGTATTTTTTAACACGGGCAAGAAAATCTTTGGGGAAAGTATAAGTGAGGGAGAATTTGCGCATAACTCTCGATAAGTTTTTCACGGTTCTGACAGGTCTGGCTGTGATGTGTATGATTGCTGCGCTGTTTGTTATACTTGGTCCCATGATTTATCGGGGTCTTGGCGCGATATTCTTCAGGGGAACTGTAGAATTCCGAAAGATGCAATTAGCAGAATTCGAACACGGCAATATAGAGAAAATAAAGCAGGAGGATATACAAACAAAACAAGCCAGGCAAGCTGTTTATAACATCATTGATAAATTCAGGAACGGAATCGATGCAGAAAAACTCACGGACCAGGCAAAACAAATCGACAGGACTTTCGGTAAAGAGCTTCAGCTACAGGATACGGAGCGGGAACGATACCAGGAACTGCGAGGATTGAGCAGGGACATCCGTGACAAACTCATTGAAGCATTTTCAAGTACTGATATAGAACAGATTAAGAAGCATATAGATTTTGTTTTGCGATACGAATCTGACGAACGTTTCAGGAAAACATCAGCGGCGCAATATTTCAAGCTGGCGCATGAATTTGCACAAGCTTCTGAAAAAATTGATTTTGAAAAAAAAGATCTGTATGCAGGTGAACTGAACGAATTAGAAGATATCATTGTGAAATTATTAGGTCCTGATCCAAATGGAAATAAGCCTGTATTGGCACAGAAACGTTATGGGGCCGCAAGATGGGACCAGGCTCAGAAGCTCATGCATGAGTTATTCTGGAAAGAACAATGGATCGAGCAGGAAAATTCCAAAACGCTCGTAAGAATCGAAACTTCGCGGGCCGAGCAGTTTGCAGGAACTGAACTGGAGCCTTTGTTCGCATACATAAAAGACAATAGCAAAAAAATGCTGAATCCCCAAATCACATTTTACTGGCGATACTTTTTGGATGATAGTACACCGGGACACTATTTCGGAGGTATCGGTCCGGAGATTTTAGGGACGCTTTTTCTAACGCTTTTGAGCATGGTTTTTGTAATCCCGTTCGGAGTCATAAGCGCAGCATATCTGACCGAATGCTCAAGCGAAGGCCCCGTCATAAGAGTTATCAGGATGTGCATCAATACTCTTGCAGGAGTACCAAGCATTGTTTTCGGCTTATTTGGTATGGCTTTTTTTGTATTGTTTTTTATTCCATTTTTTGGCGGTCCATCCCAGGGCTGCATACTTGCAGGCTCTCTTACGCTTGCTGTATTGACTTTACCTGTTATGATTCGCTCAAGTGAGGAAGCGATTCGGACAGTACCTCAGACATATAAAGAGGCTTCGCTTGCTCTTGGAGCGAGCAAGTTCGTGACCTTCGTTAAGGTAACATTGCCTGCGGCTCTTCCCGGAATTTTAACTGGTATTATCTTGAGCCTGAGCAGGGTTGCCGGAGAGACTGCTCCGATATTATTTACAGCGGGAATTGCCATAGGTCCTGTTCCGGACTCGATTTTCCAAAAAACTCGAACGCTTTCTTATGGAAGCTGGGATATGGCTGTTTCGGACAAGTTAGCCGCCGAAGTTCCTCATAATCAGTACGGAATGGTTGTTACACTTGTACTGCTTATATTATGTCTTAACGCCCTGGCAATCATGCTGCGTTCGAGAGTATTCAAAAAACTTAAAGGACATTGAAACCTTGAAGTTGTGATAAAAGGAAATTACAATGCCAAAAAGGAATAATAATGATATGGTAATATCAGTGGTTAAGTCAATAAAAGATAAGTATGATACTTCGGAATTAGAAATGATCGATATGGAAAAAATAGAACAGACGGAACCATATAACAGTACACTCCCGGAAAAAAGTCTTTCAATAATAAAAGCTGATGATTTCAGCTTTTACTATGGCTCCAAAGCCGGCGTGAAAAATATTTCGATGGAAATATACCCATTTATGGTCACAGCGATAATCGGTCCCAGCGGGTGCGGCAAGAGCACATTTCTCAGGAGTATAAATCGAATTAACGACCTGATTCCAAATATACACGTCGAAGGAAAATTATTTGTCAATAATCAGGATATTTACTCCAGGCAAATTAACCTGGTCAATCTTCGACAGCAGGTTGGAATGGTTTTTCAAAAGCCGAATCCCTTCCCGAAAAGTATTTTCGATAATGTCGCTTATGGCCCCAGGCTTCAGGGAATAAAAAAACGAAGTGTTCTCCAGCAAACAGTCGAAGAAAGCCTCCAGTCCGCTGCTTTGTGGGATGAGGTAAAAGACGACCTCAAGAAATCCGCATTGGCGCTTTCCGGCGGCCAGCAGCAGAGATTGTGTATCGCAAGAGCATTATCGACCAGGCCGAAGGTGCTTTTAATGGATGAGCCATGCTCGGCGCTGGATCCTATTGCGACAAGTAAAATTGAAGATTTGATTGAAACGCTTAAAAACGATTATACAATCGTTATTGTTACACATAATATGCAGCAGGCGGCACGTGTGAGTGAAATGGCTGCATTTTTCTGTCTTGGCGAGCTGATTGAATATGACCTTACAACGAAAATTTTCAGTAATCCGTCAAATAAGCAGACTGAAGATTATGTTACTGGAAGATTCGGATAGATGAGCGAGCAAAAAGAAAAGAAAAAATTCATTTCATAATTTTTTCTTTCTAAACATAACATATTACTTATTAAAGAGTTATGCAAATAATATATGCCTACTCTCATTTTTGCAAAACTCTTATTGCTAACATACTTCTAACGCAAAATTAACACAATCTTAACAATTGAATATGGCGTTGTGTTAGAATGACAATAATGGTTTCAGGTCATGAATATTCGATTTTCTTTTCTGTCTGTGGGAAAGCGGCCGTGTATCAGCCGCAGCACAGGTCGATTGGTTTTCTATTACTCTTTGTTTTCCTGATTTTCTTTGCAGGATGCAAAGATTCCAGTGACCGTCCGGTTAATGTGATTGGCTCTACATCTATTCAGCCTTTTGCCGAGCTGCTTGCTGAAGAGTTCCTGAAAATTAATCCTGACGAAACAATAGATGTTCAGGGCGGCGGTTCGACTGCGGGCATACAGGCGATTGCCAATGAAATTGCTGATATCGGAATGTGTTCACGAACATTGAAAGAAGAAGAAAATTCTGTTGACACAGCCATTGAGATTGCGCGTGACGGCCTTGCGGTAGTCGTTCACAAATCCAATCCGGTGAACGATTTGACTATTGAACAGATTCAAATGCTCTTTTCGGGACAAATACAAAACTGGAAAAGTCTTGGCGGCAATGATATGCCTGTCAGGCTGATTATGCGAGAAGAAGGCTCAGGTACCCGTGAAGCTTTCATCAAGCTCGTGATGGACAAAAAAATAGTCTCGCGCAAAGCCCTTGTCCAGGAATCCAACGGCGCAGTCAAAGAATTAGTAAGGCTCGATCCCGCGGCGGTAGGATACATGTCGCTTGGTCTGGTCGGAGAAGAATTAAAATCGCTGCACGTAAATGGAGTCGAACCTTTAGCGGAACAGGTTAAATCGGGCAAATATAAATTGTCGAGACCTTTTCTTTTTGTCCTGAAGACAAACTCGCAGCTCAGGCCGCAGGCGCAGGAATTTATCGATTTTGTTTTGTCTGACTTGGGACAAAAGATACTCGAATCAGAAGGATTAATTCGCGTAAAATGAAAAATATCAGACACAGATTAACACCAAAAACGTGTCGCGGGCATCTTGTCCGCGTTTTGTTTAACCGAGGGCGAGACGCCATCGACACTAATTGCCTTTGGCAAACACAGATTTAAAACTAAAAATTATAACAGTGTTAATCAGTGTCAAGAATAGTCTTTAAATGAAGCAGGATAAAATAATACAAATTGCGTTAACCATCGTAGCTTTATCGGCTATTTCAAGTCTGGTGCTCATTACGGTTTTTGTTTTCAAAGAAGGCCTTCCGATTATTCTGCGAGTCGGCGCGAAAGATTTTTTCCTTTCCGGCGACTGGTATCCCGGTGAAGGTAAATTCGGCATAATGAATATGATAATCGGGTCGCTTGCGGTTACGGCGGGAGCCATCATAATCGGCGCGGTATTCGGTCTCGGCTGTGCTGTTGTCCTGACTCAATTTGCACCTCGCCAGTTGGTTGTTATATTAAAACCGGCAATAGAAGTTCTGGCTGGAATTCCATCGGTAGTGTATGGATTCATCGGTGTAGTTGTACTTGTGCCGCTTGTTCGTGAGTATCTCGGCGGACCGGGTTTATCGATACTTACCTCATCGATTGTTCTTGGCATAATGGTATTGCCAACGATTACGAGCATTTCTGTTGATGTCATCCAGGCGGTACCGAAGTCATATCGTGACGGCGCGATAGCGCTGGGAGCCACACGCTGGCAGACGACTCACATGGTCATTTTGAAAGCTGCAAAATCCGGCATTCTCGCGGCATTTATACTCGGAATGGGACGGGCAATCGGCGAAACGATGGCGGTTATTATGGTTGCGGGCAATGCGCTGGAACTGCCGCACAGCATTTTGGATCCTGTGCGAACTCTTACCAGCAACATAGCGCTTGAGATGGGTTACGCCGCGGGAGAACATCGCCAGGCGCTTTTTGCAACAGGTGTCACTCTATTTGTTATTATTATGATATTGAACACAATAGCTTTGACTATATCACGAAGAAGTGCAGGAAAGGCGGCGAAAAAATGAAAATTACTCCTGCGGCATCACAGAGATTTGTCGTTGCTTTCTTATGGCTGATAACCTCAATTACGCTTCTCGTTTTGCTTTTTATCATCGGATATATCCTTGTACACGGACTTGGTCATATAAACTGGTCTTTCCTGACCGAATCATCTCGAAGAATGGGACGCGAAGGCGGCATTTTCCCGATGATTGTGGGAACAATTTTAGTTACGGGCCTTGCCGTAATAATAGCAGCGCCTGTCGGGGTGCTTACCACGATTTATCTGACAGAATATACTCGTGAAGGTAAATTGACTTCTATCATCCGTTTCGGAACTGATTGTCTTGCTGCTATTCCGTCTATTATTTTCGGCTTGTTTGGCTTTGTCTTTTTCGTTGTAGTTCTGCGTATGGGATTCTCCATAATATCAGGAGCGCTCACGCTTGCAATTATGGTGCTTCCGACAATTATACGAACAAGCGAAGAAGCGATTCGTGCCGTACCAAAATCGTATCGCGAAGTAAGTTACGGCCTTGGCAGCACACGATGGCAGATGGTGACGAAAGTCGTATTGAAATCCGCTTTGCCGGGCATAGGTACGGGAATAGTTCTTTCCATAGGCAGATGCATCAGCGAGACTGCTGCGGTAATGCTGACCGCAGGCTCGGCTTTGAGAATGCCGGACTCGCCGTTTGCATCGGTAAGGACTTTGTCGCTTCATTTTTATATTCTTTCACGTGAAGGAATTTCGATGGAAAACGCATATGCGACAGCTTCGGTTCTTATTATTACGATACTGGTAATTAATGTAATAGCATATCTGCTGATGCGCAGGCTTGCTGCAAAGGTAAGATGATGAGTGATAACGCAAAAATAATCGTTGATAAATTCTCGGCCTTTTACAATCAGGCAGAAGTCCTCAGGCAAATCGAGCTTTCCATATATAGTAAAGAACGTCTTGCAATAATAGGACCTGCCAACAGCGGCAAATCGACTTTTCTGCGAAGCCTGAATCGTCTTAATGACCTGCATTTTCATTTTTCACATTCAGGCAAAATTATTTTTGATGAAAAAGATATTTATGACAATACCGTTGATGTTCCGTCTCTTCGCCGGCGTATCGGAATGGTTTATGCCGTACCGGCGCCGCTGCCATGCTCAATTTATGACAACGTGGCATACGGGCCGAAAGTATCAGGAATCAAATCTCGCTCGAAGCTTGACGAACTTGTCGAGTTCGGTCTGAAAAAGGCTGTTCTCTGGGATGAAGTAAAAGACAGACTGAAGGAGCCTGCGATGAATCTTTCAGGCGGCCAGCAGCAGCGAATGTGCCTTGCGAGAGTGCTTGCATTGCAGCCTGAAGTGCTTCTTCTCGACGAACCTTGCTCGGGACTTGATCCTATTTCCACCGCAAAGATCGAGGATGCCATGCTCGAACTTAAATCCAGCTATGCTGTTGTACTGGTAACAAACAATACCAAACAGGCCGCGAGAGCTTCCGACAGGACAGCTTTCTTCCTTATGGGACAATTAATCGAGCTCAGCCGGACAGATGAATTATTTACGAATCCGGCAGATGAAAGAACAGAAGCGTATATAACCGGGCAATTCGGGTAAAGTGTATATGGATAGTAAAATAGAAGTAAGAAATCTGAATCTTTATTACGACACCTTTCATGCGGTCAAAGATGTCACTATGTCCGTAAAGCCGCAATCTATTACTGCGATAATCGGTCCTTCAGGCTGCGGAAAGTCCACTTTGTTGCGTTGTTTTAACCGGATGAACGACCTGGTCGAAGGCTCAAGAATCAGCGGGCAAATTCTTTTCAACGGCCAGGATATTTATAATTCGTCTATGGACCTTACTCAATTGCGCCGCAAAGTCGGGATGGTTTTTCAAAGGCCTAATCCATTCCCGCTGTCTGTTTTCGAGAATGTTGCTTTCGGTCGCAGAGTTCACGGCCTGCCGAAGGGCAGCGAAACACAAATGGCCGTCGAGAAAAGTCTTTGTGCGACAGGTCTTTGGGATGAACTCAAGGACAAACTTAATATGTCAGCGTTAAGTCTTTCCGCAGAACAGCAGCAGCGATTGTGCATATCAAGACTTCTGGCAATCGAGCCTGAAGTGCTTCTGATGGATGAACCATGCTCTGCACTGGACCCCATTGCTACCGGTAATATTGAAGATTTAATGAAAGAGCTGGCGATAAACTATACTATAGTTATCGTTACTCATAATATGCAGCAGGCCGCAAGAGTAAGCGAACAAACGGCTCTTTTCTGGCTTGGTGAACTCGTGGAATATGATTCTACTGTCAGGATTTTTGAAAATCCGAGTAAGAAACAAACTGAAGATTATGTTACAGGAAGGTTCGGATAATAAGAAATATAAAACAAACTTTGATCCTTATGAAAGGAATTCTATATGCCTATGCACTTACAACGAGAAATTGAGAACCTGAAAACAGAAATCCTGACACTTGGCGCTATTGTTGAGCAGAGAGTTCGGGAATCGATTCTGGCAATTGAGAAACACGATGAATCGCTCGCAAAAAAAATTATCGATAAAGACATAGAAATTGACCGCAAGGAAGTCGAGATAGAAGAAACCTGCCTGAAGATACTTGCTCTTCATCAGCCGGTGGCAATAGACCTTAGATTTATTATTGCTGTTCTTAAAATAAATAATGATCTCGAACGTATCGGCGATTTAGCGGTTAATATTGCCGAACGAGGTGCGTTTCTCTGCACTCAGCCTCCTGTTTATGGTGCGTTTAATTTCATCGACATGGCCGCGAAAGCGCAGAAAATGCTCAAGCAGAGCCTTGATGCACTAGTCAACCTCAGCGCTGAGACAGCACGTGATGTATGCACTGCTGACGATGAAATTGATGCGATGAACCGACAGGTGTATATTCTGATCCAGAACATGATTCATACGAATCCCGACCAGACCGAGTGTCTTGTACATTTATTGTCTGTTTCTCGACATTTGGAAAGAATTGCAGACCACGCAACGAATATTGCTGAAGATGTTCTCTATATGGTCGAAGGTGAAATTGTGCGACACAAAACGGAAAAGTACCAGGCGAACCTGACTAAAAATAAATTGAAGAAGAATAAAAAAAGTTGAAAAAAAGAATAATCAGTTTCAAACCGCCGCAGGTGCGTTAGCATCAGTCGGCTTTGAAGTTTCTTCTTCATTCCAAATCCGGATTTCGGTAATTTCCACCTCTGTTTTGATTTCGCTGAAATTCGGGATAGTGAAGGCTTTTGTGCCTGGTATGGAAAAATTGCGTTTGGAATTCGGCATGAGCGGCCCGGGCCAGTTATTTTTACCCGCAACAGGTGTCACTACCCACTCGTTCAATTCAGTAAGAATGTCATTATTGCCGTCAAAAATAACAATACGAAGTGACATCAGTGACACAACTTTCGCGCCTTTGTTTATTATTGTAACTGATGCGCCCAAGATTCCGGCATTCTTCGGTGACAAAACAGGCTTGGCTGAAATCTCAATCTGGTCACGATATTGAGGAACACGGCTGTTATCGAGAATATCGGCAGCAAACGGCGGAAGAGATTCCCTGATTGCAGGCAGACCATGAATCGTGCTCTGAGCCAGAGAAATAATCTCTTCGGATTTTTCGCCCGCAATATTCATACCGTAGATAATGATTACAGTCCCGCAGATTATTAAAGTGATAACAATCATGCACAACCCGGATACGAGACTTGAAAAAAAAGTGTGTTGTCTGTATGTGACTTTTGGATATTCAGCTCTCATTTTCGCACTCCCAATTTATTGTTTTCAAATTGTTCAACTTGTACACAATAAAACAGCAATATTTTGATGATTATTATGTACAATATGAAGGTTATTTATCAAGAAAAAAAATATGAAATAGAGCGGAAATATTTTAATGCGAAGATGCAATCTGTCTAAATTGTATAATTTGCCCAAACTGCCGCCACAATGAGAAGATACCATTATTTAATATTCAAATTCAAAAATAAGGATAGAAAAGATATTCTCCGCTGCAAAATTGGAACATTAAGCCTGTATATAATATAGGCAATATAAATAATACAGGGCTTGTTTGGTCTAAAGAATATAAACTCTTATACCGATAAAAAGTATGATTCTTTTACAAACTGTTTATTGGCGGAGGTATATGAGACCTTGTATCGTTTTCTACAAAAGGTTTGGCAGCTGCCTGTATTGAAAAAACAGCATTTATGAGAACTTTTGTGAAAATGGCTTTTTCAATACTGATAAAGCATAATTAAATCAATCCAGCGATATATTCAAAATAAGAAAGGGATTTTCTGATGAATACGAAAAAGGATTCTGTTACTGGGCAATGCAGAAGATTTTTTATAATGCTTTGTGTCATAATCGGCATCATCTTTTGTGTTGTTCTTATTTTCAATATAAAAAACAACAGGATTATCACGCTATCTGCGATATCGAATTCTACACAGCAGGTTAATCAGCCAAATGCTTCTTCAACACAATCGCCCACCCCTGAATCGGCGCCTGTAATTCAAATGCAGGCAGATTCGTCGGTAAATATCGTAACAGAAGCGGCTGTAAAGCTCGGCGTTCTTTCCTGCGTGAGCAGAATTAACCAGGTAGCAACATTTCTTACTGCGAATAATCAGACGGGAGTATTTATTTTTAAGCCGCAAAACCAGCCTGACCAGCATATTTTTTCCACATCATTTGAACTGGTTCGCAAAGACAATTCCACGCTTTATGCAAGTGCGAGTTTCTTTCCAAATCAGGATGCTGTATATGATACAGTCGAATATGTAAACAAAAGCTGTGAAGAGCTTGAAAAAACAACATTCAAAAATTTGAAAAGAGTCAGTGTGATGAAGAAAAATATTATACTTCTTGACGGCGGGAAGGTAAAAGTTTTTCTCATGCCTGCAGGAAGCGGAACAGTGGTGATCAAAAAGGAAGTCATTCAGTGAATAACTCGATGCCATCAGGAAAGGAAATAATATGAAAACTAAAATTATTAAAACCTTGGGTATCGCATTCATAATGATAGCTCTCATTATCAAACCTGCTTGTATATGGGCAGCATCAGACACCATGACTGCAAAAGATGATGTCGCAAATGAAACGGGTGACGTAGCTATAATTACTGATTCAGGGAGCCCCTATGTTGTGCTTCGTGCGAATGATGAGGGAACCGCTCAGGATACAAGCTCTGTTATTTCCAATACGACAGCCGGTATTTTAATCATTGATGGAGGCGCTTCATCGACAACTTCATCATCCACCTATGTCGGTATAACTGGCGGGGAAAACACTCTAATCGTAGCCGGTGATGGTATCAGCCTTAATGGCGCAACATCACTAAGCAGCACACTCGGAGTATCCGGCGCAGCAACACTCAGCAGCACTCTTAACGTAACCGGAGCAACATCTCTGGGTAATACCTTAGGAGTTACTGGCGCAACTGCACTTGGCAGCACACTTGGCGTGACAGGACTATCGACTCTTAACGGAATTGACAACGGCGGAGATGGAATTACAAATGCAGGCGCTATTTCAGGCGCTTCGACTATTGATGCCAGCGGCACTATTACAGCCGGAAATCTATCTACAGGCGGAACATTGGGAGTAACAGGCGCAACGACTCTTAATAACACATTGGGAGTAACAGGACTTTCCACACTATCCGGAGGAGCGGCTATAACAGGCGGACTTGATAATAACAGCGGCGGAATTACAGAAGCAGGTGCATTATCAGGAGTTACAACTTTAAGTACAAGCGGCGCTGCAACACTTGGGAGCACACTTGGCGTAACTGGTCTTTCGACTCTTAATGGTATCGATAACGGCGGAGATGGAATATCAAATGCAGGGGCTGTTTCAGGAGTAACTACTCTTTCAACCAGTGATGCAGCGACTCTCGGCGGCACATTGGGAGTAACAGGTCTTTCAACTCTGTCAGGAGGAGCGGCTATTACAGGCGGACTCGATAATAACAGCGGCGGAATCACCGAAGCCGGAGCATTATCAGGAGTTACAACTTTAAGTACAAGCGGCGCTGCAACACTTGGGAGCACACTTGGCGTAACTGGTCTTTCGACTCTTAA
>JAFGEF010000146.1 GCA_016931715.1 Sedimentisphaerales bacterium
AAATTCGCTGGAAAATATCAATGCACCAGGATGAATTTGCATTAGAGCAAATTAGTGATGAAATTTATGAACGCAAGTCAAGCCAGCCGGTCGATGGCCTATTGGGTACTCCCTCTATGATGATGAAAGCAGTCGTTTATATGTCGAAGCAGCGAGGCGGACATCATTATATTTTCGGAAAAGTATTAGAACCGGGTAAAGCACCAGAACCGGAAGATAATATGATTAGCGGGCAGGTAATAATAAATAAAACCGATCCCAATTATTTTATCGTATCAAAAATCCGTTACCTGTGGTCGATAGGGCGGTATTATTCAAATTATATAGACAGAATAGTTGAGGTTTCAACTGGTAATAATGGAATTATGACTGTAACCGCCGCTGGACAGATGACAGATAAAATACAGGGACAGTGGGAATTGCAAATTAATCCAGCGGCGATGTACATGGTTCAGAACGCAAAATTTACCCGGTTCGATTCGGAAGGCCAGTTATCCGAAACGCCGGAGATTATTATCAACAATTCGGGAGTAAAATGGTTTGAGAATCTTTGTATCCCACAGGAAACTTCTTTTACTGGTTTAGGTAACAATGTAAATGTCCCAATTAATTATGAATTAATATCACAAAAAGCTGATTTGGAATTCATAAAACAAGCAAATGAATTTCTTGATCCACCTTATAATGTACAAACAACTCATTCTATAATAAGCGGCTCGGCAAATTTTGACAGTATGTATGAAGCTGGAGAAACAAAGGCAAATGCCAATGGAGGTAACGATACTAAAGACAGTTTTTTCGATGAACTCCTTTATCTGCGTCAACGGAATCCCTCCACGTTCGGAATTCCGGCTTTAATAGAAGCTTATGAGAAATTTATCTCAAAATATCAAGAGTATCCTCGCATTGCAGAAGCTTTGTTTGAACTGGCAAATATTTATGAATCAAGTTGGGATGGACATGATAGTAATAAAGCTATGGAATTGTTTGAAACAGCGGCCAAGACTGCTGCCCCAAATACTGATATTTGGAAGAAAGCTAACATTTACTGGTTTAATCGTTTGATAAACAGCGATATTCAAAACGCGGAAAATATATTGCTAAATATGAAAAATCATCTGCGCGAGAATGATTATGTACTTGAAGCCGAGATAGAAGACAGGTACGTATATTTTTATGGGATACAGAAACGTTTTGATGAAGCAGAAAAGCATTATGCTAAAGTTTTGGCATTGTATAACGATAGGGAAAAAACAACAGAAAATATCAAAGATAGAATTACTATAGAAGATTGTTATAGAACATCTTCTCAAACTTTATTGGCAAGTATTAATAACGCGATAGATCTTACACCCGCACAGCGTCTGGCTCTTATAAGAGAAATAGGAAACAAACATAATTTATTTACAATCTTTAATTTCTATGATGAAACAATAAAACAGCTTGAGAGTCAGGTTAGCTGGCAGGATATGTCAGTGGAATTGAAAAAACAAGAAAGTGTAGATAACGAAGATTCAACCGATCTGGATTTTGCTAAGAGGGAAATCTCCGGATTTGTTGAAGATAAAAATGGAAACCCTATTGGTTCTGCTTCGATTGAATTATTAAACAAAGAGCTTGTATTGCTTCCAGAACCTGTAAAGATAGGAGACAAAACAGTCAAGGTAATTACTCAAAACTATGAAACAGGTACATTAAAAAAAGATGGCTCTTTTAAAATTTCAGAGCTTAATCCCGGTAAAACTGATATCCTAATTAAAGCAGCAAACTATCAAACAAAAATTGTTAAAGATATTCCTACAGGCACAGAAAATTTGAAGATTATTCTGGATCAGCCAAAAGCTTACAAGTTATCAGGGAAAGTAACTGATAGTAAAGGCAATCCAATTAAAGATGTTCAGATTACGTTAGCTCAGGATACAGATAAACCAATTTTAACAAAAGTAAAAACGAACGATAAAGGCTTATTTGAATTTGAAGAGCTTCTTGGACCTTTAACAGAAATAGCGTCACAATTGTTACTTGCACAAAAAGATGGATTCGGAATGTATGGTAAATATCTCGATACTACTGGCTTTGAGAGCTACGTGGAAATTACTTTATTACCAGAAGAAAAAGCAACAGGTCGAGTAGTTAATGAAAAAGGCAAACCAGTCCCAGGAGCAGAAGTGATGGTTTGGAGTCTTCATGGTAAACAATCAAGTTTCATTTTTAGAAGGGCATGGCAGGATATTGCACCAAAAGTTAAAACTGATTCTAATGGCAAATTTGTATTACCTGCACTTGCAGAAAAATGTGATTTCGACATTTTGGCAGTAGCTGATGGCTATGCGTATAGTCAGGAAACATATAGCACAGGTCAATATGATGATTATGGAAGAAGTATGGAATCAGGTGGAATTTTAGTAGGTGGAGGTAATCCAAGAACCGAAGGAGAGCTTGAATTTGTTCTTAAAAAACCGGTGACACTTAGCGGCACAGTTACATATGAAAAAACCAAGCTCCCTGTAGAAGGCGTAAAAGTAGTGTATTGTGCAATGGAATTTTCTCCAGGTGGTAATGAATGCGTTACAGATAAAGATGGTAAATTCGTACTGGAAAATATTTATCCAAGTCCCGGAAACCTGTGCGTTCTTTTAGAGAGACCGTCTGAAAATACTCTGTCGGAATGGACCGCAGCGGCTATACAGTTTGAAAATTTAAAATCAGGTCAAACGAAAGAAAATCTCAAGCTCGTTCTTGTCAAAGGAGGAATAATCAGTGGAAAAGTCACTGATTCAAGTGGTAATCCACTCAAAGATATTGCAATACACTTTTTTTCAGCCGCTCGACCACCACGTTACAACGTTCCAAACTATGAGTTCATGCATTCAGATGAGAATGGTTTATGGTCGTACCGTTTTCCACCTGGAGAAGTTTATGTTTGGGTTATAACGAGAATAAAAGACGCAAACTGGTATAAAGTAAAAAGTTCCAAAAAAGTTAAAAATAGTTATATGGAAATTACATCTGTTTATTCTACGAAGATAAAAAGCGGCCAGGAAATAAAAGATATTAATATTAAATTAGACAAAGAACTTCCTGAGAATTCGATTTATAGATAGCAGTAGATTTTAGAATCGTTTTACTAAACCAATGCCGAAAGCTGGTTTTTCTGAAACAGGGACAAAAGGCACTACTTTGTAACCGGCGATTTCAAGGTCTTTGTTTTGGCCTGCTACGGTATGACCTACTATCCAACCTAAGGTTGCTCCGAAAAGAACGTCACTTCCCCAGTGGTCGCCTGTATCCATCATCCTGTATCCTACAAGAGATGCAATAGCATACGCCGGAATACCAACTTTAGGTCCATAGTATTCATCCAGAACCGATGCGACAGTGAATGAGCTTGAAGTATGTCCGCTTGGCCAGGCGCGATTTTTGCCGTTTGGAGTGTCATTGTTTCTTGCGGTTTTCAACGCCGCAGTTGTGAGCCATGTTATCGTCAGTGCGGTTCTCATCGTCCAGGCGCGCTCTTTGTTAAGGCTGTCCTTGTTTCGCTGGCTAAAGAAATACCAGACGCTGCTTGCAGCAAAATGAGTTGTCGGGCTGCCGATTATATTGAGACTTTCGTCCTTCCAGTTGTGCAGTTTGTTATACTTATCAAAATAATCCGCGATTTCCTTATCAGTATCCTGATTCATTGCAACGCTTGCGCCGCCGGCCAGAAGCAGTGCGGCTATATTTTCAGGTTTCGTGAAAGTTGCCTTGCTGTCGTTCCAAAGCCTGTCGGGCCATTTGTCCAAATCTTCTTTCTCCACCTTAAGAACGAAAACATGGGATTTTTGAGAAGGTGGATTTTCAGTTTGTGTCTGGACTGTGGACTGCTGCTCAGATAGATTTGAATTATTGGCACAGCCTCCTGCAAAAACCATAAAAGCAAAAAAAAATCTGAGCCAGTGGCTACCCCAGCGGTGTATATTCATCTGGTTTCCTGTTTTAATAAATGAAGATTAATAAAAATTAAGAATAGTCATCAGTCCTCGAAAGGCAGGGATGCCGAATAGTTTGGCGCTTCCTTTGTTATCTGTATATCGTGAGGGTGTGATTCGAGAATGGAAGCGTTGGTTACACGAACAAACCTGCTCTTGCTCATAAGCTCGTCGATATTTCTTGCACCGCAATATCCCATTCCCGCCCGCAAACCGCCTACAAGCTGATATATGAAAGAGCTTAGCGTTCCGTGATACGGCACGCGTCCTTCCACACCTTCGGGCACGAGCTTGCTTCTTTCAGTCGTGCTGCTCTGCCCGTATCGCTCCGCGGAGCCTTTGACCATCGCGCCAAGAGAACCCATGCCCCTGTATTCCTTGAATTGCCTGCCTTTGTAAATCACCATTTGGCCGGGACTTTCTTTCAGGCCTGCAAAGAGGGAGCCTATCATAACGCTCGAAGCGCCCGCAGCGATTGCCTTGGTGATGTCACCGGAATGTTTTATGCCTCCGTCTGCGATGACGGGGATATTGTGTTTTTGTGCTGCCTTGCAGCAGTCGATTATAGCTGAAACCTGGGGGACGCCTACGCCGGAGATTATTCTTGTCGTACAGATTGCACCGGGACCGATTCCGATTTTGACTGCGTTTGCGCCTGCTTCGATTAAATCCTCAGCGGCTTTTGCGGTTGCAATATTACCCGCGATAACATCTATTTCGTAATTGGCTTTTATCTTTTTGACCGTATCAATTACATTTTGCGAATGGCCATGTGCGGTATCGACTACGATAATATCGACATCCGCGTTTATCAGGGCTTCAATCCGCTCGTATTCGTGAACACTGACCGCGGCACCAACGAGGAGTCTGCCTCGCTTGTCCTTGGCCGCAAGTGGGTATTGCTGAACCCGGTCGATGTCTCTCATTGTAATCAGGCCGGCAAGCTCGTAATTGCCGTTGACAAGCAGAAGTTTTTCGACTTTATGTTTCTGGAGAATTTCCTTTGCCTGTTCGAGAGTTGTTCCGGCGGGACCTGTAACGAGGTTGTCTTTTACCATTACTTCGTTTATTTGGACGTCATAGTCTTTGAGGAATTTCAAATCTCTGCGGGTAAGTATTCCGACAAGTTTTTTGCCCTTGACGATGGGAATTCCCGATACGTTCTGCTCTTTCATTAACTGCAGAGCCTTGCTGACAGGCTGGTCGGGAGACAAAGTTACCGGGTCGAGAATTACGCCGTGCTCGGAGCGTTTGACCTTTGCGACTTCGCGTTTTTGCTCTTCTATCGTGAGGTTTTTATGAATAATGCCGATTCCGCCTTCCTGGGCGAGCGCAATTGCCAGGGCGGCTTCGGTAACGGTATCCATCGCCGCCGAGACTATCGGTATATTGATTTTTATATTATTGGTCAGGCGGGTCTGCGTATTTGCTTCGCTCGGCACAAAATCGCTTTTAGCCGGTATCAGAAGCACATCATCGAAAGTAATACCTTCTGCTACAATTTTACTGCTATCCATTCTTATCTCCATGTTATATAAGCTATTTACAAAAAAATTGATTTTTGAGTATAAAACAATCACAAGCCGCCGTCAAAACATTTTTTCGGCAGTAAAAGGTTGTTATTATGGTTGTGCCGCTTTCTGTTGATACGGGGGATTTTTTGAAAACATTGCGCTTTGCGCAACTTTTACCAATTTTCTGAAAAAATCTGCTGTTTTTGTAAAAATTTTAAAAATATTTCGAAAAATATTTAAAAAGTTAATCAACATTTCGCCATCGACAAATGCCTTATATAGAGAAAGCAGAAATTCTGCTTTTATAAAAGCCGGGGGCGACAGGAAAGAGAACAAAACGCCCCCGGCTGATTATTAAAATATTTTGAAATAATTATATTTTTTTCTTGACAGACTATATTATGAAATGATAATGGAAATAATCTCTTTCCAAGCGAAAATTTGCCGTCAAATGCATTCGTACTCTGCATGAATGGAAATATTATGTTTCATGGGTGTATGTAATATGAAAAAGCGAAAAGGTTTTACATTAATCGAGCTTTTGGTTGTTATTTCTATTATAGCCCTGTTATTAGCTATTTTAATGCCCTCTTTGAAAAGGGCGAGAAACAGCGCGAGAACAGTAGTTTGTCAGTCAAATCTTAAGCAATGGGGACTGATATTTTCAACGTACATCGATGATAATAAGGGGTATCTCTTTAATTTGCAGGGAAAAGGCGGCTATCTTAATTTTTTAAACAGCATATATTCACATATGGATTATAATCAGTTCAAAATTAAATTCTGCCCAATGGCTTCTAAAATAAGCAACATACCATATCCGAAGGATTTAGTCAGGGGGATGGAAGGAAGAAAATATAATGTGGTATCTATGACGTTCCATGACGGACATACTGCAAGTTACACGAATGAGGTTTCTATATCCTTGATCGGAACGATTGGTTCATCTTCTAAAGCATGGGAATGGATAGAAGGGCGGGATAATCTTAATGGAAGCTATGGAATTAATTTTGAATTAACGAATACTATTTTTTCGTATAATCATTATAAAATGGCATCTGAAAACCTCAAAATGGAGGAAATACTAACTGATACAACCAGAGTAAATATCCATAACCTTACAGGCCAAAATAAAATCCCTTTGCTGCTTGATTCTGCCTCTCCATATAGTTTGTTCACTTGGGACGGTCAGCAACCTGCTCCAACAGAGGAACAAGAAACAAGCTGCTGTATTAATAGGCACAATGAACAAGTAAACAGCTTGTTCTTAGACTGGTCGGTAAGAAAGGTCGGTTTGAAGGAGTTATGGAAATTGAAGTGGCACAAAGATTTCAATACGAACGGTCCCTGGACAATCGCTGGAGGTGTAAAACCTGAAGACTGGCCTGCATGGATGAGAGGATTTAAGGATTATTGAAAGAATACAGAATACAGGAGACAGGATATAGAATTAATTCTGCGTGGAGCGTACAATGTTTAGGAGAAGTTTTTAGTTTTGAGTTTTTAGTTATATCTCTGTGACCTCTGTGTGCTCTGTGGCAGGAAATAGGAAAGAAGTCATGAAAAAGAGAAAAGGATTCACGTTAATCGAGCTTTTGGTTGTTATTGCAATTATAACAGTATTGATGGCAATTCTCATGCCTACATTGCGAAATGCCAGAAATCAGGCAAGGACGGTTGTCTGCCAGTCCAATCTCAAGCAGTGGGGATTAATATATTCAATGTATATCGAAGAAAATCAGGGTTTTCTTATGGATTGGCCAAGTACAGGTGGATATTTTAATTGTTTAGACAACCTTTATGAAAATATGGAGCATAAAATCATTAATATTCGTTTCTGCCCGATGGCTTCTAAAATAAGCGATATTCCTTATCCAGAGAATATAGTCAGGGGAATGGAGGGTTCATCAATTGGTTTGCGTAAATCGTTGGAAGGCAACATTGGTTCAGCTTTTAAAGCATGGGAATGGATAGAGGGCCAGAAAAAATATTACGGCAGCTATGGAATTAGTCATAAATTAGTACATACTATTATCTGGATGACTCCCTATGAAGGCGGATCAAGAGTAACAAATATAAAAGGACTTAATATTTATGGACTTAAAAGCCATAATAATATTCCTTTGTATCTTGACTCTGCATCTCCATATAGTTTGTTCTTATGGGAAGGTCAGAGTCCTGCTCCGACAGAGGAAGAAGAAACGCACTGCTGCATTAATAGGCATAACGGAGGAGTAAACAGTCTTTTTCTTGACTGGTCGGTGAGAAAGGTCGGCTTAAAAGAACTATGGAAACTTAAATGGCATGAAGATTTCAACACGAATGGTCCATGGACAATAGCAGGGGGCGTAAAGCCTGAGGACTGGCCGGAGTGGATGAGAGGATTTAAGGATTATTGAAAGAGAATACAGAATACAGGACACAGAATACAGGATTAACTCAGCGTATAGCGGCATAGTTTTGAGTTTTTAGTTTTTAGTTATATCTCTGTGACCTCTGTGTGCTCTGTGGCAGGAAATAGAAAAAACGGGAAAAAAACCATGAAAAAGCGAAAAGGCCGGTTTCCTTCAACGTTGCTCAGGACGGAAGGCCGGCTTTTTTTTATTTGTTTTTTTTATAAAATATTGCGAATCTTAGACTAAAATAGGTATCTTAATCGTTATATCATTGTAAACGGCCGTTTCCTGTACTGGATAAGCAATATTGATGATAGAAGACAAGATACTAATATGGAAGTTTAATCGCGGAAGCAAAGATGCTTTTCGCCGCATATATGAAAAGTATAAAGATGACCTGCTCGGTCTTGCTGTAACCCTGCTGCGTGACAGAAGTATCGCTGAAGATGTCGTACATGAAGTGTTTATCTCTTTCGCCGCAGCTACCGGCAACTTTTGTCTTACCGGAACGTTGAAAGGTTTCCTTTCAACCTGTGTGGCTAATTGCGCTCGTGATAAAAACAAAATGAAAGTTGGTCAGAACATCGAGCAGGATTTAATCGAAATAATTGATAAGGTTTTGGACTGCCCGCTTGATAATGTGATTAATTATGAAGAATCCGGACGGTTGCAGGATTTGCTTAGCCAGCTTCCATATGAGCAGCGTGAGGTAATTGTGCTGCATCTTCATCAGGAAATATGTTTTCGCGAAATTTCCAAAGGACTTGGTATATCAATAAACACAGTCCAGAGCAGGTACAGGTACGGCCTGCAGAAACTTCGTCAACTATTAAATGATACGGTGACAAAATGAGACCTTCAGAAAATATTGAAAAAATCGTTCGAGATGGAAAACCGAATGTTAAAACCAGTGACCAATTGGACAAATTGATTATTGAAGGTTCTTATTCGATTATGGATGAATATAGCTCGCTATCTCGTAAATTCAATATGTTTACGTTACTTATACGAAATAAAATTGCAATTAGCACTATAGCGGCTGTAATTTTTCTTGCAATCGGATTACTTATTTTCCGGCCTGAAAATGAGAACAATATCGATCCTCCAGAAGTGACAAATGTAACACAAACACCGGCGGAAATGATGTCGTTAATGTCAATCAATCTTGCATATAATCGCGGCGGACTTGATGAAGTTGAAAAGCAATACGAAAAGGCAATGCAAGAAATAAGGCCGCGACCGACACAAGTAACAATTGCAGAATTACTTACCGAATCAAACGGCACATAAACATGGAAAGGAATAAATATGAAATCACAAATAAATAAAAAGTCAGTACAATTTGTAAGTTTAATATTAGTATTATTATTTTCTAATTCAATTGTTTTCGCTTATCCTCCTGATAACGCGGCTGTATTGTATTACCGTTCGGCTTATACTTATACGATGGATAGCGAAAAATCTGATTTAACTAATAAGTATA
Source organism: Sedimentisphaerales bacterium (assembly GCA_016931715.1). Taxonomy (GTDB): domain Bacteria; phylum Planctomycetota; class Phycisphaerae; order Sedimentisphaerales; family Anaerobacaceae; genus JAFGPS01. Next base: position 9,365 of record JAFGEF010000146.1, read on the forward strand.
TAAAAGGTGAAATCGAGATAAATGATGAAATAAAGGAATATGTCGAAGGTAAGGAACACGCAGTAAAACAATTTATCGATGCAAGCAAAGGCAAATATTGTGACTGGGGTTTGGATTATTCTCAAGGTATGGCAATGTTGGTTCCACCGTTGGCGGAGTTCAGGCACCTTGCCAGAATAACATTAGCAAAAGCAAAAATGGCAAGTGAGGCTGGTAATTACATAGAGGCTATCAATTTATGTTTAAGTGCGCTTCAATTTGAGATGCATATTGGTAGTGCTGATATGCCCATATGTACTTTGGTTGGTTATTCTACGACAGCTTTAGCCAATGATGTTCTTATACAGATTCTGCCTAATATTTCTAATGATTCTGTATCGCTTACCTGGCTGAGGGACGAGTATTCTGAAATTTTGAGTAAATTTCCAAAGATGAAGACTTCCATAATCAAAGAAAGAAATGTGTTTTCTCAGGATATAAAATTGCGAGATATAGATTATTTTCTTAATGAATTTAGTATGGTTTTATCTCAAGAACAAATTGACATAATAAAAGAAGGGGGCGAAGCGTTTGTAAATGAAATTATGGATTATTATACGGAACATTCATCGAAATATATTGCTCCATTTGATTCAACATATCCAGAATCATATGAAACTCTTGTCAAGCTGGAAGAGCAACCTCAAAATGAAGGTGAGAATAACATTTATACGAAGATCGTTTCATATTTTGTTCCAGGGGGCAGCAGACTTATATCTGCAGAAACTAAATCTAAAACTTATAATAATGCGATTATGACGGCGTTGAATTTGTATATATCAAACGCTCAAAAAGGCAAACTGCCGGACGAACTTCAAGGCGGTATGCCGAAAGATTTGTTTAGCGGCAAGGACTTCAAATATGAAAAAACAAGTAATGGTTTTATCTTAAAATGTCAGGGAAAAGATTTGTCGAAAGATGAAACATATGAATACAAGTTCAACGTGAAAAAATAAAATATTCGGGCACTTTTACATACAAGAGCAGGTATTCATTATTTATCGCAATAGTGGATTCCTGCTCTTTATATTAATTATATGCTTTTACACACGGCCATAATTTTGAAAGATTGAGCGGAAGTGGAAGCCGCAGATAGCGAGCGTTACGGCTAAATGAAAATGCTGGGGTTTCTTGAAAAGTGACCAGAAAATCAGTTTCCAATAAGACAAGCGGCCATTATCTATTATTCCAAGATGCCAGACGGATTTCACAAAAGCTTTAATGTCACAGTATCTGTATCGCGACTTGTTATTTTCCCCGGGTTTAAGTTCCCTTAAGAATGTCAGTATTCTATTATAGTAATTCCTCGGTGAATATATTGTGTGCACAACTTTTTTATATCCATTGAGCAGCTCTTCAACGCCCATTTTGGGAATGAAATTCATCGAGAAATCGGTGTTGTCGCCGGTGCTTTCTTTCGAGAGCCTGTTCTCGTTCATAAGTCTGTTATACAATTTCGTTCCTCTTGGAGCGTTGAGCAGTCCGACCATAGCAGTAACTACGCCGCTCTTTTGGATGAAATGAATCAGGTTATCGAAGGCGGATGGATTATCACTGTCGAAGCCGAGAATAAATCCCGCTTGCACCTGCATACCGAATCGCTGGATTATTTTGACACATGCAACCAGGTCACGTCCTTTGTTCTGAACTTTGTTGCACTCGCTTAAACACTCTTCATTGGGAGTTTCAATACCTACGAAAACACAGTCAAAACCCGCCTGTACCATCATTTCCATTAACTCTTCGTCATCCGCGAGATTGATTGAAGCCTGTGTATTGAACGTAAAGGGAAATTTTCTTGCTTTCATCCATTCGATAATAGCTGGTAATAATTCTGTTTTAAGCAGCTTTTTGTTTCCAATAAAATTGTCATCCACAAAAAACACTTCATCTCTCCAGCCGGAAGAGTATATTGCTTCCAATTCCTGTAACACCTGTTCAGTTGTTTTAGTTCGTATTTTATGACCGAACAATGTTGTCACGTCGCAGAAATCACAATTGAATGGGCAGCCTCTCGAATACTGGATAGACATCATCGCGTATTTCTTCATTTTTATTAAATTCCACAACGGAATCGGCGTTTGGAGCAAGTCTGCTTTTTCGTGTGTGTAGTACACTTTTCTGGGACAACCGTTTTGAATATCCCGCACAAACAGCGGCAAAGTAATTTCAGCTTCTCTCAGTACAAGATGATCCACCTGAGCATATTGTTCTGGAATGCCATTAAACAGGGGACCTCCGGCGACAATTTTCTTCCCAAGTATATGGCATCGTTCGATTACCTCATCCGCAGATTTTCGCTGGATGAACATGGCTGTAATAAATATATAATCGGCCCATTTAATGTCACGGTCATGCAGTTTTTTTGTAGTCATATCAACCAGCTTGGTTTCCCACTCGCGCGGTAACAAAGCGGCTACAGTCAATAATCCAAGCGGGGGGACTACCGCTTTTCTTGAGATGAATTTCAATGCTTTCTTAAAACTCCAGAAAGTAAGAGGGATGTCCGGATTGACAAGAAGAATCTTCATAATACTGCTCCTGCATAATATATCTACCAAAGAACGGGTCTAAAGGGGGGCTTGCGGCGATATAATTAAATCAACAGGAGATAAAAATGATGCGTCTAAAGAAGCTCATCCTGACTGATTAAGACTTATAAAAAATTCTAATAATTAAAGTCCTGTCTTAAAATAATCTTTGCTTCACATCTGACTGCTTTTTCAAATTCGCTAAAACCGGCCTAAATTCCTTAACAAGGCATTTTAAGTTAAAATAAACCAACTATATTTTTGTCGGCGTTCTAACCATATATTATACACAAAATGCAGGAAATGAAACATAAAAAATAAAATATTCTGGAATTTATTAATCGCTTTTTTGGGAAATAATGAAACGAATAGCAATAAAAAAGTTGAAAAAACAGTAAATAAAGTGTAATAATTCAAAAATAAAATATAACATCAGCCTGATATTATTGATGGAATAAGCGGCTTTTGAAAAAATAAATAATTTTATTTATTTTTTATTGGACAAAATCAGTTTTTATGTTATTATAGTTCTTTTAGTGGAGATTATTCTTTCCTCTCTCAGGATTATCCCCATAAATAGAAAATGAGAGAAATATTATATTGGCCAACATACCGGCCAAGGAGAAGTACACTTGAGTACAGGTACAGTAAAATGGTTTAATGCGAGCAAGGGATTTGGTTTTATTAATCAGGATGATGGCGGCGAAGATTTGTTTGTTCATCATTCGGAGATTAAATCCGGCGGTTACGCTTCGCTCAACGAAGGCCAAAAAGTCGAGTTTGAAGTCGGACAGGGCAAAAAAGGACCTTGTGCAACTAATGTAGTTCCTTGCTAATTAAGGACACAGCTTGAAAACCAAAGGCCGGGCTTAGCCCGGTCTTTTTTTATGCGCTGAAAAAATATTCAGGAAAAAAAGAGTTGCGCAGGAGGGGGGTATTTCGTCTATAATAATAGTTTCTTTGAGAATTTAATGTACTGGAGATTATTTGCGAGACCGGCGCAAAGAGCTTTTAGAATTGCTGGACAGGTCGGGAGCGAGTCTCTTTACGCTTCTGACGAGGCTGACGCTGCGCGAAGATGCGGCTGAAGAACTTATGCAGGAATTGTTCCTGAAATTAAGTAATTCACGCGGATTTGAAAAAAGTATAAGTCCTGATGCTTACGCACGCAGAACAGCGATAAACCTGGCTTTCGACTGGCGCCGGAAATTCAGGCAAAAAGACAAGGCACAGAATTTTGCTTATGAAGTAGTCTCGAATGACAGCTCGCCATTGAGTAAAATAATACGAACAGAAGAGCTCGAAGAGATGCTTGACGCTATCGAAAAATTGAATGAAAACGGCAGACAAATGATTATTATGAGATATATTCAACAACAGTCATATGAAGATATTGCAGAACAAATCGGCAAAACAACTCATCAGGTCAGGGCATTATGCTCCAAAGCCATGACTTGTTTACGCGACAAAATGGTAACTGTTAGTAAAAAAATATCAGATAAGGAGACATGATATGAATAACGATAAAGAAAACCAAATACGCTTTCGATTGAAAATCATTTCGCAGATTGAGCCAAAAGAACAAGCCGCACAAAATGCTGTTGAAAAAGTCAGGGATGTATTGACTCAATCTGAAAAGCAAAGAGAAAGTACATCTGTACGAATTTCTCGTGTATTTTTTAGCGGCCAAATACTTAAGTATGCAGCAGCGGCTGTAATTCTGATTGGCATCGGATTCATCGCAGGCAGGCTTGCAATCCCGAACCAGCCAGAGGTAAATATTGCAGAGATTCAAACGATGGTTGATAAGAAATGTGCGGAATTTGCCGAAAAAACATTGTCGGCATCGAGTACTTTGATGGATAAGAGAATGAACGAGATGCTTAATGTGATAGAAGCGGCGCGTCAGAAGGACAGGCAATGGACAGCCGCGGCGTTCGAGAAAATCGAAAACGACAGGAGAGCAGATAATACAAGGATGGGAAACTCGCTTATAGCTCTCGCTTCAAGAAAAAATGAATTACATGGGTATGAACAAAATTGATGGAAATATAAGAATTTGTATAATTCATGTCATTGCGAGACCTTCAGGTCGAAGCAATCTCTAAGCGTATCGAGGATTAGAGATTGCCGCACTCGGCTTTGCCTCGCTCGCAATGACAAAAATATAGTGATGAGAAGAATAATTAAAATAATGAAAGGGGAAAAAATGAAATCTTTCAAACAAACAATTGCGTTATTTGTCATTATATGTTTAGTCGTTAATAGTTTTGTCTCTGCCCAGGGTACTGAGAGCAAGCCGATAATGTATACCATATCCGGCCGAGTTGAGGACTTAGGCGGTGTTACAATACTGGGCTTGCCGGGTAGTCCTGTAACCAATGAGAATGGTTATTACATCGCTAAGGTGCCGCACAACTGGACAGGAACAGCTACTCCAATAAAATCTGGTTATACATTCAGTCCTAATAGCAGGACTTATACAGAAGTTATCGAAGAAAAAGCTAATCAGGATTTCACATCCGTAAGAATCAATTGTACTATTTCCGGTTCTGTTGGCATTCAGGGTGTGGTAATGCGTGGTCTTCCTGGTCATCCCGTTACTGATTCGAATGGTCTTTATAGTGTTGCGGTTCCATTCGGTTGGGCAGGAAATGTCAGTCCATCTATGGAAGGTTACAGTTTCGATCCATCCAAGAGAATATATTCGGCTGTTTCTTCTGACTATACGAATCATGATTATACGGCAAATGTACTTTCTTTTATTATTTCAGGTAAAACGGGAATTCAGGGAGTAGAAATGCAGGGTTTGCCCGGTTATGTTGTTACTGGTCCCGATGGTTCTTATACAGTAACTGTAGATTATGGATTTTCTGGTACTGTAAAACCTGTTAAAGAAGGTCTTGACTTTACTCCTTCCAATAGAACATATTCAAAAATATCTAATAACTTTACGAATCAGGATTATAAAGCTGCATCAATTATGTGTAACATTTCAGGTACAACAGGAATAACAGGAGTAGAAATGCTTGGTTTACCCAGTCATGTTGTTACTGATCAAAGCGGCTCTTATAGTGTAACAGTAATGTATAGTTGGTCAGGGACAGTAGTACCCAAAAAGGAAGGTTATACTTTTTCACCAGCATCAATGATTTATAAAACAGTTGTCTCAGATAAAAATAATCAGGATTATAAAGCCGCACCAATTGTTTATACTATTTCCGGTACAACGGGAATAGAAGGTGTGAGGATGAATGGACTCCCGGGAAATCCAGTTACTGATCGAAATGGTTCTTATAGTGTTATGGTCGAGTATGGCTGGATGGGAACAGTAGGGCCGGAAAAGAGAGGTTATAGTTTCGAGCCTGCTTCAAGAACCTATAACAATATTGTTAAAAATTACAATGATGAGAATTATGTTGCTAAAATACTAAAATATCAGATTTCAGGCACGATAATATCAGATAAGGGGTATCCTATGGAAGGTATTCAAATTACATCAGAAAATATAATACCTGTAATTACTGACAATAAAGGCAGATATGCTTTTGAGGTTGAATACGGCTGGAGCGGTTTAATCAGACCTGAAAGTGAACAATATACTTTGACACCCCCATTCGTACAATATCTTCCGGTCAATAGGAATATTTCGAATCAGAACTATAAAGCTCAAATACGAATGCTAACCATAACCGATACTATTAAGTTAAACGATAAGCCAATACAAAACATCAAAGTCGATGCAAATCCTGGTAATATTTCAACTGTTACAGATAGCAGAAGTCGATACAGCATACAGGTTCCTTATGGATGGAGCGGGGAGATTACTTTTTCAAAACCGGGGATTATATTTGAGCCTGCCAGCAAATCATATACAAACATTACGACAGATATCATAAACGGAATCCCCGTGCAGCCGAAAACGTCAGTAGTTGCAACATTACAAGAGGCATCTGTTGAACAAGCACGGATTGATAGGACGGGAGACAGGAGAATTATTATTGTCCCGGACCAGGGTATTAAGTCAGAAGAGATTGCTCAAACCAAAGAAGACATTCTCGTAATGGCCGAGATTCTTGACGAAAGATTTCGTGAGCCGCGATTGATAGAGGGTGTTCTGAGAGACTTCGGGGACTTTTTCGGGCGGGATAATCAGCAGACGGAAGCAATTTATATTCAGGGATATGGTGTAATTTTTATGATAGAGGTGAATTATAATTTTTCATCGCTTTCACAAGCTGCAACGGATTCTAATGAAATAAAAAATAACGATACCGACCAAACATGGGATAAAGCAAGACAAAAGGTGCTTTCACCTGGTATGAGCAGCACAGGAACACAAGCCTCTGCAGGAGAATATGAAAAGCAAATGGTAGAAATACTCAAGACAGAGTTGATTCGTACATTAAAGTACGCTGCCAATATTCGTAACATCAAACCGGATGAATGGGTGATTTTAAGCGTAAGCGGGACAAATCGTCAACCAAGGCTGCTCATTGGAAGTGGATATGACGGTATATACGGTAGTTATGACGACTCTTATGGTGGCGGTATGATGGGAGGCTATGGTGGTGGTATGATGGGAGGCTATGGAAGTAGTACAATGGGCGGCTACGGCGGTGGAGCACCCTCCCCTTCTGAAATGAGGGGAGGTTATGGTTATGGCGGCGGGAGCAACTATGGCGAGACAAGAGGAGGCTACGGCGGCGGAATGATGGGTGGAATGATGGGTGGTTATGGAGCATCCTCCCCCGCTGGAATGATGGGTGGCTATGGTAATTTGAGAGAACGATTTTTTCCTCGTTCCTTAGCGGCTAATATAATGACAATGCGTGTAAAAAAATCCGATGTAGATGAATTTGCAAACGAAAAGATTGATTTCGAGCAATTCCGAGAAAAAGTGCAGATTTTAATAAATTAACGCTTATCAGGGATTGTTAATCAGACTATATGATTTAATTTATCATTTACCAAAAAAGTTAGGCATGATTCAACCTAACTTTTTTATTTGTGTTTTTCAAATATTTTTGTAATAATCCGGAGCATGATAAATCCGGAAGAAAACACACAGTTACAAAAACCACGTCCCTGGGGTATTTGGCCTACTATTGGATTTTCGATCATTATTTTTAATTGCAGAGGCAATTATCCAAATAGCAGTAGTCATGGCTTTTGTTATACCTGCCGTAGCAAAAGATAAGAATCTTGATGTAAAACAGTTTGCCGAAGATATTAGCATGAATGGTTTTTTGCAGTCTTTGGTAACTCTAATATCCGCACCGGTTGTTATTGGTTTTATTTTGCTTTTTGTAAAAATACGCAAAGGAATCACGATAAAACAATATCTTGGTTTTAATAATCCCAGATTTACAAGTATTATTAAATGGTCTCTGGTTGCTATCGGTTTTATCTGTTTTTCTGATGCATTAACATATTTTTTGAATAAGCCCATTGTACCGGATATAATGGTCGATATGTATAAGAGTTCATATTTCCCGCCGCTGCTTTTACTGGATGTTATTATTATTACTCCTGTGCTTGAAGAATTATTTTTTCGAGGATTTTTGTTTGAAGGCTTGAGAAATTCAAGGTTCAAAGTTACAGGGACTATAATTATCACTTCTTTGGCTTGGTCGTTGTTGCATTCTCAATATGATGTTTATGGCATCTTTTCAATTTTCCTCAGCGGACTTCTTTTAGGTTATTCGCGAGTAAAGAGTAATTCTATTTATGCACCTATCGCTATTCATATGGTTGGTAATTCGATAGCTTCGATGGAGCTTATTGTTAAACTGATATATTTTCAAAGCTGATTTTTTCATACCCCCTCGTAATTTAATAAAAAGAGCCTATGATATGAAATATTCCTGATTTGCTAAAAAAGTTCAAAATAGTACTTGATGTTTGCGCATTTTATTAATATACTGTTAAGGCTATACCCGGAGTAGCCAAACGGCTAAGACGGGATTTTTTTAAAATTGACATAAGGTAATGTACTGTGGAAACCTTATGATAGAACTTAATAAGTAGATATGCTTTAACTGGGAGGTAACGGTTGTAAAATGAGTAATACAGCAAAAATCCTGAAAGAAAGATTGACAAAAGAAAATTACAGTAAACTAATGGCTGTTAATAACACAAAAATACATGATTTTGTAGCTGACGCAATAGAGCTGACAAATCCTGATGAGGTTTTAGTCTGCACAGACTCGAAAAAAGACGTAAAACGCGTTCGTGATATGGCAATCGAAGCGGGCGAGGAAGGATTGCTCACAACAAAAGGTCATACTTATCACTTTGACGGCCCGGAAGACCAGGGACGCGACAGGGAAATTACAAAGTACCTCGTACCGAAAGACCAGACATTGAGCAAGGCATTGAACCAGATTGAGCGCGAAGAAGGACTCAAAGAAATTCGCGGTCTGCTGAAAGACTCCATGAAGGGCAGAACGATGATTCTGCGTTTCCTGTGCCTGGGACCAGCCGGTTCAGTGTTCAGTATTCCATGTTTCCAGGCTACTGATTCATGGTATGTTGCACACAGTGAGGATTTGCTTTATAGAAGCGCATACGACTATTTCTGCACAATTGGAAAAGATGAGAATGTTTTCTGCTTCCTGCATTCAGCAGGCGAATTGAACGAGAGGAAAGTCAGCGCTGATGTTGAACATAAACGTGTCTATATGGATTATACAAAAGATACGATTTATACCGTCAATTCTCAATATGGTGGCAATACTATGGGCTTGAAGAAGCTTGCGCTGAGATTGACCATTCGCAAGGCAGACCGGGAAGGCTGGCTGGCAGAACATATGTTTGTTTCGGGCGTAAATGGTCCCGGCGGACGCAAGACATACCTGGCGGGAGCGTTCCCCAGCGCATGCGGCAAGACTTCAACCGCAATGCTCCCGGGCGAAACTATTTTGGGCGATGACATCGCTTATTTCCGGAAAATAGACGGCAAGGTTCGTACTGTCAATGCCGAATTCGGAATCTTCGGTATTATTCAGAGCGTTCAAGAGCAATCTGACCCGATTATCTGGGATGTTCTGCATAAACCTGGCGAAGTGATTTTCTCTAATATCCTTGTATCTGATAAAAATCCTTACTGGCTCGATATGGGGCATGAGATACCTGATACAGGAATCAATTTCACAGGTAATTGGACCAAGGATAAAAAAGATGCTAAAGGAAACAGCGTTCCATGTGCTCACAAGAATGCTCGTTATACTGTAACACTCAAGGCGTTGAAGAACTGCGATCCGGAATTGAATAATCCCGATGGGGTTTTATTGGGTGGTATAATGTATGGCGGCCGCGACAGTAAGGCATCTGTGCCTGTTCAGCAGAGTTTCAACTGGGCGCATGGCATAATTTCTTACGGCGCTTCGCTCGAAACCGAGACTACCTTTGCTATTATCGGCAAGGAAGGTGTTATGGAAATCAACCTTATGAGCATTCAGGATTTCCTTGCTATTCCTTTCGGCAAATATATTCAGAATAATATTGAGTTTACCAAAGGGATAAAGAATCCGCCGCTGGTGTTTGGAGTGAATTACTTCCTGAGAGACAAAGACGGCAAATTCCTCAATGGAGTGCGTGATAAACATGTCTGGGTAAAGTGGATGGAATTGCGAGTTCATAATGATGTTGATGCGATTAAGTGCCCGACAGGGATGATTCCATATTATGACGACCTTGCAAAACTGTTTAAGCAGGTACTTAAGAAGGATTACACAAAAGAAGATTATGTAAAGCAGTTTACAATCCGTGTGCCGGAGACTCTTGCGAAAATACAGCGAGTCGAGAAATATCACAAGGAAAACATACATGATAATCCTGCAATATTTTACGAGACCCTGACAAAAACACAGGAGCTTTTGAACGAAGCTCGCAGCAAATATGGTGATTATATCTCACCATTTGATTTGGCAAAATAACATTTTGATTATAATGCTGAAAAACAGCTACTGGAGCATGGAAATGATACGATCGTTTCCATGCTCTTTTTTATTTGTCACTGAACTTTTGCAAAAATGAGAAAAGGCATACTTTGGAAAGAAAAAATTTATTATATAATTTTTTCTTTCTAAACCTAAAATAGTACCTATTAAAGAGTTACATGGGCGGCAATTTATTATTTTAAGAAAATCGTTCGGCGATTTTCTTAAATAATATATGTCTTTTCTCATTTTTGCAAAACTCTTATTAATCATATAGGCGAAGACTATTTTGTAAATGCGCAAAAAATATGTTGACATAATAGGCGCTCTTCTTTGAAAATAGGTGGAAATGTTGTAACAATATATTAGGAGAGCTTATTATGACACCTGACAACATAAAGCAGGGGACACAAGTCTTCGTGAAAGACCAGCAAACCAATATGAATCCACGTATTGAAGAAGACCGTCAATTGTTAATTGATGCAAAGCAAAAGGGCGGATTATCGGTCTTAAAGAGTTATCTCAAGTTATCCGGGCCCGGGTGGCTGCAAAGCGGAATCACACTCGGCGGCGGTTCACTGTCATCGAGTCTTTATCTCGGCGTTTTAGTCGGATTCAGTTTCCTGTGGCTCCAGCCTGTTGCAATGATTTTAGGCATTATCATGTTAAGTGCGATTTCTTATGTGACACTATCGACAGGTCAGCGACCTTTGCGCGGGATTAATAAACATGTCAGTCCAGTTCTCGGCTGGGGCTGGCTGATAGCGGCGATGATGGCGAATATAGTATGGTCTATGCCGCAATTCTCACTTGGTACTGCCGCAATTCAGCAGAATATTCTGCCCGGAGTTTTTGGCGGCGGACCGGATTGTTTTATTAAAGATCCGTTTAAAGCCAAACTAATTGTCTCTTCCGGTTTTCTTGCTGTTTGTATTATTGTTGCAATGTTGTATGATACCGGCGGAAGAGGAGTGAGGATATTTGAGTATATTATGAAGGCAGTAGTTACTCTGATTGTGCTATGTTTTTTCGGTGTAGTAATCAAGCTCAGTATGGAAGGTAAAATCCTCTGGCGTGAAATTCTGAGCGGCCTTGCCCCTGATTTCGGTCTTTTCGTCAAGCCGAGCAGCAAACTGATTCCGCATATACAACAGGTAAGTGAGCAGTTTCAGTCTTTCTGGACAACTATGATTGTCAAACAGCAGCGTGACGTAATGATTAGCGCGGTAGCTACTGCGGTAGGTATTAATATGACATTTATGCTGCCGTATTCGATGCTCAGAAAAGGCTGGGACAAACATTTCCGGGGTCTGGCGATTTTTGATTTAGGGACAGCCTTATTTTTCCCGTTTGTTCTTGCTACAGGGTGTGTTATTATCGCATCAGGCAGCCAGTTCCATGCTATTCCTGCATCAGGATTTGTCGCAGATACACCAGACGGACAAGTTACCGAAAAACCCGCATCAAATCTGGTTGGTCCCTATAAAGGACTGTTGAAAAACAGACTCGAATACCAAATCAGCACCGAGACATTTGGTAAGCTTACTGATGAGCAGGTGAGCCTGCAGATTGACGCTTTACCATGGGCTGACAAGAGAATGGCTGCGATGTTAGTGACTCGCGATTCATTCAATCTTGCCGATACATTAACACCTCTTACAGGCAGTGTCTTTGCTCAATATATTTTTGGGCTTGGTGTTATTGGAATGGCAATCAGCACGGCGATAATACTTATGACGATTAATGGCTTGTGTTTCAGTGAGCTGCTTAACAAGCCTCCCAAAGGCTGGCCGTTGAAAGTCGGAATTCTTATGGTTGGCGTTGGTGTTTTAGGCCCGTTTTTCTGGAAAGATGCAGCTCCTTATTTAGCTGTGCCTACATCTTTGTTTGGGATGACATTGCTGCCGATAGCATACTTCGCATTCTTTTTCCTGATGAATCAGAAAAGCTATCTTGGTGAAAGCGCTCCTGCAGGCGTTAAAAAGCTTGTTTGGAATATATTGATGGCAATTGCATCCGGCGCTGCAATGTTCGGTGCTTTCTGGAGTCTCTGGTCAAAACTTCGCTGGTTCGGCGTTGTACTGCTTGGGATTTTTATTGCATTGTGCCTTGTTGTGCATTTTGCACGCTCGAAACCAAAGGCGGCATAGAAACCAACTGATTGCCGGACATGTCTGACATGTCTGAGGAAGGCTGTAACGAGTTGCACACGGCGATAAATGTTCTATCTGTCAAAAGGCAGAACTACGCCGCCTGATTCTGTTCTTGTGGTATTTGATTTTAAGCCGGCAGGTTCGATTTTCCCGGCTGCTCTGACTCTGCATACGAGACCTTCGGAAATTATATCCTGTGTCCCTTCGATTAGTTTTGCATACGAGAGGTTATTTGCAACTTTTTGAACTTCTATTGCGGCAACACGATTTTCAACTGAACCGAGCGACTGTCCTGTATCGGAATCGATAATTTCCCTGCCCTTTATAAAGATATCGAAAATCATACCCGTTTTCATTCTGTCGCCGCCCTGGTTCAAAATTACAGTACCATCTTCTTGAATAGCGGCGATTTTTACAGGATAAACACAATCAATAATCTTCTCGATAACATCGTTAGCCGCGATGGAAAGAAACGCATCCCGAATTTGAGACGCGTTCCACTCGGCAGTGTTGGTTTCATCCGCGAGCTTTCTGACATCTTCATTTTCAAGATACTTCTGAGCATCCATAGCAAGTGCTACCTGCTTCGTGGAACTATCGATAAGACGGAAGTTGAAATCGAATCTTGCCTTATATTCAGATACAGTAAAATTTGCTGCTTCAAGACGTTTTTCAATTTTCTCGACGAAAGCCTGAGTTATTGTTCCCACAAGCAGATAATCAGCGCCGAGGGTTTCAGCAAGTTTTGCCTGCTCACCGAGAGGCGCATCGAACGCAAGAAGCATTGTCTTTTCATCGACAAAAGAACTGATACTTTCCCTGTCGAGAACGGAGAATTTATTCGTCTGGGTCAGGCCCATCATAAGACGCTGCGAAAAAACAGTCGAGAGCGTCTGGGCTGAAATTGTCTGGTCAAGAAAACGATAGGCATTTTGCATCGTCTTGACAGGCATAAGAGCGACTTTGACTCTCGGAGTCAGGCCTCGCGCGGAATAATCATAGACATTGACCTTGAGTTTGACTTCGTAAGTTTGTTCGTTGACCTGCTTTTCCTCGATAACTTCGAAACCTTTAATAAGGCCGGCTATTTCGGTTGTATAGACTGTTCCCTGTGTTGAGAAATTCATCGAATCGATATCAATGCTTCTTTGTCCGGGCTGCGTTGTGCCGAAGCCGGCGCTCGTGCCTCTATAACCCAATTGGTAAGTGCCTGAATCGACCTTTACACCTCTTGTCTGCTCAATTGCTCTATATAAGGCATTTTTTACGGCTTCATCTCTATTGCGTCCCTGCCCAATGACTTCGCGAGTTACAGAATTGGTTGTATTGGTCTTTAAAGTACTTTCAGATGCGGCTGCAAAAGTCGCAAGTACGAAACACAGAGTCAATATGAATATAAACTTCTTCATACTTACACCCCCTTATCTAAATTGGTATTTTTTTACCTATAGTACAAATTACCACGGTACCGACTTGTCACTGCCTCTTTTTCCAACAAGTACTTCTTCCTGCCAGTATGTCAATCCTGTTTTGACTTCGCTCAGCTCAAGCTGGAAATAATATTCGACCTGCTGCCTGTTTCTGGCAAGAGGAACAATTACCTGATGGATTTTACCCTGGATAGTTAACTCAGGTGCGATGAGAGTACGTTTTTCGGCTGTTGTGCTTGTATCGAATTCGTCCGATTCCCTCAACTCTCTTGTTTCAAGCAGAGTTTTATCAGAGCCTGGTCCAACGACAGCGGAAAAAACGCCCTGGCCGCTGTTGGTAATCTCTCTTCGAACTTTTAACATGAGCTGATCTGTGTCAATGCGCTGTGTTGTATTATTGAGAATCCTGCCTGTTGCCAATACATACCTGCTGCCGTCACTTTTCCCTAATCTTCCTGAACCAAGTAAAGATTGTACCATCTTGCTTGCGGCCTGGTCGAAATCCCTGTAATCAAGGGACATTACAGCGCCTGCACTATCGTTGGTCGTGTCAATGTTTGTTGTTGCCGGTTCGCCGCATCCTGCAATTAAAAGTCCGGCAAAAAGTATGATACTAAATAGTTTTGTTTTCATGTTTTACTCCTGATTTCTTGTATTCATCCTGAAATCTACAGCTTTAGCGCTTGGCGCTGCGGCTATTATTGTTCCGTTTGATTTTCCTGGCACTGACGCAGGCAGCCAAACACTTGTTTTTGAATCTATTACAAAGCCGTCTGCATCCACCCATTCGACTTTGTACTGAAAACGCTCTGTATTGAAAGATTTATTGCGGAATTCGACCTGAAGTTCCGTAATACCTGCATTGTTTCGCCTTGTTACAGCTTGTGTAACTTCGATTCTGTCACCTACAAGGGCACTGAATGCGTGTATGACAGGCTTGGTTACAATGTTGCTTCCGAAAGTGTCACTTGCCACGCCTTCCTGAACCTTGATTCTCGGGTCCTGCTGTTTTTTACCGCAGCCTGAAGCAAGAATCGTCATCACTATCAGAAATAATCCTAACTTTTTCATATCAGTTCTCCATAAAATATATTTTCAACAACTTAAAAGGTTATTATATCATAAACCGGCTTCGCCTGCCGGAAAGGTATTTTAACATAGACCAGTGCATTATTACAAGGGGGAATTTCAATTTGGAAAGATTGCCCGCCGGGAGGATTGATTTTAATAAGCCTGTTTTCGGGAATATTTAGCCTGGCGGCCTGAAAATCCTTCGGCAGGGTAGTCCAGATTCTCACATCAGCGGCAGTAGTAGCGAAGGAATACGCGGCTACAAGAAAAGATACAGCATTAGCTCCGGAATCGCCCTGTTTCGACAGGGCATACTGTGCGACTGCTTTGGATGTAGCTGAAATAATCGCGCGGGTTAAAATGCCTTTAAAATCTTTTTCGAATTCGGTCTGGATTACCCTGTCCATATTTGCTGCCTGAAGAGTCTTATAGCTTTTTCCTTCAGCTTCGATATCCAAATAAGGAAACGCCTCTTCTCTAAAAGTCAGTTTTGGCAAGGCTATACCGACATATTTTACCTTTTTAGTCTCAACGAAAAGCGGTATGTCAATCCTTAATTCTTCCTTAACCGGTCCCATGCCGTTCTCGAATATCACCCAGACCATATTTTTCAATTCATTTTTACCGTCGAGAATTTCTTCTGTCAAAGCAAAGTCCCGGGCGATGTAATCGTTGTCACTAACCATGCCGTAAGCCTCTTTAAGAAGCTGAGTGGCTTTTGAATAATCACCGACAAGATTGAAGAATATGCCTGCTATATAATTTGTAAAAGGATTCACAAAATCCGGATAAGCCTTGAAATCGAACAAAGAGGAGTACCTGTTTTTGAGCAGCTCCTGAATTTCCGGATTATCAACATTTTTTTGTGTGGTTGAATTTTCCTTTGCGTCTTCTTTTTCAATTTCCTTCTTTAGTTTTGCAATTTCAGAAGCGAAGTTTGCCGCCGCACGCCTTTGTCTTTCCAAAGCCCTGTTAAATTCGACTCTCGCCAGTTCATTGTTTCCAAGTGCCATAAAATTGAGAGCTTTATATGTATTAATCATAATACCATCATATTCTTCGCCGACGTAGGGAACGATATTTTCGTTGGTGACTATTGCCGCGGCAGAATCTATGGTCTTGTTCTGGTAATCGAAATAGTTCAGCATCTCTTCGGATTTGTCAAAATATTCGTTGCTTAGGCCGTAGTTTTTATTCATTCTCTCGATAACGCCAAGCTGCATTGACCACAGCAGGTCTTCTTTTTTGGGATTTTTGCTTTTACTCTGTTTGGATTGGGCAAGCTGGACTGCTTTGGAAAAATCTGTCGAGCCTAAGGCTCCATTCTGAAAAGACGCATCGAATTTGTTCAGCGCACTTTTCGGTGCGTTGCACCCGGCAATAAGAAAGACAATAACCGGGAATAAAAACAGGATACGTACGAAACATATTTTTTTCATATTCAATACCATATCCTGTATTTTTCCATATATTAAGGAATATTTCAAAGTATTTTACTGAACTTTTGCAAAAATGAGAAAAGGCATACTTTGGAAAGAAAAAATTTATTTTCTCATTTTTTCTTTCTAAAGATAACATATTACTTATTAAAGAGTTACACTATTGTTCTGTAACTTAACAAATGAAGGGTGTCATTCTGAGTGAAACGAAGAATCTGGGCATCGATAGCCAGATGTTTCGCCTGTCGGCTCAACATGACAACTTATCATA
>JAFGEF010000147.1 GCA_016931715.1 Sedimentisphaerales bacterium
CAATGCAGCAGATTGTATGAAGAAAATCTTTTAAACCGATTTTCTTCATACAATATATGTCTAACTTCAATTTTGCAGAACTCATTGTATATCTTTAGAAAAGGGGAAATAAATCATTATAAATTAGAGAGGTTTTGACAATGTCTATCTTTTCATTAAGTCCTGCCGGAGAGAAATTCGAAATACCACAGGAAGAGCAATATTCTGCAGAATTTAATCGTGTAGCAAAGTTGGCCGAAGCTGCTCGCAGGGAAAATAAAGAAATCGTTGTTGTGATGGGAGTCGGTTTCGTCGGAGCTGTCATGGCCGCTATTATCGCTGATACTGTCGATAAAAAAACCGGCAAACCGGGCAAATTCGTCATTGGCTGTCAGAGACCAAGCGTAAGAAGTTACTGGAAAATATCATTGCTTAACCGGGGAGAATCACCAGTTAAAGCAGAAGATCCCGAAGTTGAAAAAATGATTGCCCGGTGCGTGCTCGAGAAAAAAACTCTGATTGCAACTTATAATAGCGATTGCCTTAAATTAGCGGATTGTGTTGTCGTTGATGTGCAGTGTGATTATACGAAGAACGATCTCGGAAATATGAGAACAGGCAAAGCGGAAATGGCTGCCCTCGAAGCGACAATACAGACTATCGGAGAGAAAATTCCTGCCGATTGCCTTACGCTTATCGAGACCACTGTCGCTCCCGGCACAACTGAATTCGTAGCCTGGCCTATTATGAAAAGGGCGTTTGCAAAGCGAAATATATCAACAGAGCCGCTTTTGGCACACAGTTTCGAGCGTGTTATGCCCGGAAGAAATTATGTTGCTTCGATACGGGATTTCTGGCGCGTATGTTCAGGCTGTAATGAACAGGCCAAAAATCGAGTCGAGAAATTCCTTCGCGAAGTTCTAAATACCGAAGAGTTTCCACTGACAGTCATGGACCGGCCAATAGAATCGGAAACAACAAAAATTGTTGAAAATTCCTATCGTGCCGTTACATTGGCTTTTCTCGATGAATGGAGTCTTTTTGCTGAAAGGAACGGCGTTGACCTGACCAAGGTTATAAAGGCGATAAAAATCAGACCGACACACAGCAATATCATTTTCCCCGGTCCCGGCATTGGCGGCTACTGTCTTCCCAAAGATGGCGGCCTGGGATTCTGGGCATACAAACATATACTCGGTTTTGACGATGATATTTTTAAGCTTACTACGAAGGCGATAGATATAAACGATACTCGCGGCCTGCATGCGGCGACTTTGACAAGGGACGCATTGAGAAATATGGGACAGCAGACAGCAGGAGCATCTATCCTTATCTGCGGTGCAAGTTATCGCCAGGATGTCGGAGATACTCGTTATAGCGGCTCGGAATTGATTGTTCGCAAACTAACTGAAATGGGAGCTGATATGCGGGTGCATGACCCTTATCTTGAGCACTGGTATGAATTGGAAAATCAGGATGAATATCCTGCACCAGGACATTCGCTTTCAAGATTTTTCTGCAATCAGGATAACCTCGTCAATATTCAGGTGCAAAGCAATCTTCAAAATGCGCTCGCCGGAGTTAAGGCGCTTATTTTAGCCGTTCCGCACAAACCTTATCTGGAACTTGAGCCTGAAAAAATTGTCGAGTGGGCAGGTTCTCCCATAGCAGTGATTGATTGCTTCGGAATACTGGATGATGAAAAAATACGCAGATATTTCGAGCTTGGCTGCGAAGTAAAAGCTATGGGCAGGGGACATATCCAGAGAATAAAAAAACAAGTAAAAAAGAACGAATAATACGACAGGTAAATATCATCTATATTTCAAGTAAATGTATAAGAACAGATAATATAAAAATTTTTCAGGTGGCAGTTTAGATTCCAGGCGTTTTTCTCAAGCAGGAATTATTGAAAAGCAGCATTTTTTATTCTATATAAATGCTTCAATATTAAAGTTGAAAGGATGATATAATGCTTTTTAAGCACATTATACGTAATATTATTGTAGGAATTATTATTATAACGTGCTTGAGTTCATTGTCATGCAAGCGGCAGGGGCAAAGCAATAATGTTGCTCATAAACAAGCAGTAGAGGCGATTGAGGAGTATGGAGGATTTGTAATTCTTGATGAAAAGGGAGATGTAAATCGCGTCAGTCTGGTTTATAATGAAGATGCTTCAGGAAATCGAATGGAATGCACGGAAATTTCAGACCGCGTGTTAAAATACCTGCCGGCATTACCTGAAACAAGGGAGCTTTTAATCCATAGCTCACAGGCAACGGATGAAGCTATGACATATATTTCCAAACTGACAAATTTAAAGATGTTATTGATGTGGGATGCCAGCGAGCTGACGGATGCCGGAATAGCACATTTAACCAGTCTTATTAACCTGAAAAACATTCACATTAATGATTCTCAAATAACAGATGAATCTTTGTTGTATTTATCCAAATTGAAGCTATTGGAGGGAATTTCTCTACAGCAAAACAACTTTACAGATAAAGGACTTGCTTATTTAGTCGAAATGCCAAACCTTAAGAGCTTGTGGATCGGGCTTGGAAAAGGGGAAATTACTGATGAGGGTGTTCACTATCTGTCAAAACTTACTAACCTGGAAGTATTGGATTTGCAGCGTACAAACATAAGTGACGCGGCTATGAAAGAACTTGTAAACCTGAAAAAACTCCATAAGTTATATCTCAATCATACTGGTATTTCCGATCAAGCCATCGAGCAATTGAAAGAAGCTATTCCTGAGTTGGAAGTGAATTTATAAAGAGAGAACAAAAGGAAAAAAACGGACATTACTTTCGTGCCTTAGATTTTTTACGCATTTGTTCCATTTTTTCAGGTATAGGCTCGAATAAAACACCCACGCTTTTTGAATCTTTTGTTGACTGGATAGCGCCTATGATCCAGCCTTTATTGTTAATATCTGTCAAAACAAGATTTTTATGACTGCCGACTGGAACATACCCATCAAGAGAAATCGTACCGAGATTCGGATCCAGCAAATCATTCTCAAAACGACCAGGTACGGTTATAAAAATTATATTTAAATTTTCTACATGCGATATGATTATCTGATTATGCTCATTAATTTTAGGGGAAGCCTCATAATCTGAACGAAGGAGACTTTTTAATCCTGAATCTGGATGCCATGAAATTAAATCGTATTGATTTGTTGTTGACATTACCATCCCGGTAATATTACCTTTATTATTAATTTGTGAATGCCCCGAAATTTTGACTGGTAAAGTAGTTATTTTGCCTTCCTTCTCAGTTTCAATTAAAAATGTATTTTTATCTTCACAAACAACTTGACCAGAATCATTGATTGATCTTGCAACTGTATTTAATGTACTTGTAGGAGTTAAGTCACATATCCCATTTATATTGTTCCATATAAAAGCATGCATTATATTAGAAGATGTGTTAGAGAATCCAACAATCTGTCCTTGATTATTAATTTCACAAGCAACCGACATTTTACCTCCTAAAGTTGGCAGAATAGTCTTTCCGGTATCAGGATCCAGGAAAAAAGCACATAGATCACTATTAGGATCTATAAAGTTCGCTGTTATTTGCCCTGCATTATTAAGTGAGGCATTGCTAGCGCATGGTCCAAGGTCACGAATTCCATTTTCTTTATCCCATAGAAACAGATGAGATTTGCCTGATGCTGTTTTCGAATGACCTGCAACTTGTCCTTTGTCGTTGATAGATTGCGGCCTGGTGAAGTCCCCGCCGAGTGTAGGGAGGATTGTAACTTTATAAAGTCCCTGGTTACCCGGGCGGAATTTGAGTATTACAATGCCTGCAATTAGAAGAATAAAAATCAGACAAATAATGAGGAACTTTTTTTTCTTTATTTGAAGGTTCCTTTAATTGTGGTGTGCACAGCACATCCTGCTTTTCTGTAACATAACAAACGAAGCTTGTCATTCTGAGTGAAACGAAGAATCTGGGATTCGATAGCCAGATGCTTCGCTGGAGGCTCAGCATGACAAACTATCAAAATAAGTTTAAAAAACATCACAAATTTTTTAATTGTTCGTAAAAGACCATAGCCGGGCTTCCGGCGAAGCTGATTCCCATCCATGCCGCTTCGTCTATTTCGTCCTGCGAGAATCCCTTTTCTTTTGCTTTTTTCAGGTGCATTTTCAGGCATGGTTCACATCGCATTGCAACAGATAAAGCAATTGCCATTGCCTGTTTTGTATAAGCATCCATTCCCTGTGGCGAGCTTGCCGCTCCGAGAAACTCTGTGAATTTGGATTTAATCCGAGAAATTCCTGATTCATTATTATCGTTTGCCGAAGAAATCGCATCCGCGCAGCATGGAACTTCTTCCTGTGCTTTTTTCTTTATCTCTTTTTTCTCATCCTTAGTCTCTCGTCTTTCTTCCTTCGACACTTCAGGAGCGACCGGAATTTGCCTTACACCTGAATATTTTATATTTACCAGTCCTGAGCCTTTTTGAGTAACTTCTCCGATAATCGTTGCGGCTGTTATACCTTCTATGTGAAGTGCTTTTAAGAAATTATCAGCACTATTTTTCGCAATAGAAATTAAAAGACCACCTGAAGTTTGAGCATCGTAACATATATCAATCATTTCCTGCGGGAGTTTTTCGGAAGCGATAATACGATTTCCGCACGATTCCTTGTTTCGTTCGATAGCCCCGGGCAATATACCAGCGGCTGCGTATTCGAGAACACCTGGGAACAGGGGGATTTCGTCCCATATGACTTCGACATCTACGCCGCTTGAAAGCGCCATTTCTGAAAGATGCCCCATCAGAGAAAATCCGGTTACATCAGTACATGAATGCGCACCGAACTCTATCATCAGTTCAGCGGCTTTTTTGTTTAGCGTCGTCATTGATATTTTTATTGCTTCGATGCTTTCGGGATTTGCTCTATCAATTTGGGAAGCGAAAGCGACTATTCCAGTGCCGAGCGGCTTGGTTAGAATGAGTACGTCATCAGGCTGTGCGTTTGCATTTGTAATTACTTTATCTGTATCTATCACTCCTGTTACCGCAAAACCGGCTTTAATTTCGCTGTCGTTTATACTGTGACCTCCGATAATTGCAACACCGGCTTCATTCATTTTGTCAATTCCGCCGGCAAGAATCTGGAACATTGCTTCATCAGGAATCTTGCGAACTGGAAAACCGAGAATAGAAACCGCGGTTATGGGTGTACCTCCCATTGCATAAACATCACTGACAGAATTTGCGGCCGCAACCTGACCGAAGGTGTAGGGATCATCAACCGACGGTGTGAATACATCTACTGTCTGTACAAGAGCCTGTCCATTGCCCATATCATATATACCTGCGTCATCGCCCGCAGGGATTCCGACAATAACTCTCGGATCATTTATCTCAGGCAGATTTTTTAATACCTGTTTCAGGAAGGCCTGGTCAATTTTGGATGCGCAGCCCGCTTTTTCGACAAGCTTTGTCAGTTGAACAGGACCGGCAGGGGAATCAAGTCTCTCACCTGCGCATGAACAGATATTTTTCTGTTTGAATACATCGCATGGGCAGGGTTGTTTCGGATCGCAGATGCAGTGACCAAGTTTTATGGAACGCTGCATAACTCGTTTTCGTCTTTCCATATTTATCATCGTAAATTTCCTTGATAAGATTTTCTTGAATAATATATGCCTTTTCTCATTTTTGCAAAACTCTTATTATTTACTTTCTTTTTCTAATTTTCTGGCAGCGAGAATCGCTGCTCCCAGCGCACCTGTCATCTGGGGATCAGGTGAAATCGTGACATCATGTCCAAGTTTGGATTGCAGCGCATTTTTCATTTCCGGCACAAGAGCGACTCCCCCGGTAAAAACAATCGGCGGCGCAACACTTCTGCCTGCCATACCGGCGATGCGCGACGCAATGGAAGCCTGAACGCCTGCAGCAATATCATCTCGTGACGCTCCGGATGCGAGTAATCCAACAATTTCAGTCTCTGCGAATACGACACACATGCTGCTTATCGGTGAAGGTTTTTTACTTTTAGCCGCCATTTTACCAAGTGACTCAAGCTCTACTTCAAGGCGCTTAGCGACTATTTCAAGAAATCGGCCCGTGCCGGCCGCACAACGGTCATTCATTACGAAATCACGCACTTTACCTTCTTCATCCAGCCGAAGCAGCTTGCTGTCCTGGCCGCCGATATCAACTACAGTCATAGCGTTCGGAACAAGATGATGCACTCCGACACCGTGACATGTAATCTCTGTTATCGTCGTATCCGCGATATCGACTGCATATCTTCCATAACCTGTCGCTGTGATTGAAGCTACGTCCTGTTTTTTTAAGCCGCTTTTATGAAGGGCTTTATCAAGTAATGCGGAAGCGAGTTGACCCTGATCGAGTCCCTGGTCGGTAATATCTTTCGCCAGAATACGCCTGCTTGCGGCATCCATCAAAACCACTTTTATTGTTCTTGAACCGGCATCGATTCCTGCACAAATCATTCTTGTCTCCGTTTATTACTGAATTTTTGCAAAACTCTTATTTATTATTTATATTCCGAGGTCTTGCTTTTACCGTTTCGACAAGAGCTTCCAATCTTGTTTGGATTGTCGGTCTCATTGCATCCGTTACAGGAGGTACTTCGATTTCCAAAACAGGTATATCGAAATTATCACGAACAACCTGGCTGATAATTTCTCCTTCAATTGCGCAATGACTTGCGCCTGGAATTCTTGATATCAGCACAGCCTCAGAGCCATATTTGACAATATCATTACATATCCGCTGCGCTCTGTCAATTGTCGAACCTGCCATAGGATCAGCTAACGCCATTTGCGCAAGAGCGTCGAGCGGCGGAATATTTTCCGGAATCATATCAAGAGCGTGAGCAAAAAGATATTCCGTGCCGCATATTTTGCCGCCGCAGTCTTCGAGAAGATTCATGACCTGCAAGTCTGCAACAGGATTCACCCAGAATATTTTTGCTGCATCTGCTCTAAAAAATCCATGCCCGGCTTTAATACGAGTTTTAACTTCTTCGAGCAAATATTTTAATACTTCAATTGTCTCGTCCCTGTCAGAGCAAAAATGCAGCGCAAGCATCTCGGCAATAAGCATTTCAAGAGCGGGAAGAGGACACAGCTCGGCGGTGAAAACGAGATACCGCAGTTCAGAAAGATATTGACGTACCTGGTTTGCTTTTTTTATTCCTGACGAAAGTTTTTCGTTGTTTATTTCCATGCCCGCAATGTCAGATAAAGCAGCTTTTACACGTTCGAGTTCAGATTTAACAAAATCAAGCTGGCATTTCGGTGCAGTGAATCCGCCCGGAAGCAGAATATTTTCTTCATTACGTTCAGGATGACGCCTGTGTGGAATTTCCCACCAGAAAATCGGATGTCCCATACCGTTTAGTCTCTGGGCAATAGCGGAAAAATCGTCGCAGGTCGCACCAACGCTGCAAACAAGAAAATCCGGGATTGGAAAATGTGCTCCGGTTGCGAAAGCTCCCAGCATCGCACGGACAGGGCAAAAAGATTCGTCAATCCCGAGCGAATCTGCAATTTCCAGCAAACCTGCGTTTAGCTCCATAACGCATGGAATCCACCATGCTCCATCCGGATAAAAAGCTGTCATGTTGTCGAATGAATAAGCCATTACCGGGACAGTGCCCAAATCCTTCATTGCACCGACAAGCTTTTTTCCATCGTCACGAGCTTTTTGAAGCCTGTCTTCTTCAGTCAGCAGAAAATTCCATAATCTAAGAGCAGCGGCTGAATTATCATACCTGAGTTTCAGCAAGCGATAATCACGATCCTCAACATGCCTGCTCAGACGGCCGCCATAAGCAGGTTCCTGCAATCCTGCTTTATGCAATTCATCATATTGCATGTCCCATTCTTCAAGCGAAATTTGTTTTGGCAAATATTTCAATGCAGTATCTCCAAAAACGCTCGAATACGATTTTTATTTCGCTGCATGCTCGAACCATCATCGCCAGTTGATTCGATATCAAGAACAGGCAAACCTGCCCAGTCTTTGAGTCTTTGAAGTTCAGCGTGCCATATATCACACCATATATTGCGATGAAAAATAATCCCGCGAACTTCTCTTTCAGTGAGCATTTTTTTTATCCATTTATAAAGTTCGCTGTTCGGCCTGCGCGACGCATCGTGAATGCCGTTAAAATATGCATCAGCTAATTCCATCAAAGGATTTTTCATGAGTTTTCTGCGATTAAATGGTGTGCACAAACCTCGTTCTCCATTTTCAGTTGCGTTTAAGACAATTCGACCTCCAAACTGCTCGGTAATTTCCAAAATCTCGAAGTCCTGCTTTAAAAGAGGGCCGCCAATAATCGCAAGAGGAATAGATTTTTTACATAATGGGCTGAAACCTATCCTGCATTTTGAATTTAGACCATCCCTGTTAAATTGTTCAAGCATTCCTGCATATTGAATTGCCGATAGTTTGTCCCTGGCAGCAAGAATGGATTGACTGGCGGCGTCATATTCAAGCATTACTTCTGAGAGAGTATTATTAGATGGAGTTTTTCCTCCCATTTGAACGAGGAAATTACCGAGCCTTTGAAGTTCATCTATATACAGTCTTTGTGATGTAACAGTTTGCCATGTGCTCGGAACATTCATAAGAAACGCGGGCATTTTTAAACTGCCTGCAATTATGTCAAAACCTCTGCGCATCTGATCGCATACAGTCGTAAAAACTGTAATGCAGTCTTTTTCTTTGCTGAGATTATTGACAAAGTCACGAACATAAGGACACAAACCTTCTGTTCGGATAATTTCCGAGCCTTGCCCTGTCGAAAATGGTACTATTCTGCATGGTTTCAGGCCATGAGCGGCAATCCATTCGGCAGGGACATACGGACATGTATAGACTACTTTTCTCATTTGCACACGGAACGCTCTCGAACAGTCTCAAACAAAGCCTCCACTCTCAATCCGATTCTGGCTGAGTCTGACGGAGAATAATCTGTTTCAATCCGCAAATATGGAATACCAAGCTGCTCTTCAGCAAGTTTCTTCACGAAATATGATTCGACATCATAAGTTATACATGCCTGCCAAATCAATTCGATAATGCAATCCGGTTTATAGTCTGCTGCCATTTGGCGCAGAATATCCATTCGCCGATTATTTTTAGTCATTACCGAGCAGGGGAGATTGAGATACTTTTGAGCTAAAGCAGTAATCGGATCGTCGGCATTCTCGTCAACATCTTCCAGAATCGGTTTTAATCCTGTGCAGTTGTCCATAGCTACCACAAGCCCATCGCCGGACTCTATGATATCCAGAACACGCTCGGCTCCATGAACGATAGGAACACCGGTTAAAAGTACCCTGACAGGAGATGTTTTACCTGGTTTTGCAACTTGATTTTTATACATATTAAGCGCATTGGAATATTGCTGAAAATCAGCACATATTCCTGATATACTGCTCTTAAAATCAAGCAGTTGTCTTCCTGTCAGCGAAGGTGATTGTGACTTCATCAGCTCTGCCAGTTCGCGTCTCAACTGTCGTTCTTTATTCATTGTCCGAATGGCTTGCCTGATTTTTTCATCAGTAATATCTACATTAAAAAGTTCTTCGAGCTTTGCTTTCAAATTTCGCAACTGGCTGAGCCAGTGTGACATTGCATCCTGGTCATCAGGTTTTTGCGGCAGTTCCAGTATGTGAACATTTCTGGTTTGCCCCATTAGCTCGTACATTTTCTTTTTGCCGTCACAGGTGGTTTCAGCAACGATAAGCTCTGCCATCTCAATGAAAGGATTTGTTTTTTTGATATTGTAGCCAAATGTTGACTTGATAAGCGGGCACAGATTCGCAGGTAAATGTTCTTCAGCAGGAGGAATCATCTCAGCAGAGCCGCCGCACAGGCATACAGGTATTCCATCAGCCGCCATAATCAACTCTCGCGGCGTGTATTCACACATAATACCTACAATATGTTTGCCTTTGGATTTGGCATCTGTCGCGTATTCATAGCAATTTTGTATCATATTGCCAAACCATGTAACAGGGCAATTTGCTGATTCTTTGTTATTAGTTTTTTCCCCGGTACATCCATGTGAAGGAGGATTACACGGATCATCAGGTTTAAAAGCATTCTCATTGATATTTCCACAACATTTTCCCATTTTAGTCCTCGATTCTATGAGTTTTAATTATTTTTTTTTACGAGCAATAAACAGTCCCTGCGCGATTTTCCCGTCATGTGCGAGTTTCTGCATGAAAACCATTTCCTGAGCCATCGATTGCATCAGTTCGGTGTTGAATCCGATAATCTTTAAGGCATCGTATGTAAGCTGCATATTAAGCATATTCAGGTAAAGGTCAACATGAGGTGCGAAACGCCCTGTATCGACTGCTGAAAGAATATCACAGTTATTCTTTTTCAGCAAGTCACAGTAACCTTCGAGAGTCTGCACATTCGGGAACTTCATAAATGTCATAAATCTTTCTGCTTGTGAATCTGTAAGACCGGCTTTTCCTTCAATCCAGTCGGTAAAAGCGATAATTCCGCCCGGTTTGACGATACGAGCGGCTTCGGAGATGAGTTTATCTTTATCGACAACATAACACCATGCATCTTCACCCCAGATGAAATCAGCACTTGCATTTTTCAAGCCGCTGTCACATACATCCGCAAGTGTAAATTTCATTTTATCGGACAAGCCTTCTTCTTTGCATCTCAACTTTCCCTGGTTAATGACATTTTCAGTCGCGTCAACGCCGTGCATTTGTGCGACATTTCTAAAGCGAACCAGAAAACGCATTCCTGCGCCATTGCAGCAGCAAAGGTCAATTCCTTTCATTCCTGTGCCTATACCCGCCTTCTCGGCAAGGTCCATAGACGAAGCAAATCCGCCGATATGAATCTGCTGACCCATTACCAATTCCCAAAGCATGCCCTCAGGACCTGAATAAACATTTTGAACGTTTTTTAATCCTATTTTCTTTAATGATTTCATAATAACTCTCCGTTAAAATTCATATTTAAATTGAATTGCCCATACATTTTTTTCCTGGTGGTTCAGTACATTACCGAAATTGGCGTAACCTCCGGCAACTGTAAGATTATCATTTATGATATAACCGAGACACGCATCGAACCAGTCATTTTCAGCTTTAATTAAATCTTTTCCTCCCATCGAGCATTGATCTATTAAATCTGATTTCTGGCGATATTCGGTTGCAAACAATAATTTATCTGTGAGAAAATATATCAAACTTCCTTCAAAAGTCGTTCTTCTTTCACCCGCAAATCCGAGCAGACCTGTATGAATTCCATCGCCATTTCTAAGACCCGCTGATACTATAAGAGGTTTTGGAAGCCAGCTCGTTATTGTTTTACTTGCTACGGCAGTGAACTCGACACCGGAATCATGGTCGGCGCCGAGAGCATCACAAAGACCACTTGCCTGTTTACCTATGTCATTGAGTCCGTCGTTCCATTTGAAGTGACTTCCCAAAGTTACAGCCGGCATCCATTTTTTATCGTAACCGCCTTCTTTGATAATCATATATCTTGTGTTAAAATTATGCATTAAAACATGATTATCAACATGAATACCAGCAACGGCTTGTACATCTGCCGGCCAGTCTCCAAGACCGATTCTTTCTGCAGCATAACCAAGTTCAACATTGCCCCAAATATTTTCAGTAATAGCAAGGGATTGGAAATCCTTCTCTCCAATGGCGGTGAAACTGGCTGATACACTGGGCAATCCGAATATGCTGTTTCCGTCTGCGGGATTTGCTAAATACGCCGTACCAGTTATGAACACACCGCTATTGCCTTCAACGTTGTGAACCGGCAATGGAGGTGCAGCATATACAAATTTTGATACAAGTACAATACAAATAAACAATACAATCCTTTGCTTCTGTAATTTTGATAGTTGTTTCATTTTAATACTCCTTTAAATTAGATTTTATCAGTTTTGAATAGTCTTAAACTTTATTATTTATCTGATCAAATTATTCATTCAAAAGCAATCAGCTTACCTGCATTTTGACTGCGACAGGCATCATATAGATGAGTGACTTTGATAACAACTACACCCTTGAAATTTTTATCTGGTTTCTTTTTGTGAAGGTTTTCGTTGGCAAATTCATAAGCCTGGCCTGTTGTTTCATATTTTGCTGTTCCTGTGAATTTATAAGATTTATCAGTTTCTTCGTCCCATACGCAGAACGAAGCATACCCATTTTCCTGAACGTTTTTCCTTGAGGTATTCATAAAAACGTCCCCGATAACGAGGATATCAGTATGATACCACCAGTATTGCAGCATATAAACAACGTTTGGAATTGCTTCTTTGGAAGCTGTAGCCAGAGCTATAACTTTTTTCTGATCCATAAGTTCTTTTGCATCATTTGGTATTATCATATTGAAAACTCCTTTCCTAATCTTATTTTTAATGAGTTCTGCAAAATTGAAGTTAGGCATATATTGTATGAAGAAAATCGGTTTAAAAGATTTTCTTCATACAATCTGCTGCATTGCTGTAAC
>JAFGEF010000148.1 GCA_016931715.1 Sedimentisphaerales bacterium
AAAGGCTTCATCGCAAATATCAGCGTTTTCTGCGACGGCTATGAATCCAATTATCCCATTTTCTTCATGGGCTTCATTGGTAACAAACGGATGTCTTGGTCCGCTCATACCACCGCTGACTTGAATGTTTTGTATATCCGGATCATCATATGCGATAATATCTACAACGCCGGGTATAGCCATGGCTTTTTCTTTATTGTAACTTTTTATCTTTGCATGGGCATAGGGACTTCGCATGAATTTTGCTTCAAGCATATTGGGAGCGACATAGTCTATTCCGAATTTTGCTACACCTGTTGCTACTGCCCATGACAGTTTACCAGGAAGGTTTGGCTTTCCGACTACTTTGAATTCCTTTCTATCTCTGTCTACATAATTAGGATCTCTGTCTCTGTCTAACTCTGCCATATTAATTACCTCCTTTCGCTATTATCGGTGCAGCTTCCATTATCGCTGTAGGATGGCGAGGATAGGTGCCGCAACTGCATATATTACCTGCGAGTGCCTGTTTACAGTCATCTTCTGTAGGATTGGCTTTTTTATCAAGGAGGGCCTTAGCAGACACCAGGAACCCCGGCGTGCAATAACCGCACTGCATAGCGTCCCATTTACAATATGAATCGATAAGCGGCCTCCATTTGGGATCAGCAGCAATGCCTTCAATTGTCTGAATGGACTTGCCTTCGCATTCCACTGCAAGTGTCATGCAGGAAAGGATCGCCCTGCCGTCCATAATTACTGTACATGATCCGCACGCACCCCTGTCGCACATTTGCTTTGCACCGGTAAGACCAAGTTTGAACTGGAGAGTACGCTGAAGCGTCCAGTGAGGCTCAATAAGAACTTCGCATTCCTCTCCATTTATGTTTAGCTTTGTTGTAACAGGCTCTACATGTTCAGGGTGCTCCGTTTTAAAATGATTTTTTAATTCTGCAAAGTTGCTGAAATCCTTGTTACAAACGGGACAACGGAACTGTGCAACGGTTTTTGGCAAAGATTTAACAGCTTCTGCGGCCTGAGCCATTTCAGGCCTAATTGCTATTCCGGCTGCCCCGATTGCACCTCCACCGATGATGACTTTCGCATTCTTAAGAAAGCTCCTGCGGTTAAAGTTACTTCTCTCATCCGTCATAGTAATATCTCCTACTATTGAGTTGATAAAACGTTACTTCATACTTGACCAAGTATAGATATTTGGCACATATATGTCAAATTAAAACCATAATTATAATAGATACATGACACTAACCGTCTTTTCCGACCAATAATTTGTCAATGACCGGCTCAAATTTTTCCTTATCAAATCCTACTAAAAATATATCAATGCCTTCAATTGATGATTCAGAAACCGGTTTTTCACCGGGATTCATCACCACAATTGTACTGCCAAGTTTTGGTTTCATAAAACCTGTTCTGCTTTGAACCTGAGAGATTTTGTATTTATCAGCCAGTTCTTCTTCTGCCAGAAACTCGATTATTAAATCCGGGTTTTGAATCTGCCGCTCAAGTATATCAATATAAACAGGGATTTTTTCCAGATTTTTAAGCATGGAAACGAACATAATTCTTGATTCCAGTACAGATGAAGTGTCGCCGGTAAGTTTTTTTATTATTTTTTTAGAGATTTTATATTCAGGGTAATAGGTATCTACTTCCCTTGCTACCGGCATTTTTACAGCAACATAGCTGTCAAGTTTTTTAGAATGAATTATAAATTCAGGCAAGCGTTTTGTGTTATGATGAAACTGACGTCCAAAAGCGACTTCTTTAAGCTCTCCTACAATAGGATTATCTTCTTTATCGAGTTCAACAAAGTAGGCTTCATCAGGTTCAAGTGAAGTAATAAAGGTAAAAACTGCCCATGCTTCATACCCCAGACGGTACATTTCTGCAGTTGTTGAAAAGATATCATTTTCCGCCATATGTTCAAAATCTTCTAATGCTATTTTCTCCTGTATAACTTCGAATAATCTATTATAAATCCAGCGTACCATGCCCTCTCTTGGATTGTGAAGAAAACTCATGAGATCTATAGGTAATTCAACACGATCCAGTTTAAGGCAGTCAATTAGCTCTTTTTCAGCCTGGTTGTAGTTCGTGCAAAGAGTATCTACCTCTATAGGCAATGAAGCAAAAAAATCCTCTACAAAGGTATTCCTGATATCATCGAAATATTGATAAAATTTATCACGCAGGTTCTCGGGTATGGAAATTTCGCGCATATCTATATAGATTTCAGAGTTCGACTTGATATAGTCTTTCAGTACATCAAACTTTTGTTTCCACAGCGGCTTAATACACATAATAATTAGTTCTGTATAATATTAGTATTCCAGTAAACAAGTCCTGTCCTTACTTCCGAGGGCCATTGAACTTTTCCGTCTATTTCCATGAGATGTTCATTCAACAAAGTTTTCAGATATAAGTAATTATCCGAATCTTTCTCTACTGAAAACCTTGAACAGATCCGTTCAATTGCTTCTTCATAATTCTTATTTGTCCATCCGGGCCACATACCTTTTTCTTCCATGAGTACATTAGGGAACATGCCCATCTGGAGCATTGCATTGTAAGCCACCTGAAAATTGGGGCTGTCATAAGGCTGCCCCCATATCCTGTTGGCTGCCCTTGCCATAATACCGTTATGATCAGTAGCCCGCAGCAGCATAAAACAGGTATGTCTTGTCGTCTCGGTCATGGCATTTATAAAATCCCGCAGATCTTCACAACCGTAAACAGAGTGCGAAGTCAAAGAAAAGTCATGCGGTTTTATGCTTGACACAGGCCAGATTTCGTCAAGTATTTCGACATTGTCTATACCTTCATTTTCAAGATTTTCTCTTAATAATTGCCTCATTTCAGCAGAAGGTTCAATCGCAGTTACTTTTCCTGCTGATTTTGATAAAAGAACAGCCCATGCCCCAGTCCCTGCGCCGATATCAAGAACCGTGGCATTCTTGACCGAAGAGATCATGGAAATAATAAAATCCCTCTGAGGATCGGGTTTTGACCATCTCTGCCTGACACGAGCATAAAATCCCTTTGCCCAGTCTTTCCATTTATCTTTATTACCTTCAGACAGATTTTTTCGGTTACAGAATGGCCTCTGTTTTTCGACAAGCTCTTTCCACAGTGCTATCCAGTCTGTGACTTTTTCCATGTTGTTTTAAGGTAACTCATTCCTCATCTACGGGGGGCTGAGGTTTTTTAAGGTCATCCGGCAGCGATTCGGTTATTTGCCGAGCGAATAAAAGAAAACCCTGCAGAGTACTTTGTGTCCCCCATTGTTCAGCTGCTTCTTCATCCATGGGTTCATCTTCATTCATGTCAAGCATATGGAGAAGATGTTCCGATTCTGCCCTGTTTAACGGACAATCAAGGGCCAGACAATGATCACCATTCTGGCAGTATCCTTCTTCTGCATAGACATGCTGTGCAATCATCCTTCGAATAGGATCATTTCCCAAGTATAGATGGCGTACCTTGCCGCTGTATCCGCAGATACCTACTGAAAAATCCTGGCCGGTCGGTAAAGTGTAATCAATCCATTTTGTTATATATTTCTGCATTGTTTGATACTTATGCTTTACCCAGAGCCTTTAATACCTTGTCCGGTGTGGCCGGCGGATCAATCCATTTACCGATAGCATTATATATCGCGGCAATGACAAGATGAGTGTTTGCCAGTGAATGACTTATACCGTTTGCTCCGTAGCATGCGTTTCCTGCACGTGTTTCCAGAAGAACCTTGTCAACAGGTGATCGGTCCAAAATAGTAGGTTTTTTATACTCGATCATATTTGTATTCAACCTTACTCCGGTTTCTTGATCGAATATAAAATCCTCATATAACTGGCAGCCTTCACTGAAGAACATTACCTGGTCTATCTGGCTTTCAAGTGATGTCAGACGCATAATCTTACCAACGTCGGCAGCAACAGCAAACCTTATGATTTCAACTTCTCCGGTTTCCGTATCAACCGCAACCTCGCACATTGCAATATTCATGGTATCCAGTTTATGCCCGAAATCGTTCCACAGGGCAAGAGGGGGTCTCCCCGAGTATGTTGCGAACAGATTGGCTTTAACAGCCTGTGCAAGGGGAAGACCTTTTTTGGGATCATTCTTGAATACAACCTTTCCATCCTGCATATCCAGGTCTTCTGGGTTTGCTCCCTTGAAAGGATTAGGCGGCGGTGGTGGACCCGGAGGACCAAATCCACCCTGTATCGGTGGATTAATTGCTTCCTCAACGGCTGCTTCAAGAATCCTCTTTTTTAATATATTCGCGCATTCTTTCAACACCCAGCCTGAAGCAGTCGTTCCGTCACTGCCTCCGCCCCAGGGCTTAAAGATTTCATGGTGATCCAGTTTAAACCTGATATCCTCGTAATTAAGACCAAGTTCTTCAGCCACGACCATCATGTTTGCTTCCATGATATAGTTACCGACAACCGGTCCCTTTGAATCCATATGAACCTGCCCGTTTCTCAGTTCGAGCTTGCAGTTAAAAGTCATTCCCGAGTGTCTGGGGGACTGCTGGTACCTGATGCTTGATCCGTGCATCCTGCCGTCGGGCAGTTTATTTTCCCCTGTATTGTGCCATTTCCAGTTCAACTTTTCTTTGGCAGCTTTGATACAGGCCTCAAAACTGGGTACAGGATTCGGGTCTGTCTGTGATTCGGGACCATGAAGGTTTAGTCTGGCAATTTCTAAGGGATCTATTCTAATTTTTTCAGCAATAAGATTTATCGCCAGGGTTATGGTATCCCAGTTAAAGGGACAATGCTGACCACTTAGGTACATCTTTCCGCGGTTGCTGTCCACAACATCCATGTTCTGCTTAACATTCTTACACCGAGTGGTAAAATAGGGGCCATAGTTCTGGTCCATCGAGCCGCCGAATATGGAACTGCTTTCAACACCGGAATCAGCTATAGAAAAATCGTCA
The DNA here is from genome assembly GCA_016931715.1 of Sedimentisphaerales bacterium. GTDB lineage: Bacteria > Planctomycetota > Phycisphaerae > Sedimentisphaerales > Anaerobacaceae > JAFGPS01. The sequence continues at coordinate 4,952 of JAFGEF010000148.1, forward strand.
ATGGCTGTAATAAGACC
>JAFGEF010000149.1 GCA_016931715.1 Sedimentisphaerales bacterium
CAATGCAGCAGATTGTATGAAGAAAATCTTTTAAACCGATTTTCTTCATACAATATATGTCTAACTTCAATTTTGCAGAACTCATTGATGTTATAGAAATGGAGAATATATGAAACGCAGAATAGTAACAATTGACGGCAATAGTGCGGCATCATACGTGGCTCATGCCACAAACGAGGTTATCGCGATATATCCGATAACTCCCAGTTCAGGCATGGGAGAGATTGCGGACGCAAAGACCGCAAATGGTGAGAAAAATATCTGGGGAACAGTACCATCTGTTACCGAGATGCAATCCGAAGGCGGAGCGGCGGCGGCAGTACATGGCGCTCTTGCGGCTGGTGCATTAACAACAACATTTACGGCATCACAGGGTCTTTTACTGATGATTCCGACAATGTATAAAATAGCGGGCGAATTATTACCTACAGTGTTTCATATTACTGCACGTTCAATTGCCTGTCAGGCTTTGTCGATTTTCGGCGACCATTCGGACGTTATGACATGCAGGGAAACGGGCTTTTTGCAGATTGCTTCCAATAATGTACAGGAAGTTATGGATATGGCTCTTATTTCTCAGCAGGCCGCATTAGCTTCGAGCTTGCCTATCCTGCATTTCTTTGATGGTTTCCGTACGAGCCATGAAGAGCAGAAAGTCGAAGAATTAACAATGGAAGATATGAAAGCGCTGATAGATGACGAAATGGTAGCACGTCATAAGGCTCGCTGCTTATCCCCCGATAGACCGATGATGAGTGGTACCGCGCAAAATCCTGATGTGTATTTCCAGGGAAGAGAGACAGTAAATAAATACTATCTTGCTGTTCCTAAAATTGTGCAGGAAACCATGGACAAGTTTGCAAAGATAGTCGGCAGGCAATATCATTTATTTGATTATGTCGGCGCACCTGATGCGGAGAAAGTTATTGTCATTATGGGTTCGGCTGCGGATACTGCACATGAGACAGTGGAATATCTTAGAAGTAAAGGCGAGAAAGTCGGTGTTGTAAAAGTGAGATTATTCCTGCCGTTCGACACGGAAGCATTCATCGCGGCTCTCCCGAAAACTGTAAAGAAAATAGCTGTATTAGACAGAACCAAAGAGCCAGGCTCTATCGGCGAACCTTTATATATGAATATCAGGACAGCGGTTGGTGAAGCTATGGGTAAAGGTGAGTCGCCATTTGATGGTTACCCGCTGATTGTAGGCGGCCGCTATGGACTCGGCTCTAAGGATTTCACTCCGGCAATGGTCAAAGCTGTATTCGACAACCTCGATGAGAAGAAACCGAAATATGAGTTTACAGTAGGAATTATCGAAGATGTTACTAATACGAGTCTTGAAGTTGACGAATCGTTCGATGTTTCAGACGAGGGATTTTACTCAGGATTGTTTTATGGTCTCGGCTCTGATGGAACTGTAGGCGCCAACAGGAACTCAATCAAAATAATTGGTGAAAATACAGACAATTTTGCTCAGGCTTATTTTGTTTATGATTCCAAGAAAGCCGGAGCTGTAACTGTCTCGCACCTTAGATTCGGCAAAAAAGAAATAAGAAGACCTTATCTTGTGAACAAAGCAGATTTTATAGCTTGTCATAATCCAGCCTTTCTCGAACAATTTGATATGCTGAGCCCGGCTAAAAAGGGAGCGACTTTCCTTTTAACCAGTATGCATAAACATGATGAAGTTTGGGATACACTGCCCCAGATGGTTCAAAAACAGATTATCGACAAGAAGATGAAATTCTATGTTATCGATGCGATTGATATTGCTCAGGAGCTTGGCCTGGGAGCAAGAATCAACGTAATTATGCAGACCGCATTTTTCAAAATCAGCAATGTTATCGAAATCGAAACAGCGGTTAATGCCATTAAGAATGCGAACAAGAAAACATACGGCAAAAAAGGACAGAAAATTGTCGATATGAACAACGCTGCTGTGGATGCGGCTCTTGACAAAATCTACCAGGTCGAAGTCCCTGCAAAGGCAACCAGTAAAATTAAGATGCGACAGATGGTGCCGGATGATGCACCTGAGTTCGTAAAAGAGGTTACTGCAGAGCTTATGGCTTTCCATGGCGAAAAATTGCCTGTCAGCAAAATGCCTGATGATGGTAAATTCCCGACAGGAACAACAAAATACGAGAAACGCAACATCGCAGTAAATATCCCTGTCTGGGAACCTGAAGTTTGCATCCAGTGCGGCACATGTTCATTTGTATGCCCGCATGGTACGATACGAATCAAAGCGTTTGATCCGAAATATGCAGAGAGCGCACCGAAGACATTCAAGAGTGCGGATGCCAAGGGCAAAGATTTTACTGGTATGAAGTTCACTGTACAGGTAGCTCCGGAAGACTGCACCGGCTGCGGCGCATGCGTACAGGCATGTCCGGCGCAGGAAAAGGGCGCCGATAAACAGCCTACCGGACGCAAAGCGATAAATATGTCACTTCAGGAACCTTTGAGAGACCATGAACGTGAAAATTACGATTACTTCCTGTCGATTCCAAATACGGATCCGAAGCTCTTTAAGGCAGCATCTGTTAAGGGCAGTCAGATGATTCCGCCGTTATTTGAATACTCAGGCGCCTGTGCCGGCTGCGGCGAAACGCCTTATGTCAAGCTGCTCTCGCAACTGTTTGGTGACAGGCTTTATGTTGGTAACGCAACAGGATGCTCGTCGATTTATGGCGGAAATCTCCCGACTACACCTTATACGAAACGTGACGATGGAAGAGGTCCCACATGGAGTAACAGTTTGTTCGAGGATGCAGCCGAGTTTTCGCTTGGTATGCGTTTGACAGTCGATAAATTCAAGGAAAGAGCTTTGACTCTTCTGGAAAAAGTCGCAGAACAGGATTGTGTTGATAAGGCGCTGGCTGATAAAATCCGGGTAGCTGCTTTAGCTGATATTCCGGAGAATGAAGCTATCGAGCAGCAGAGAACTGATGTTGCTGAACTAAAAAAACAATGCCGGAAGAGCAATTGCACCGAATGTAAATACCTGCTTGAATTGGCGGATTATCTTGTTCGTAAATCAGTCTGGGCAATGGGCGGCGACGGCTGGGCTTATGATATTGGTTACGGCGGACTCGACCACGTCCTTGCAAGCGGTGCAAACATTAACGTACTTGTTCTCGATACAGAAGTATATTCGAATACAGGCGGACAAATGTCGAAATCTACACCGAGAGCTGCTGTTGCGAAATTCGCGGCAGGAGGCAAACCGGGACCGAAGAAAGACATGGGTTTGCTTGCAATGACTTATGGAAATATTTACGTGGCAAAAGTCGCAATGGGCGCTAATACGAATCAGACAGTGAAGGCTTTTGTGGAAGCTGAAGCTTATCCGGGACCATCATTGATTATCGCGTACGCTCACTGCATCGCTCATGGTTTCGATATGACTTATGGTTACAATGAACAAAAGAAGGCTGTCGCATGTGGTCACTGGCCATTATACAGGTTCGACCCGAGACTGCTGGACCAGGGCAAGAATCCTCTGCAGCTTGATTCCAAGGAGCCGACAGGTGACTTCGAGGAATATGCTTACGGCGAAAACAGATACCGTTCACTGAAGCAGTCAAAGCCTGAAGTAGCAGCTAAGCTGATGAAACTGGCGAAAAATGATGCCGCAAGAAGATTTATGTTAATGGAGCAGCTCTCACAACTGAAATGTGAAGAAAAATGATTTTGGAGGTTCGAGGAAAATGAATAATAAGTGTATAAAAATAGTTTGTACATTAATGATGTTCATTGTACTTACAGGGTGTGAAAAGTCTGTAAAACAGGATGATGTCGGTCTGGCGAAGGAGCCTTTGGCTGAAATGCTGGCATTACCTTCCGAATTCGCTTCACAGGCGCTCGAACAAACAGGCGGACTGGAAGCGTGGGGCAAAGTAAGACAGCTTCGGCTTGACTGTATCGTGACTTTTTATAATAAGGATGCAGGTTATTACCTGACAGAGCAGAGGTACGAAATCTATCCATGGTCGAATTCTGTCGTTGTTTCAGGAAAGGAATCGAAGGACAGTTATAAATGGCAGCTTTCGAAGGGTAAATTTGATATTCTTGAAGGAACAGGGCAGCTCAGGAACTTTAATAATCAAATTGACAGCGGCTGTTTTGCCGAAGCGATTTTGAACCTGGTAACAGCGCCGACGAAATTTCTGGATAAATCGATGGTTTATACCCGCGATACGACCGATGTCAATATCCAGGGACGATGGTGTTATCCTATAACTATGAATCCGGCGGGTGGAAGTGTTTCATCTGCCTCTGTGAACAATACTGTTTTTTATCAGAACAGGGCAGGTTCACTGGTTGATATGATTCTGATGACTTGCGGCGGCGACAATGCATCTTTCCTTGTTTGCGGTTATGACTACAAGAAAGTGAAGGGTAAAGATGTTTCTGTTCCCAACAGGATAGAAATACACTTAGCCGGCAAGGACAATATCTCGCAGAGGCAATTGTTCAGGATAGATGTATCCTCTGTCAAATAGAAATCAATAAGAGACGGCTGGATTCTTAATCCAGCCGTTTTATTATACAGAATCGAAGATTTTTATGAGTAATAACATCATGAAGCTGTTCAAAAAGATTCTGTGCCGGATTATGATAGTATTAATCGCTGCGGTAGTTTTAGTTTCAGCCGCGTATTTCTGGGATATACATCGAGCATATAAAAGGATTCGTGGAAAAAGCACAGTAATATCTTCACCCTATGGTGATATAGAATATTCTGAAGGCGGATCCGGGCCGCCGGTACTTGTAATACACGGAAGTGGGGGAGGTTACGATCAGGGCGAACTTATCGTACAGGCCGTACTGGGTGGTCAATTCCACTGGATTACACCTTCTCGTTTTGGATATTTGCGCTCGAGCTTCCATGAAGGTGCAACATGGGACGACCAGGCAAAAGCTTATGCATATTTGCTTGACAAACTTGATGTTGAGAAAGTTGCGGTCGTCGCTCTGTCACAGGGGGGACCTTCGGCTCTGTTGTTTGCCGTATTGTATCCTGAAAGAGTATCCTCATTGACGCTCATTTCCTGTGGAGCGGCTTCTTCTATCTCACAAGACCAAACGCAGGCTAATAAGAAAGGCGGAATGTGGATCGCTATCTTTAAGCATGACTCGCTTTACTGGGCTATCTCCAGGTTGTTTAAGAGCAGGTTGATGGACCTGATGGGTGCCAATGACACTGTTATTGTAAGTCTAACTCCGGAGCAGCGAGAACTCGTTAATAAAATTATTGACTACATGAACCCGGTTTCACCCAGATATGAAGGCGCCGCTTTTGATAACGGGGCTAAAATGCCTAACGAAAGAATAGCCGCTGTACAAGCTCCGACTTTGATATTCCATGCAACAGATGATACTTTGCAGATATTCCATAATGCCGAGTTTGCTGCTTCGACTATTCAGGGAGCAAGATTAGTTCGTTTTGAAAAAGGTGGGCATCTCATATTGAGTGTCGAGCAATCGACAATCCGCAAGATTCTGCAAAAGCACATTCTTGAAAACAGTGAGTAAAAAGCATCCTCGCAAACAAGGTCTGTGAAAAGTGACAATTTCAAATGACAGGATATTAAAAAGCGTCTTTTCATGGATAAATGACGTAGAGACAGTTTTTTCTTGAAGCAGTGGTATAATACTTGGTAAGATTATCAAAATTGCTGTAAAAAATGAAAATTAATCAGGTATTTTGAATGATGATGTAAATAAATGATATGACTGATGAAATAGTAAAAGTTAAACTTGAAGATCTCGGCTACGACGATTTTTTTGATTCGCAATGGAAATCTTTGGAATTAACAAAATATTCAGCGGCTCGGGTTATCGCTGAACATAAGGAAGCATACAAAGTAAGAAGTTCTGACGGCGAATATCTGGCTAAGATTACAGGAAGGCAAATGTTCAAAGCAGAAACAAGAGCGGATTTTCCTGCCGTCGGCGACTGGGCGGCTATAACTATACTTGATGCCGAAAGAGCGGTTATTCAAAATATTTTGCCAAGAAAAACTATACTTCAGAAAAAATACAGCGATAAAGAGGATTCGCAGATCATTGCTGTCAATATTGACGTTGTCTTTATTGTAGAATCATTGGATAGAGATTATAATCTTAATCGTTTCGAGCGATATTTGGTTTTGGCAAACGAGGCTGGGATTAAGCCGGTTATTTTATTAAACAAAATTGACCTGGTTCAGGAAAATGAATTAAATCTCATAGTTGAACAAACAAAAAACAGGTTTGATTCTCTTGATATTATTTTGACCAGCGCAATTACTGAGCAGGGACTTAACGAACTGGTAAATTATATAATAAGGGGCAAGACATACTGTTTCGTTGGTTCTTCGGGAGTCGGCAAGTCTTCGCTGATAAACAGATTATTGCAGAAAAACGAGATTAAGACCAGTGAGATAAATGATTACAGCGGCAGAGGCAGGCATACAACTACAACAAGAGAGATGTATTTTTTGGAAAACGGCGGAATTGTAATTGATAATCCGGGGACAAGGGAGGTTGGGATAGCAGATGCCGTCGACGGCATAGAAAATATCTTTGAGGAGATAACAGTTTTATCCAAACAATGTAAATATGCAGATTGTACACATACGCACGAACCTAAATGTGCTGTTTTAAAAGCCATTGAGGATAATGAGCTGGATATGGAAAAATATCAGAATTTCCTTAAACTGAAAAAAGAAAACGAGTTCTCCGAAATGTCCAGTTTTGAAAAAAGGAAAAAAGATCGCAAGTTCGGACAATTCATAAAAAAGAAACATGATGAGTTGAAAGGATATAAGCCGAAATTCTAAAGCGGTCTGGATATTTATTTTATTAGGAATAATATAATGAAGCAATGGTATGAAGAGTTATTTGAAAACTATGGCTTAAAATATGATAACGAAGTGTATGTGCATGGAACTATTGGAGAGTGTGACTTTTTTGAAAAAGAAATAAAATATAATAAAGCCGCGCGCATACTTGATATAGGCTGCGGCACAGGCAGACACTCAATCGAATTAGCCAAAAGAGGATATTCAGTAACCGGGATTGACCAGTCGGAATCACTTTTGAAAAGGGCACGTGAAAAAGCTGCCGAGCAGAATGTGAAAGTTAATTTACAGAGACATGACGCGAGAAACCTGACTTTTAAATGTGAATTCGATTTGGTTATTATGATATGTGAAGGCGGATTTTCACTGATGGAAACGGATGAGATGAATTTTCAAATACTCAAAAACGCGGCTAATGCTTTGCGTCCCAAAGGGAAATTCATATTTACAACTCTCAATGGCCTGTTTCCTTTGTTTCATTCAGTTAAGGATTTTTTCGATTCTAATACAAAAGAAGACGCTAACGCTAAAATTGGCGGTTTTTCTTTCGATTTGATGACTTTCCGAGAGCATAATACTGTATCCTTCGAAGATGATTTTGGGAACAAAAAAGAACTGAAATGCAACGAGAGATATTATGTCCCTTGTGAAATAAACTGGCTCTTAAAAAGCCTGAAATTCAAAACCATTGATATTTATGGAGCCAGACTCGGCGCTTTCAGTAGAAACGATAAATTAACAACCGAAGATTTCGAAATGCTGATTGTTACCGAATTATAAAGTTTCTGTTAAATATTTACACAGACAATCATATTTATTCGTGCGGCTGTTTCTTATTTATCTTTTATTAGTTCGATTTCCTCATCGGTCAGGTCGTAGAGTTTATAGACGAGTGCAGTGATTTGTTTATCTGCGTCAGCGATTTGCTGCTTGATTTTAAGTTTGTCGGCAGAAATTTTAGCCGCTGTTAATTTCTTGTGCAGAGAAAGCATGTGCTCAACAAGCTCTTTTATTTCTGCGGGAATATTACTCATGTTTTTTTCCCAAAAATTATCGATATACACTTTTCTGCTTAAACCGACCTATTTTCATGGTCATTTATAAAATGTTTTGGCAGGTATAAACTTACCCTGCAAAAGAAAGAAACAGGTATCCAGAAATCAAGCCTCAATAGTGGATTCCTGTTATAATTTTACACTATTGCGGCGGTTCGGCAATAGTATTAAATGTTTGTATGCCAAAAACACGTCCTGAAATCAAAGACATGCAAAGAATATCCTTGTTTAGCGGGATTTTATGTATATAATTATTCACTCATAGATTTTAAAAATTTAACATAAAGGTTGTTAATAGGAGTTTTTTAACAAATGGAAACTTTTCCAAAAGCAAACGCAGTAGTAGGGCAATCAGGCGGGCCGACAGGTGTTATTAACGCATCTTTAGTCGGTGTTATCGAAGAAGTAAAGAAATATCCCCAAATCGAGAAAATCTACGGTGCAGTTCACGCTGTAGCAGGAATGGTTAAGGACGATTTTATCGATTTGAGCAAGCTGTCGAAGAAAACTCTCGAAACGGTAGCGCAGTCTCCATCTTCGGCGATAGGTACAAGCAGGGATAAGCCTGATGCTGAATATTGCGCAAAAATTCTGGAAGTTTTCAAAAAACGCAATATCCGCTACTTTTTCTATATCGGCGGCAATGATTCTGCCAATACCGCATATATTCTTAATACGGTAGCTGATGAAATGAAATTTGATATTCGCTCGTTTCATGTTCCAAAAACAGTCGATAACGACCTTCTCGTAACAGACCATTGCCCCGGCTACGGAACTGCGGCTAAATTTGTTTCCTGTGCTTTGATTGGTGATGATTTGGACAACAGGGCGCTGACAGGTGTGAAAATAGACGTAATTATGGGCAGACACGCGGGCTTTCTGACAGCCGCTGCTGCTCTCGGCAAGACACGTGATGACGACGGGCCGCATTTGGTTTATATGCCGGAAAGAGGCATCTCTATGGACAAATTCGCCGATGATGTTCAGAATGTTTTAAGCAGGCTTGGACGCTGTGTCATAGCAGTCAGCGAGGGAATCTCTGATGAGAACGGCGTTACATGGGCAAAAAAACTGGCAGAGCAGGCGGAAGTTGATGCTCATGGCAATATTCAATTATCCGGAACGGGCGCTCTGGCTGACTTCCTGGCAGGTGAGATAAAAACAAAACTGAAAGTTAAACGTGTTCGCGCGGACACTTTCGGTTATCTGCAAAGGAGTTTCCCCGGTTTTCAATCTCCGGTAGATGTGAATGAGGCACGATTGTGCGGCAGGTATGCAGTTCAGCTTGCAATGCAGCATGATAATGGCTCGGTTGCTATTAAAAGAATCGGTAATGGCGACGATTATGGAGTTGAGCTTTTCCGCACAGAGTTGAAAAACGTTGCCGAGAAGACAAAACCTATGCCTGCTGAGTTCATTAACGCAGAAGGTAACGGAGTTACTGATGCTTTTATCGAGTATGCAAAACCCCTGACGGGCAAGCTTCCAAAGACAGAATTTCTCGGAAATTATCCGAAAGTATAAGGTCATAAATTTTAACATTCATAAGATAGTGCATGTAGTTCTTTAAAGAACACAGGAAGAGTATTTTCTTAAAATTCAGAATGAGTAAAAAATCGAAAAAAGAAGTCTCGCGTGAAATCGGATTGGAAGTAGGCTATCTCTGCGGAAATTATTTCCTGAAAATGAATCATCTTCATTATGGCTACTGGAAAGAAGGCCTCGAGCTTGATATTACCAATCTGCATATAGCACAGGATGAATACGCGAAACTTGTCATTTCACATATCCCGAAGAGTGTAAAGACTATTCTGGATGTCGGATGCGGCACCGGGCAGATTGATAAACTCCTTCTCGATAAGGGATTCAAGGTGGATTGCCTGTCACCATCGAACTATTTAAACAGCAAAATCAGGGAACTGTTAGGTGACAGAAGCAATATATACGAATCTACCTACGAAGAATTACAGACTGAAAAGCGGTATGATATGATTCAGTTCTGTGAAAGCTTTCAGTACATAGATATCGAAAAAGCTTTATCGAATACGCACAAATTCCTGAACAAAAACGGTTATATGCTCATCTGCGACATATTTAAAAAAGATGTCCAAGGCAAATGCGCACTCAGCGGCGGGCACAGGCTGTATAAATTCAACGAGCTAATCGGTAAAGCTCCTTTTAAGCTGATTGAGCAGCTTGATATTACCGGGCAGACCGCTCCGAATATGGACCTGATGAATGATGTGATTCAAAATGTTGTACGGCCTGCTATTAACGCGGGAGTCAGGCTTGCAGAAAGCAGGCAAGCGACTGCTGTTAAAGTGATAAAATGGCTCTATCGAAAAAAAATAGAAAAGCTTAAAACCAAATATTGCAGCGAAAACAGAACCGGCGAGGAATTTAAAAAATTCAAACTCTATCAACTCCTCTTATACCAAAAAATCGATTAGAACAGGTTACTTTTTTTGTGACTATATTTCAAAAAAACTCAGTTTCTTTTAATTTCGAATCCAAACCACAGACAAAAGTGTTATTTTATTTATTGACTATTTTTTCACTATGCTCGCCTACTTTATTATTTCCATCTTCTTTTTCAATAACAATTTCAATATCTCTTGATATTTCACCATTATAATCATATTGTTTAATTTCAGACCACCAGGGTTGTCCCTTTTTCCATTTAATAATACTTCTGGAAACATATTTATCGTTTTCTCTGTTTTTTTCACCCATTGTTATTTCAAGTCCATCGTAAGATTTTCCGTCTTTATCTGAAAAGGTTATTTCTTTTATTTGCTGGACTTTAATTTTGCTTTCTCCATTAACATTTATATCTTTTTTACGCCAGTCCGGCCAGTCAAAAGGTATTGTCGAACGTACATAGGTTGTAAATAAAGGCCCATTAGGATCAATACAATAGTCATTTATTAAATCAATAACACTTCCATCAGATCTAACTGAATTATTTAATATTCTAATTAAATTCATAGTATCTATTCGGATATATAATATATATTTGCTTTGAGATCCATCCTCCCCTTTAGGAAATGCAACCTGTATTTCAAAACATTTATAACCTCCTTCTGGATGTTCCATATTGTTATACCTAACACGTTCTTTTACACTTGAGGGTCTATATGGAGTCTTGAAGTCATTCGTAGAAATGATTTTAGTAACATTAAAATCTGCGGTAAAAGGATAAGCTTTTCTAATATTCTCTTTTGGTGTATTATCCCCGCTCATTGAATACAAATTATTATCAGAGTATAAAGCACCTTTGATTGACCACGAATCTCCAATTTCCCATTGTGGAGCAAAAGATGTTGATTCTTCAGTAAACACATATGGACTTATACATGCCATTGATAGTACCACTATTAGTTTTATTATATGTTTTTTCATAATATTGATCCCTTCTTAATTTAATTTTAGTTTTGTATATCCTCTACATTTTCTTTTGTTACTTCTTCATTGTATTCTGACAACCAATTTACTTCCTGAGTCATGATCAATGACTCTGGAGTATATCCTTCTGTATCACCAGTAATGGTTATCCAATTCTGCTCCTCGGACTCCTCATCAATCTCTCCATCGTAATATTCTAGAACATAACCATAATATAATACATTATTATCTGTGCTATTACTTGGAATTGGATCGGCAGGTGGGGTTGGTTCATACTTATTTGTATAAATACTTGTAACTATCATTATTTTGTTTTCGTCATCTCCAGGTGCCTCTTGCATCACTGAAATATATTTCCATACAGCATGATTTGATTCTGCAAGCGCACTTCCATAACGACGGAGATTTCCTGAAACAGCTCTATGCCAAATTCTAAGATTATCTCGAAGGACTCTTTGAACTTGCCCACAATATGCATCACATTGTTCTGATGATATCGTTGGTTTATTTGCAGGAATTATACCTACACTATAATCATAATTGGCGGTATGTCCTGTATTGTCAGCAAGCTCAATATAGAGTGCTTCCATATCATCTTGAGTAAAATTAACTCCATTTTCACTTGCCGTCGAAGGTTGTTCTAAATAAATAGATGCTATAGAAAATCCAAGACAATGTCCATCAACTGAACTTCCACCATAGTGGTTTGCTTTTTCTGTAGCTTGAGCATCGGTATTACCACAAGCCTGATCATATTTATCCAAGGGACCACCATTATCATAATTGTTAGGATTTATACTATTCAGTGTTGGCCAATACCAGCCGTTCCATGGCCTTGTTGTGGCTTGCCCATTTTGTGTAAACATGTTTGAAATTTCGGTTGATGATGCGTCATCTATTATCACATAATACCAACCATAATAACTGCCTGGAATAGTATAAACACCTGGACTATCCGGAGTTATAATATTATAATCAAGAAGTGATTCTGTTACATTATTACTATTCAAATCAGAACCATCTACATAAAATAATTTTATATTATTTGAACCAGTTAAAGTTAGTGTGCCACCATATTTAGTTGGTACATATATTTTCCCAATTATATATTTCGACAAATTTGCACTGCTTCCAAGAGGAATTTTTACAATGTTGCTGTAAGCAATAACATCAATATCTTCACTTGAGGTGCCTCCTTCGACTTCAATCTTGTAAGTACCGGAGACAGTGAGGCCGCTGAGAGTTACCATATCCTGTTCGCTTCCACCATAGCAATATCCTGAAGCTGATTCTGTTAGAGAGGGACTGCTACCGCTCGGAGAGTCTGTAATATCCCAAGTTGGTTCGTTCTCAGGGAAGTATGTATAATAAGTAGGAGAACCAAAATCGGGATCACTGTTTGCACTTATTACGACGGATTCATTTAAAGGCATATATATGGGTCCTGAACTTAGATACCATTTGCTATCTTCATACAATGAAAATGGACTAGTAACCTCACTGATATGACAATAACATATTTTGAGATCAGAATTTGATGAACCAATACCAGTGATTCCGATACTACCATCAGAAGGAACGTCAGACCATATCTTCAATTTATATTTTCCTGTACCCGGTCCACCAGGATCGTTCTGTACTATAGCATAATCTGCAGGGCTATAACCTCCTGTACCCACTATGCACAAACCCCAACTATTAACATAACCTCCCACTACAGTTGCTTCTAAATAAACATAATTCTCAGTAGAAGAACCTACCACCTCAATTATTTCATAAGTATTAAGCTGGATAACAACAGCATCACAGGCATATAATACAGAGTTTGTGCTCAAAATCAAAGCTATTACTATAACTGTTTTAATTAAAATCCTATTCATCTCGAGCCTCCTTCCTGTTCCTGTTTTCCTCGTATATTACGAACTTTTTTGTTTTTCAAAGATTCATGAAAAGCTGCCCGCTTTTTATTAACAGACATGTCTTTTTTGATATTTTCAACTATCGGACAATCTGGGAATTGCTGAAGAAGTTTCTCTTGAGCGGCTACTAATAAGATATCTCCTTCAAATTCAGAGATTTTCCCTGTGAATTTCATTTCCCTAAATAATGAAATGACCCTGTCCTGTGCAATCCATGCGATTTCATGCTTTGGCCATTTATCAATAAAATTGGAATAATATTCTATTGCTCTTTCATACTGCTTTATAGCCCTATTCATCTCTCCAGTCATAAACATTGCTTCGCCTGTAAAATCTGAATCTGGAAATCTATCTATAAGCTTTTGCCATACAGTCTGAGCACACGAATAATAATTAATTACCTTGCTGTTTGGTGGTTTAAGCTCATCTATGTAGATTACTGTTTTTTGTGGTCTTTCCTCTATCTCTTTATTAAAAGCTTTTTCGTAATATTCATCACCAAAATCGAATAATATTCTGGCTAATTCGCTATTATCCTTAGAATCTGCAATTAATTTATCTAGCGAAACTCCCACAGCAACATAATCGTCGTTTCCAAATTGTGCTTTTACTATACTTTTCTGGGCATCAAGCTTATATTCACTATCAGGCCATTTTTCTATCGTGTATTCTGCTAATTCAATCGCTTTAGCAGTATTTCCAACTTCGGTATAAATGTCAGCTATTTGAAATACTTCTTTTGCTAAAGTTTTCTGGTCTTTAAAGGTGTTTAAAAGCTTCGCGTAAGATTCATCTGCTTTGCTATCATCTTTAGCTCGAACATGATATCTGACAATAGCAGCTTGCGACCACATAGCTTCCATAATATTTGTGTAATGG
>JAFGEF010000150.1 GCA_016931715.1 Sedimentisphaerales bacterium
AAAAAGCTGTACTGCGATATTATCAGGCTCAATCCCGTCAAAAAAAACCGGTACTTTATAATAATATTGACCGTTTTTGGAATTAACATCTATATTGAAACATTTATTTTAAAAAATTATCCTGAATTGTCTTTTTACTCCTGAAAGAAATGCGAAAAATGATTTGATTTGTTGTCTTAAAACGTTTACAAATAACAAATGATTCAAGGAGCATGCTCCGGCTGATTTGAAATAACATTTACAGAAAAGAGTTTGATAATGCCTTCAAGCAATGGAAGTTTGATAAATAAAGCACAATGCAAGAAATTCGCACTCAGATGGGCAAAAGAAAGCAGAACGGGATGGAAGCCGGACAGGGTATCGAAGCAATTCATTGACGATCTCGATACTAAAGTTCGTTTGCTGATACAATCGGCTATTAAACGTCACCCAACGATAGGGAAAACGATAAAAGATTTAACATAAATAATTTAAACTTTTATAATCTTTCAGAATCATACCGGTAAGCAAGCACTCGTATTTTCTCAATAGTAACCAAACCTTCCTTAATCATCTGGTCAAGTTCGGGCAGCAAGGCTTCTATTTTTTCAGTTGCATCGACAATCTCGATAATAATCGGGAGGTCTTCAGAAAGACGTAATATTTTAGCCGTGTGCATTCTGCTGTGAGCGCCAAAACCCATCAGTCCACGAACAACAGTAGCTCCTGCCAGGCCTCTTTCTCTTGCAAGATGAACTATCGCTTCATAAAGGGGCTTGCCATTGTATTTATCTGCTTCTCCGATAAATATCCGTAAAAGTTCAGCTTCAGAAGGAAGTTTCATAAGAATCTCCATTTCGATTTATATTATTACTTCTGCAAAATTGAAGTTAGACATATATTGTATGAAGAAAATCAGTTTAAAAGATTTTCTTCATACAATCTGCTGCATCACTGTAACTGCTCATTAATAAATACTTTAACTTCATTGTTTAAGAAAGAAAAAATTAAAAACAGGAAATTTTTTCTTTCTTAAAGTATGTCTAACTTCAATTTTGCAAAACTCATATTTATATTAATTTCCCGATAGCCAGACCGGCCAGAATACAAGCCAGCCCTATTATATTCTGTAAAAGGATATTTCCCATTGCGAGCAGCCACTGGGACTGATCCAATAATTTACTGGTCTCAAAAATATATGAAGAAAAAGTAGTAAAAGCGCCAAAAAAACCGATAAAAACAATTGCACGCGTTTGTCCGCTGATTGAAAGCCTGCTTTCCATAGATGCCCAGAGCAATCCGAACAGAAAACAGCCAATAATATTAACCGCCGCGGTACCCAGTGGAAAATCGCTTGAAACAAGCCGCTGAACAATTCCGGAAAATAAATATCGAGCTATTGTTCCTGCCGCACCCGCAAGACCTAAAGATATGAATTTAAACAACATTAATATTCCTCTGTTTTAAACAAATATTTGTAAATATACTTTTCTGAATCCCGGGGAAGAATTTTAAGATGAAGATACTCCCACAGTTAATTCAATTGCAGGAGTCATCAGCTTGTAAGGCGTTTATACGGGGAACTCCATCCCCAAAGCATGAATTATATAAGAATATTTTTTCGAGTCAAAGAAATTTCAAAATCAAGTGCTAAAAGATTCGTAGTTTCATTAAAAAAGCCCCCGTGTTTGCGGAGGGAGAGGAAAAAGCGAGATATCCACAGGGGCTTGCGTTTATAATATCAGGACACTAAAATCCTGGTATTTTCGTATTAAGTTTTAATTAAAAGAACCATGAAATAGCCCCAAGGGGATTCGAACCCCTGTTGCCGGGTTGAAAACCCGGTGTCCTGGACCGGCCTAGACGATGGGGCCACTGAAACTACTCTAAACTGATTGCTTCTTCTGGGCAGGCATCAACGCATACCCCGCAATCAATACATGCTTCACTATCAACTTCCGCTTTCTCATCAACCATGCTGATGGCTTCACTTGGGCATTCAGACACACAAGTTTCACAGCCAGTGCATTTTTCCTTATCTACATTAGCCGGCATTTACATTATCCTTTCAATAAAATAAACATTCTTTCTTAACAGAGGATATTCTGTCAAATAAAACCGGAATGTTACACGATTATAAATATATTACAACTCATTTTTAAAGATTTTTTTACTTATTTTGAAAAAATTCATTTTAATAATGTTTTTTTTCAAAATCGTTTGAAACCGGAAGAATTCCTATTTAACCTGTAAAGAACGGATTTTCATCAATTCTACGCCGGCTATATCTCTAACTAACTGATTCTTGTCAGTTTTTGATATATTTTCAAGCGCTTTTTCGAATTTTTCACCCTGTGTTTCAGCCAGCAGATAAACAGCCATCATCCGAACAGGCCATTTTTCATTATACAAATTTTCTGAGATAACTTCAATAAACTCGTAATCCAGCGGTAAAGACAGCATTTCTGCCATAGTATAAACCTTCACTGCCCAGCCGCCATTTTCCGGATTCCGCAATAATCCGGTATCATATATAAGCGCTGATTTCAACATAGTTTTCATTCCATCAGTAACTACTATATGATATGGAGATGTACGGCCAGACAAGGCGTGCTGTTCTTTAAGAAGACCGACAAATAGCTGCGCAGACTGAATTTTTTGTCCGCTTTGGCTGGCAGATATTGAATCAACAAGATTTCTTATTTGCTGACCGGTAAGAACTATATTAGATCTGACAACATTTACTGAAACGGGTTTCATATAAGGTAAACCGCTGATTACACGGTCTTCACTCGATTTCACAGGGTCAAGATGCAGGACAAAAGTTATTTTTAAAGATGCCTGCGGATATGTCATAAGCATTTCTCTCAACTCACCTGTGATTAGTTTCAAACCGACAATTTTGCTTCTTCCCGGCTCAATAGCTTCGGCTGTCTTTATTCTTTTCGATACAAGATTCGGAATTCTTTTATTCAAATCACCACTCACAATCGCATCAACTCTTAAATTACCCTTGAACATACTGTCATCGCTTATGATAAGAGGTTCTGAGGAATTATTTATTATCGAAATTGCGCAGTCCAAATCATCCCCAAATGATAATTCCTTGTTCCGAATATTAAATACAATAGAAAACCTCTTTTCAGGCTGAGTAAATACTGGAACTAATTTGCCGCCGAAATTCTTTTCCAGGCTTGCCAGAACATAATCTGGATTAACAGGCGGTACATATTTTTGGCCTTTTTGAGCTAAAATTGATTTTGCCCGTTCAGCTTCAAACGAACCCGGGTCATGTGAAATTGCCTTGTTGAGATTTTCTATACCTTGAGCTGCCTGTCCTTCTTCCAGTTGAATACAGGCAAGAGCAAGTTCAGAAATTTGATTAGCCCCAAAGTGTTCAATAAGCGATTTTGCCGTTATGAACTCTTTCTTCTGTGTAAGTGAATACGCAAGCAAAGAAGCAGCAGCCGGAGAATTCGAGTCCGCCGCAAAAGCTCTGTTGGACCACTCAACAGCTTTGTCAGGCATGGGTATAACAAAATTGTAGAACCATGCAAGGTGAGCTTCCATTATATCCGGTGATTCTTTACTAATCAATTCAAGAGCCTTTTTCTCAGCGTCCCGTATTATCCTTGAAGCTGCCTGATCTTCACCGAGCTTGCCTGCCGCCCTTCCAGCAAGACTTTCGAGCCTGATATCGAATTTACCTGTCTTTCGAACGATTTCTGCTATTTCGAGACATTTATACTGCTTCTTCTGAGAATTATAACAGCTAATCGACCAGGGAATAAAAATATCAGCAGGAAGAGGTTCAGAAGGATGAAGATAAGCAAATAAATCAGAGCAATATTCATAAGCATCCGCGGCTGTATCATAAAGCTGCATCCGTTCGAGTCCCTGGCAGAAAGCAAGAACCGTGCGGATATCTATGGGATTTTCAAGGAAATCCAGACGCAAACGTTCAAGATATTCCTGCGGACTAATCTTTTGCGGATTTAGTTCAAAAAGCTTGCTGAATGCAAATTTATTGTTTTTATTATTTTGATACGCCTGTCGAAAATATTTTTCAGCTTCTTCGAGAGAATTATCCTGTACTTTCATTAAACCATACATTGTTTCCAGTTCTGATTTGTAAAAAGGACTTTTATTTGCAAACATTTTCAGCATTTGCTCAAGCAATACCTGCTTCTGAACAGTTGAGCTTGCCCGATTAAGCAGAAATGCAGAAGCATCAGATACAACAGCAATATCAGCATTCTCATCCACATATTGCCTGAGAAGAGTATATACTAAATCGAAAGAGGTTCGACCCTGTGAGCTTAACTGCTGGGAACGCTTCTCAGGAAACCTGCATGAACATTTTAATAATAAAGAGCGAACATCAGAATTATTACCATCAAGATTCATTGCGGCGAGTAAAAACACAATTGCCTGTTCATTTTCGATATAAGTTGCGTTATCTGCGTCTGCAAGGTCGTAAGCAATATCATAAAATTTCCTGCTTATAGACGATGAATATAAAGCTTCTTCCTGTTCAGATTCTGCTGCAGAACCCGCTTGTTTTCTCTCAGAAGCAAGACAGAAACAGCAGAACAAAACCGCCAATAGTAAACCATATTTTATATTATGAACCTTTCGCATAGTTAATGCTTTTTTAGCACTAAGACCGATAAAAGTCAAAATATATTTACCTGATATGGGCATAACACTGAAAATGGTATTTATCGATTACTTCGACTAATAAAGAGTGAAAGCATTTCATTTCGCAATTTTTTCGCAACAAGAATATACACTAATACTGCCGAAGGAACAACAGCCAGAAGTCTTAAACCATCGAACAATCTGCCGGATGGTACATTTTTCATGACAAAAAGAATCAGCACACAAATTATCGTCATAATAAAAGTCCCTGCGAGCGTCTTTAAAATATTTTCCGCTAATCCGTCCAATATTGATGACTTCAACTTTTTTCGCAAAATAAATATAAGTATAAAAACCTGGAAATATGAACAGATGGCTGTAGAGGCGGCCAGACCACCCGTGCCAATAAACCAAATGAGGGTGAGGTTCAATATAACATTCGCAAAAACAGCTATGACCGCACTTTTTACCGGTGTTTTAGAATCCTGCATTGAGTAAAATGCCTTTGCCAGAATCTGCTGAGCAAAGTAGCCGCACAAACCTAATGTATAATAAATCAGAGTTGTTGAAACATTGTTTGTATCACTGCTGCTGAATTTGCCATGTTCGAAAAATGCTGAAATAAAATATTTGGAGACAATAATTAATCCTGCAGTCGCAGGCAGAGCTATAAAGACTGTTCCGCGAAGACCCTTGGAGACAGTTCTGGTAAGCGCGTTATAATCACCCTTTGCCGCATCGGCGCTCATAACTGGAAATATTGCTGTAGCAAGAGAAATACCCAGAACTCCAAAAGGAAGCTGGTACAAACGCTGAGCGTAATAAAGGTGTGAAACGGAGCCTCTCCACATCGGATAGAGAATCTCTCTGCCAAACAGCATGAAAGATTCACCTTTATCAGCAGAACCGGAAAACCACCAGGCAATAAGATCATCGCATAAAGTGTTCAATTGTGTTACTCCAAGGCCGAGTATCATAGGAAGCATCATAACAATTATCTTTTTATAAGGCTCTGAATTCACGCGCCATGAAGCATTTAGTATAACTCCGGCTTTTTTAAGAGGCGGAATCTGAATATATAACTGTACAAAACCTGCAACAAGTACTCCGAGAGAAACTACGACAAGTTGTGTTACGGCTTCTGTTTTCCATAGCCATCCTGTTGCTGTAATTGACCCGATTATGAAAATATTCAATACAATCGGCGCCAATGCAGGCATGGCAAAATGCTTGTGGACATTCAAAATACCGCCCAGTATCGCTTCCATGCAAATAAATAACATATACGGAAGCATTATCAGGCTCAATGTCATTATTAATTCAGAGTCAGATGTTTTAGAACAGAAATGCATATAAATCCACATGCCTAACTGGCCGACCAGAACAAGAGCGGCAAGAAACATAAACATAACTGTTACAACAGTATTAAGAAGAGCAGATGCCTGCTGCTTGTCCTTGTGAAGAACCTCAGAATAGACAGGAATTAATGAAGCAGAAGCTGCTCCTTCGCCGAAAAGCCTCCTGCTGAGATTGGGAATTCTGAATGCAATCAGCCATGCATCAAGAAATCCTGCCGCTCCGAAAAAATGACTGTAAGCCATATCACGCAGCATCCCAAAAATCCTGCTCAGAGCGGTTAATAATGCAATTTGCCTGAATCCCTTTATCATAAAATAATATGGAAGCTCCCTGGAAATGTTTGATATTGTTGTTTAGTTTTCACAACGAAGTTTAACTTATCCTTTAAGTCTTTTTTGCCAGGCTAAACGGCCTGCATCGTCCAACATTATTCAACAAACCCACTGCCATCATATTTACCATCAGACTTGAACCACCGTAGCTGACAAATGGCAGTGTTAATCCTGTAATCGGCATTATGCCCATTGTCATACCAATATTTTCGATAATTTCGACAACAAACATAGCAACGATACCAACAGCAATCAATCTTCCAAATGGATCTGTGTTATTTGATGCGATTTCCAATCCACAGGCTAAAACAATAACATAGAGACCAATTAATACAAGACAGCCCCAAAAACCCCATTGTTGAGCAATTACAGAAAAAATAAAATCATTATGCCTCTCACTAAGAAAATCATATTTAACAAATGGTCCCTTGCGAAATCCATAACCTTTGCCGCTGTCTATTCCGCCTGATGCTATTGCATATTTCGAGCGTATAAGGTGATACCCCCAGTTAGTTCTCCATTCTTTCTCTGTGAATTTATTTCCGACAAGCAAATATCCAAACCATTCATGTTTTTCAGCAGCGTTACGAATCCTTTCACTTTGAAGAAGAACACTGCTGATTCGTATTCGCTGGTACGTTTGCATCTTATACCACATCAGAGGGCTTACCAGAGCAGCCATAAGGATAATAAGCAAAAGATGTTTTATCTTGGCGCCGGCAACCAAAAGCATAGTGAACAATACCGGCATCATAAGCATTACAGTACCAAGGTCTGGTTCGAGCAATATAAGCACCATTGGAACAAATGTAAGCACAAAAGGTCCTAAGAGAGCCTTAAAACGCCTGTAATTGCTTCTATACCTTAAATACCATGCTAAAGCTATTATATAAGCCAGCTTACACAATTCAGAAGGCTGCAGCGAAGGAGTTTCGAATCCGCCTATGCTTAGTGATATCCATCGAAATGTATCATGTTTCGGTTTAGCAAAAGGAAGTTCAACAACATATTTACTTACGAGTAAAAGAATTAATAGTACAATAACTCCGGCGAATATCCAATAGCTCATTTCCCCGAGACGACGATAATTTATTGCATTAATAAATAAAAAGCCGATAAGACCAGCTATTGCAAAAACAAATTGTTTTTTCCAATACCCCGCCAGATCTCCAACCCGGTTAGCCGGACTTGGCTCTGCAGGGTGACCGACAGCATATATTGTAGCAATCCCGATGACAATCAATATCAAAGCCGCTGCCAACAGGCATACCCTTACGGCTAAAAGTCGTCCTTTTAGAAAGTTTTGCATAATGTACACATTAACATATATCTTAAAAATTTCTATACTGTGAATAAAAATGAGATAAGATTATTTTTTTGATGCTAATATAAGAGTTTTGCAAAAGTGCAGTTAATATATAAGTTTTTTAAAAAAGGAAAAGGCCGGCTGCTTGAGACAACCGGCCTTTATAAATTCCTGGCGATAACCTACTCTCACCCGCAAGGACTACCATCGGCCGTACGAGCTTAGCTTCTGTGTTCGGAATGGGAACAGGCGTTTCCCCGTACGTATACTCACCAGGAAACTCGTTTTATCACGTACAATGTACGTGCTAAATTCTTATTTCAAAGAAAAATGCAGATGCGCATATGAGCACATAATAAGATACCAAACTTAAGACTAAAGACTCAGTAAATTATACCTAATGTCTTTGGTCATTTGTCTGAATAGTTCAACCAATGATTGATATGGTCAAGTAGTTGAGCATTAGTACCGGTTAGCTAAAATATTTTCATATCTTACACACCCGGCCTATCAACCTGGTAGTCTTCCAGGGCTCTTCGTCCCCGAAGGGACCGGAATCATCATCTTGGAGTGGGCTTCCCGCTTAGATGCTTTCAGCGGTTATCCTTTCCCGACATAGCTACCCGGCGATGCCCCTAGCGGGACAACCGGTACACCAGCGGTCAGTACTTCCCAATCCTCTCGTACTAGGGAAATATCTCCTCAAGATTCCAACGCCCACGGCAGATAGGGACCGACCTGGCTCGCGCCGGTCTGAACCCAGCTCGCGTACCACTTTAACGGGCGAACAGCCCGACCCTTGGGACCGCCTTCAGCCCCAGGATGTGATGGGCCGACATCGAGGTGCCAAACCTCCCCGCCGCTATGAACGCTCGGGGGAGATAAGCCTGTTATCCCCAGAGTACCTTTTATCTGTTGAGCGATGGCCATTCCACACTGTACCACCGGATCACTAGGTCCTGCTT
>JAFGEF010000151.1 GCA_016931715.1 Sedimentisphaerales bacterium
ATATTCGCAGTCCAGATCCTTCGTTTCACTCAGGATGACAAGTTATATATATGTTTACCATAAGAATTTATAGTTTTATTGAACTCGAAATCGGTCAGTTTGAGTTAATAGCAATTTAAGCCCCCCTGCCTTCCCTGTGCAGCAGACACACATCGGTAAACGCTTTTAATTGTGTTTTTTCGTTACCTTTTTTTTATGGGATGCCTATTAATTGTAGAAAGGCCGAAAAATCATATTTTCGACGAAAAAGTTAATAGAAAGGCTTGAGAAATGAGAATTATAAAAAACATCTTCAGTTGTATTCGTCAGATATTCTGCTGCGAGTTCTACATGTTCTCTGAAATCGATTCTCATAAATGGGAGAGCAAACTCGAAGCCCAATGCCATCATTGTTAGGGTGTAGGGGATAGGGTTTAGGGAATAGAGTATAGCCTTCATACTGCTTTTTTTCTTCGTTGTATAACAATATTTGTTGAGTTCTGCAAAAACATCTCGAAATTTTCATGCCTTTGAATTACAATAGTCAAGAGGTACAGGAATAGCGTTTCTATTCCGTGTTATTGATAAAATGTAATAATCTTCCTCTTTCTATTCCCAATAGGGAGGAATTAGAGTTTATTTTTATGGGCGGCTTATTTTACAATTTGGGCAGGAAGGCAGGTCCCAGGATTCGCAAGGCGAAGTGGATATGGCATTCGATGATCGGGACGGAAGCGGAAACAATTCAAATAGAAAACGAGGTCGGCAGAGACCTTGCACGCGAAATTCGATTGCAGGCGAATATTGACAGAGATCCGCAGGTCGAAAAAATGCTCAATGAAACAGGTCTTCGTCTTGGCGAATGGGTAGCAAATGAGTCACGAACATTCAGTTTCGAAGCTGTCGCAGGCGCAGAGCCGAACGCATTCGCTTTGCCGGGCGGATTTATTTTCGTAACACGCTCGATAATAGAATTGTGCAATTGGGACAGGGACGAAACAGCATTTATCATCGCTCACGAAATGGGTCATGTAATTTGCAAACATGCGATAAATCGCATTATGCGAGATTTTGCAGTTACAGCGGCTTCACGCGCTGCTCCTGTCCACAGCGCGGCTGTAAACTGGGTCAAAAAAGTCGGGATGCAGTATCTTGAAAGCTCGTATTCGCAGGAGCTTGAGTTTCAGGCGGACAGGCTTGGCGTTCGCCTGGCTGAGGCCGCCGGTTTTAAACCGGATGCTTCAATCAAGCTGCTCAGGCGCTTGAGCGAGCTGAAGTCATCTGAAAATCGAATAGAAATCGGCAATTATTTTTCAACACACCCGGCTTTTAACGAGCGAATCCGCAGTATTAACGAACTATTGGTAAAGCAAAAAGCATAAGTTTATACACCAATAGCGCTGTTGACAGCTTGTTCAGAAGATTCTGTCGACGAACCGGATTCATGCTTTTTTATCGATTCAATTAAATCTTCGGTTGTAATCTTTTCTATTTTTCCGGTTTGTTTCTGGACTTTTACAATCCATGATAGCAAACCTTTTACAACATCAGGATCGAAGTCATAGTCCGAAGCATCAAGGATAATTTCGACGGCATCATCGAGTGTTCTCGATTTATGATAAGGCCTGCTGGAAGTAAGTGCTTCGAGTGAATCAGCTACGGCTAAAATGCGTGATCCTATCGGGATAGAAGTTTTAGAGAGTCCATCCGGATAGCCATGCCCGTTCCACTTTTCATGATGACCGCGTATAATGGCAACTTCATCTTCGAGAAAGCTCATTTTCTCCAGAATGCGCACCGCAATAAGCGGATGCTGCTCGATGATGGTTTTTTCCCGCTGAGTCAGTACTCCCGGCTTGGCAATAACAGCATCGGGCACGCCGATTTTTCCGATGTCATGTATCATTGCTGCTCGCCGTATCGTTTCGATTTTTTTGCCGGTAAGTTCCAGCGCCTGTGCAATTCCGATACTGTAGTACATTACGTTCTCGGAGTGCCTTCTTACATACGGGTCTTTTGCCTCGAGCGCCTGTACAAAACCCCATATGCTCTGAATAAACATAATTTCCGCCTGCTCCGAGAGACCCGCGACGCGCCTCTTGAGCTTTTTAATTTTTTCTATTTCGATGTCGTCCGGATTTAAGAGTTTTGACATGTTCTTGTTCCAGAGCCTGACACAGTTTCGTCCATTGCTCTTTGCTTCATAAAGCGCCAGGTCCGCTCTGCGAATTACGTCTCCCGAGCCGTCGTTGTTTTCGGGCATACCCTGGGCTATGCCGCAGCTTACTGTCATGGAGATATTTTCCGCGATGTGAAGTTTCTGAATTTCGCTGCGAATTCTTTCCATTAAAGTGAAGGCGTCTTCAGCTTTTGTTTCCGGCATTAAGATAACGAATTCATCACCGCCGTATCTTGCCAGCACGTCGGGCGTTCTCTTTTGCTGTTTCATACAAGCCGCAAGTTTTTTGAGCGCTTCGTCGCCAGTTGAATGACCAAGCACATCGTTGATTGTCTTGAAGTTATCGAGGTCGATAATTGCTACCGAGAATGGACGCTGGTAACGCTTTGCCCTGGCGGCTTCAGCCTGAAGCCTGTCTTCGAGAAGTTTTCTTGAGCCTGCTCCTGTCAGTGCATCAGTCAGAGAAGTTAATCTTGCGCGCTGGTACAGGCTTGCATTTGTCAAATGAGACGTAAGAATTTCCTTCGTGAGTTTAGCTTTATAGCAGATAAGCTCCCTGTTGATATATTTTTTATTTTCCAGCCCGCACATACACAAGTAGCCGGCCATCCGGTCGTTTTGTGCCGGAGATTTATCTTTTATATCTACAAAGTTTCCTCTTTTTGTTTTGCCAAGCATAAACGAAGAGGCAGATGTGCCGTTTCTGTTTCCTTTGTACCCGGATATTGTCAATGGGATGACCAGTCTCGGTCCCTTTGCACCTGCTTTTACGCAATGTTCCGGCAGAATATCATAGGTGAAATTTTCTTCTTCAGAAGTCTCGCCGATAATTATTTTTGACGGCGGGAAAGAATCGACCGGGGCGATGCAGAAAAGATTTTCTGCAGGACACAAGCACTCATTCAGACATGACAATGACGGAATTTCCATCTTTGCATCGTCTTTGAACAGACAAAGGGAGCACTTGCCTGCCTGGAATATTTTCGGAACTTCTTTCGTAACGATTTCCGCCGCTTCGTTCAGGTCGATGCTTTTGAGACAAGCCGAGAGCATCGCAACTTCCTTCGCTGCTGCCCGGTCTTCCAGAAGCTGCTGCTGCATCAGGTCTCGTGCGGAATAAATTCCCACGACAGTGTCACCGTCCACAATAGGCAGATGTCGAATTCCGTGAGAAGTCATAATCTCCCTTGCTATGCTTGTAGGTGTATCCGGGGGGCAGGATACTATCCTGTCTGTCATTATCTGACCTACAGTGGTATTTTTAAGATTGTTCGGAGAAATTGCGACACAATTGGCAATATCACGCTCGGTAAGCAAGCCGGCCGGTCTGCCATTTTCATCATTTACTATCAGGCAGCTTATTTTTTCTGCTCTCATTTTCGCTGCGGCAGTAATTATGTTTTCATTTTTACTAATTGCTATTACTTTTGCGGGCTTTTCCAAAAATTCATTCATTATTAAATCCTTTTTTGAATGACTGTTCTTTTTTTTCATGTTGTAAGTTTCGGCACAAAGATTATAGAATCAGGGCTTGCGCTATTTCTTACAAACGAAAAATTTATCGGCATATAAAGAAGTCAACTTAATGTATATATTGCCTGTTTTGTAATAAACCCGAAAAATTGATATTAAGAGTTTTGCAAAAATGAGCCGATAATATCTGCTGTATAAACACAGGCAGCCAAAATACCTGATGAAAAAAACAAAAAAGAAACCGGGAAAATCTGAAAAAATGCTGTTTTATTCTTTTGTATTATGAAGAAAACCCACAGTAGAAGCCATTATTCTTTCGCGGAATAATTTTTCTTCATCGGTTTTCTGCTGTTTCAGGTCTTTCAGATTTGCCCTGCAGAAGTGACATCCGAGAGTTGTAAGATGAAAATCGATATAGTCGAACCAGTCCGGTTCGAGTTGTTCGAGCAGGAAAGCGCCTATTGTGCTCCTCTTGGGACATGTAAGACGCTGAGATTCCCATGTACTTGTAATGAGATTTTCAAGGTTCGAATAAGGGAAATTTTCCGAGGTGTTCAGTTCCTCGACATATCGGTGTAATTGTTTAAGGCAGCGATATTTGAAAGTCCTGACAGTCACTTCTTCAATTTTTGCAAGCTCTGCTGCTGTCGAAGTCGATACGCCGCAGTACAAAAGCAATTCGAGAATTTTAAGATTGCGAAATTTGGAAGTGCGCTTAAAACCCTTGCAAAGTCTGATTAGGGCCTGTGCAAGTATATCCTGATGAAGCAGATACTGCTCGTTTTCACATGCAATCCAGCTTTCAGAAGGACCGGCGGCGGGAAGCCTGGATATACTGTTCGGAACATCATTATTCTCTGAAGAACAAAATACATCCTGAATAAGACTTATCGATCTGATATTAATGCTTCTGTACTCGTCAATTATTTTGTTTCGCAGAATTGTGAATAAATATGTTTCGAGACTTACCTCACCGCGATATTTTTCCAGACTTTTAATGAAAGAGACAAAAGTGTCCTGGATGACATCTTCGGCGTCTGCCCGCTGGTGAAGCTTCGATATGGCAAAGTTCATAAGCCTGCCCTGGTATCGCTCGATAAGCAACGACCACGCACCTTCCTTTTTCTCGCGAATCGCTTCGAGCAGTTTTTCATCGTCCCGCTCATTTCCTTCGCGTGCCTGGCTGTTCAAGGGTAATTCTGCATCGTCACGTAACATTTTATTTATCCCATTTTATGAAATAATAGAAAATGAATTATAACATAAATTAAGACGGGCTTCAAGAAGAAAAAATATGTGACATTGCACGGGGAGAAAATCATTTACCATGTCATTGCGAGGAGCGCAGCGACGAAGCAATCTCAATACGCACAATTGCAGATTGCCGCGCTGTCTTTCAGACGGCTCGCAATAAAAAAATAGTGAGATATCAGTGAATTTTAAATAGTTCCGGTTATTTCTCTGTATTTATCTTGACCGGTCCGAAATATTTGTCGAGCCAGTTAAGAGTTTCCTGGCTGATTCTTTCTTTCGGCAGGTGTCCACCCTTGATTAAGACATGTTTTTTGTTTTCATCAGGTGTTCCCAATAAGTTAAACATGGGATTCTGTGATGTGCTTACAGGATAAGAATTATCATATTCGCCATTAAGCATGAGTACAGGACACTTTACATGCGGTGCAAAGTTTATCTGGTCTGCTTCGGGACGAGACCTTTCGAAATAGAAACCTGCTCCGATAAGGATACACGTGTTAATTCGTTCTTCGACAGCCGGCAATATAGCTCCGAGAATCGCACCCCAGCTCAGACCATAGAAACCAATTTTATCATGCTGAATATCATCACGAAGCTCTAAATAATCTATGGATCTGCTTAAATCTTTTGCCCACCAGATGACATGATTGCTGTATCTCATCGACATATCCGGCCGATTTGTAGGCAAGTCCGTATTGCGTTCATAAGTACCTTTATATATGGGATAAGCAACAGCCCGGCCGCTCCTGACTATAAATTCAGGAAGACCTCTACCCTCGAAGTCACGAAGGAAAAGAGCCGAGCTTCCCGGGAAATAAAAAACCAACTGGTAAGGAGGCGCAGTATTTTTGGGAAGATAAAGATGCAGATTCATCCGTTCGTGTCCATACGCCGCATCGAAGCCGATAGTCTCATGTATCCATTCATCAGGCGTATCGTCTATGGCTATCATAACAGGATTTAACTTACTTTTATCATAGGAATAAAGCGATTCCTTATAAATAAGGAATTCTTCTTCCGAAATTGGTGTTTCTTTGGAATAGTCTCTTACCCGGGTAATGACAGGCGCATAAGCACTTGCAGGGATAGTGCTGTTTGGCAATAATTTCATGCAGCGAAATCCGTTTTCCGCAGAGCGGTCGAAAGTATCAAATCGGATTCCATCAGAAGATTTATATATCGGGTCATTAAAGGCGCCACCCAAAATATATCTTAAACTATTGTCGGATTCGTTCCAGCACCACTCCCTTACATTGCCTGCCATATCGTAAGTACCAAAATCGCCAACGCTCGGATATTGACCTGCTGGAGCAATACTATTGCTGTCAAAATTGCTGAATGGCAGAATAGTGCCTGCATAATTTCCAAGAGTGACACCAGCATTAGCCCAGTGATATATTGTCGGCAATAGCTTGCCGGCAAATTCAGCGTAGGCGGCTGCTTCATACCATGAGATGCCGCCGACAGGATAATTGTCCATACCTTCCGCATAATGACTATTTGACCATGTTGAGGGACCGGGCCGGCCTGTACTATCTAAAAATTCCTTCATTACGTCAGACCAGGAGATTGTTTTACCATTCTTGATAAATGGCTGTTTCCAGTATTTTTCATTTTGATAACCTCCGGCGGTTACAAATTCCTGAAATTCCCTGTTTGTGACTTCATAACGATCAAGATAGTAATCAGGCATATCAACCGAGAACTGGCTCAATCCTGTAAGAGCAAGCGAATAAGAGCCGCCTTCGATACGAATCATACCAGGCGGAGTCTTATTGACTTTCTCGAGGATAATGTTTTTCATAGCTTGTGCACAGTCCCGAAATTCAAGAGTTGTATATCCTTTCTTGACAATGCGCCAGCGATAAAGCCCTATTGTAAGCCTGACATTTTCAACCGGAGTTTTCCCGAGTTTTGTCCATTTTTCATTTGGTAAGTTGTAAGGTTTACAATAAATCTCCGCTTCAGAAGGAATAGTTCTGATTGAAACGAGTTTTGTAAATTCAGACATCAAAGAAGCGAGTCTTAAATCATGCGGTGCAAAATTTTTTGCTTTTTGAGCGATTGGTAATGCTTCCAGGTACAAACCATCGTCAACAAGACGTCTGACTTTTGGTATAGCTGTTTTTTGCACCCACTGTGACGTAAAATATTTCCATGCTGTGAAAACGACAAGGACAGACATGATTGTTATACATGCGGCAAGGCCGGATAATACTTTGTGGCGACGGACGAATTTAACAGCACGCTCGACATATCCGGCCCTTTTTGCAGTAATAGCATATCTATTTACATAGCGGCGTAAATCTTCCGCCATCTGGCCTGCATTCTGGTAGCGATGCTGCGGGTCTTTTTCCATTGCTTTACAGCAGATTGTTTCCAGGTCCTTCGGTATTCGATTGTCGATTTTTCGGGGCCTGACTAATTCCTCCATGAGAATTTGTGTAACAACCTGCTCGCGGGTATCTCCGGGAAACGGAGTTTCCAGTGTCAGCAGTTCGTAGAGTGTCACGCCAAGCGAGTAAATATCAGTTCTATAGTCAACTGCCTGCTTTGTTCCTTTGAGCTGCTCCGGGCTCATATATCGCGGCGTGCCTAAAAATGCGCCTGTGACAGTAACGCTCGGCTCTTCGAGCATTCGCGCAAGCCCGAAGTCCATAAGACTTATCCGGCCATTTGTTCCGAGTATTAAATTCGATGGTTTAATGTCACGGTGTATTATACCGTTTTTATGAGCATAGGCGATGGCGTCCGCGACATCCGCAATCATGCAGGCAATCGAATCGAAATATCTGTGTGAGAATTCTGTTTTTACCGGCGAAGTTTTTCTCTCCAACGAGCCGCCTGAAGTATTAATCGAATCTATCTTGGAATCAGAAACATAATACCTGCTTGAAAGGACCGCTTTCGGCATTTCACTTCGATTGTTTCTCATGTCGCTGATGATTTGTTCGAGAGTTTGTCCTTCTATCAGTTCCATCGCATAGTAACACGTCTGATCTTCCTGTCCTTCAGCATAGATTGCCACGATATTTGTATGATGAAGCTTTGCGGCGGCTCTTGCCTCCCTGTGAAATCTTGACACAGATTCACCTGTAGTCAGCAGACCTGCCGACATGACTTTTAATGCCACCTTGCGGTTCAGGGACTTCTGGCGTGCCTGATAAACTGTTCCCATACCTCCGGAACCAAGTTGTTTCTCGATTACAAAATCACCTATTTGAACATTTGGTTCCAGCCGCCCGCTCATTTGATGAATACTTGCGCTGCTCCTGCCGCGTGTTTCAATGTTGTCCTGCTTTAGGCTGCTCTTGTCGCTTGTCTGAAGCCGAATAAACCGTCCGGCGCAGGAATCACATTCTCGCAGGTGACGCTTCCATTTGGTTATTTGTTCAGCAGGCGCTGAACCATGAAGAAGAGACTCAAATGCGTTTTCAGACAGACAATTTTTCATATTCCTTTCCATCGATTATCTTATGAAGAAAACCTGAGGCAGAGGATACAAAACGGAAACAAAAACCTTATGCCTTCAATTCTTCAAAAATTATCTTTCTTTCTAATAGACGTAAAGATACTCGATTTGTTACACTTATTTTGTAAAAAAAATCAGAAAGTTTTCAATAATTTTATAAATTTTCAATTAATCCGGCTGTCTTCCTGTAAGAGTCCAGCAGAAAGGGAGTTATCTTGCAGCCGCTGCATGCCCAGTGAAACAGTATTTTCTGGTCTTTTTCCGCGAGATTATTTGCCGCATAAGGCTTTAGAATGTACTGCTCGATGCAGCAAGGCGGATAGCCGAACAGAAAACCCTCGAATCGCTGCGTCTCAACGGATTTTTCTATGGGCTTGTTTTCAAATCGTTTTGTGTACAAATCAATATAAGCAGGAGAGCGGCTGAAAATGCTTTCGCTTACTCCCCGACCAGCCCGGACTGTTCGTGCGATTCGTTTCGTTTGCAAACCAATCGCCCCAAGCAGCTCCATTTCTTTATCTTCAAGAGGCTTTTCCCATCTGCTTAAAGGCTTGACGCCTTCGCGCGTGAGCAATGCAAGATATGCCAGTTCAAAATCGATTTGCTTGAGAGCCGCCAAAGAACTTTCGATTCCGGATAATTCCTTCTTTTTATAGTCGCCTGGTAGTTGCCCGCTCATTCAGTTATTCCGAATTATAATTGCTTTCTTCAAGCCACATCTCGATATATTCATACAAATCGAAGTTATCGGCTTCGCAGTCCTGATTTACGTCCGTGGGCAGGTATATCGTTCCCAGGTCGCCGCATCGCCGGGGCATCTCAAGAATCTTCTTCAAAAGAGCGGCGTCTATTCTGCCTTTTCCGTGCACGTCTCCTGAATAGCTGAAAGAGCCGTGCTGCATATAATGCAAAACTATTTCAGGCACTTCCACAGACAAGCCCAGACCGGCGTTCGTTACCGTCCAATAGCCCATGTTGACAGACTCGCCGCAAGTATCGCAAAACTCAAGTCCCCGAAGCATATGGCTTTCTTTATAAATATGATTTGTCGCATCAGGCTCATTCGCATCGACTTCCGGCAGAGATTCTATCACTGCCGCACATTGCTGCGCAAACTCGATGCCGTCCGGAATGAGATTGACGTTCTGGTCGGGATTTTTGGGATTGAAACCGGCGGATAATTCCTCGCCGTCTGCTAAAAGGTCGTTATCTGTATCAGTTTTATCCAAAGCTAACTGGTGGTCGTTCGAGTCATAAGGAAACTGCAATTCGAGCACGTTCAGCAGTCTTGCAATATCTGTTCTGCCTTTGTGCACCGCTCCGAGGCAGTCGAAAGAGCCGTGACTCATGTAATGAATTGCCAGCACAGGCAGAAACTGGTCATCGAGGGGGTCGTTCGGATCGGGAAAAGTCGTACCTGTTCGCGGATTGACTATTTCGTAGCCGCCCATATTTAAATACTCGCCGCAAATGTCACACGTTTCGAGACCTTTCTGAAGAAGCGCTATCCTGTATATTTCATTCGGCTCAGTCGGCAGGGAATTGGGATTATATGTCGGCAGACCGTCAATTACAGTCGCAACTCGCTGAGCCAGCTCGACACCGTCGGAAATTCCATTTTTGTTCTGGTCGGCTTTGAAAGGATGATAGCCGATAGCGAATTCCTCGGAATCGCTCAGCAAATCAGCGTCAGAATCCCCGCTAACAGCGTTTTTGTGCTCGTACGGCAGCGGCTCTGTCATTGCAAATACTTTATGAATTCCCGCTCCGGCTCCGAAAGTTATCGCAGCCGCCGCTCCGGCGGTGAGCGCTTTATGCTTAAAACTCCCGCGTTGTTTTATATTCTTCTTATAAGCCCTTTTGAGTCTTTTCATATTATAACCTCCATTTTTTCTATTAATTAAGATTATATCAGAAAATCACCCTTCTGTCCAGCAGCTTTATCCACCCATGCACATAAAAAACAAATAGTAAATACCAACCACTAACGACTAAATACTAACCACTATCGACTAATTTTTCTCGCAAAGGACTCTGTCATTCCCTTGAAGAAGGGAATCCATAAATCCATCTACTATTGAAAATGTAACGTACCCCTTTAATTATCCAGATCTATTTTTATCTATCCCCTATCCGCTATACGTTGCATGCTATGATTTATTCCGATTGTTCATCCTTGCTTTGTATAAGCGTTCGGTAAAACCGCCCTCGTTCAGGAATGATTCTTCAAGTTTTTGAATTTGCCTTCGCAGAAGAAAAGTTGCCTGATTTATCAGGCAGATAAGAGTATTAGCCGCTGTTTCAGGAGATGAGGTTTTGATAAAATAAGGGTCTGACAAGTCTGACCTGTCAGACGGGTCTGATTTATACTGATTCCTGACTTTCATCGCAAGCGGCGAATTCTTATCCCACAAAGCAAGCCCTCTCTGCCGAAGAAAGTCTTCATAATCCAGTAACAGCTCTTCAAGACTTGCCTTAGCAACATTAGTTAATTTCAATTCCGTCTTTTTTGAAGTAGCAGACGCCATGCTTCCTTCCGCGATATTCTGCACGCCGCTCCGTGCGGCCTGTACCATCTGGTCTCGCGTCCGAGAGCTTTTCTCGACAAACCTCTCACAAAAAATTACAGTCGCATCATAAACATTCTGAGCCGCCTGAAACGACCGCAACTTCCTATACCCGCCATGCGGCGGTATTATTCTCTCTGATTCATTCATTTTATAACTCGTTGCTTTCTAACTTCAAGAACTGTTCTTGCAAATTGTCCCTTAGGATACTTCTTTACAACTTCATCCCATAGAGTCTCTGCTCTGATTTTATTACCTTTCATAGCTTCAATACTGCCAAGGTCATAAAGAACTTCATCGCGGTCTGGAAAATCATCGGGCAACTCTATTCCCTTATTCAGATACTCATGAATTTCATCAATTTTACTCTGTTCCTTTTCCTTACCATATCGTACATCTTTAAAACATGCGACACCCAGACGTGCGGCACTCCATTTTTCAAGCATCGTACCCTCGCTTTGTTTTAGAACTTTTTTAACTCGCTCTAAAATCCCGGCTCTTTTTTCAGGAAGTTCATCCAGGCCGACAAATAGAAAAAGATAATCTTCCCTTTCAGTTAAAACTTGCAGGGCTTCCTGTGCTTTCTTATTTTCAGATTTTACCGTTATTTTTACCGGATTGGAAAGTAATTCTTTAGCAAGACCCACCCTTACTGTATATTCTCCCGGCTTGTCAAAAAAGATTTTGTTACCTAAGACATCGTACCAGATAATAAAAGTACCCTTATAATCTAAACCCGCTTCATCCTGCAAATCCAGTATAACTCGATATGCGTAACGGCCTTTATAAATTGCGGCATCTTCTTTTTCTATGGAAAAATATAAATCATGTTCAGCATTTATTTGCTTAATGATCTCCTTTTTATTCGATAGTTGAGGCTCTTTGAAGTGAAATTCCAATTGACCAACTAATGGCTCTCCGACGTTTATTGTAGTTCGTGGAATTGAGATATTAAAAGTCGGAATGCCGTCATTAGCGTAGATAACAGAATTTAGGCTTAAAATACCAGCAAGCAAAATTAATCTGAACTTAATATTATGAAGATATATGAGCATTTCTAACTCCTAAAAAATCTATTCATCCCAAGAAAATGTACCGTACACCTTTAATTCCTCTCATATTAAAAATCCCTTTGTTTCACGTCTACTGAATAGTCAAATTCCTTTAACTTAATCGCTGATTCAATGACATAATCTATACAGAATCTAACGTCTTCTTTACAAAGCTTCGGCATTCCGGCCTGATGATGGTGAAAATCCACGTGATACTTGAGATCTCCAGTTTGGTACACATGCGGAGCAAATATCTCAAACCTAGAATATTTCCTATAGTCAAGACCCAAAGCTAATATTCTCACAACCCTCTGGATTTCTGTAAGACCTGCGATAGTCTTTTCAAGAATTTTGGCTATCGGTACAAGTTCATAAGAATTACGAGGTAATGGAATCGATGATATTCCAGACAAATCTTCAATTGGTGCAAATGGTGATCTTCTATAATAGTATGCTTTTCTATTTTGGTAGTCTTGTAGCATAATCCGAAATGAGACTGCTATATTTGCCATTGCTTCATCAAGTTTTGTTTCTTGAAGTTGTTTTTCAGCCATTTTTAGTCTGTCTCGTGATTCAGATGGATCTACATATTCAATCAAAGAAATTGAATTAAAATCAGTTTCGAATATAAGTGTCGTAGTTTCCTCGAAGAATAGTCTTACTGAAACAACAAAGGTTTCTATGTCCAATTTGGAGGGAAGTGTACCACTATGCTTTAGACCGACTCTAGATGTATTTAAGCGTCTCATTGCTTCCTTCTGAGGTATCTCATGTAGAAGTTTTTGATTTAGTGCCTCCCAGTAATCAAGAAAGTTCATTTTCTTATTCCCGATATTTAATTTTTCTGACGATATTTGTAGAAATATCTCAACCGCATCATGGAACATCAAGATTGACATTGCAGAGAATGGCTCGGGCAGGATCGACTGCTCAATCCCTTTTGTAAAAATATATTTCACAAATGCGAGTCTTTGTATCACTGAATGATGCAAAGCCATATAAGTATATACCCTCTAAGAAATATAAAGTAACATTTATAATTTTTTTTTCTTCTTACCCTATTATTATTTTTTTATGCATCTGATGCCAATAAATCTCGGAAATTTCCAAATATTCGGATAAAGTTTTTGAATATTATTATTCGGGATAGGCTCAATAATTTTATTAATAATAAACCCACATCGAATAAGCATATTTATATACATATCCAAAGGTCTATGTATATGGGTAGTTTTATATTCTGTTATATCTTTTGATATTCTAAAAGGTGCTTCAATGATAATCTCCTTTTTATAATCAAACCATTTAGCTTTATCATATCCCCAATACTGCGGCCAAAAACAAGGATGTATTCCTGTCATTATAAAAGTTCCACCTTTTATAAGTAATTTTTCTATAGCTTTTAAGAAACTAAATAAGTTTAAACATGTCATTATTGTCATATTGGCTATTGCTAATGTAAAGGTTTGAGATTTGCATTTGAACGCATAGTCTTCGATAGATATCGTATTAAATAAAATATTTTTTTGTTTTTTACAGTGAGATTTTGTAATTTCAATACTTTTTGGTGAAATGTCAATTGCTAATACTTTATTACTTCTTTTAGCAAGCATAGATGTAAGAACGCCTGTGCCGCATCCTATATCTATAACTTTAGAAAAATTTGATTTTTTTGCCAAATCAAGTACACAAGGTAAAATCACATATCTATAACTAATATCTTTACCATCAATAATTTGATTATATCGTATCTTAGATATATTATCCCATTCTTCTCTTATTTGAATTTGTTTTTTTTCGTTTATTGGTTTCATTCTGTTTTTTTCGGATTTGATGAATGCATAGCAATATTAATTAAGTCTTTTGTTAAATATATTACAGGATCGTTTTTATCATATTCATGAATCATATGGAATTCATTTAGCCCATGTGCAACTGCAACACGTTCCTTTGCCCCTTGACCATAGTTTGCAATAGTAAATCGTGTATGCGGATTTATATTTTCTTTTTCTGAATAGTAATATATTTCCGCATGGTTCTCTTTTAATTCTTTTGTTAAATCCGTTTCCTTAGGTACACAAACAATAAGTTCACAAGAATTAGCCTTTTTGATAAGTAGTTTCTTAATTTTTTTGTTAGTACAAGCAAAAGACATATCTCTTGAAAAAATAGCAGTACGTCCACTATTTACAATCCAATTATACATATAATCATTTATCTTTTTTTTATCTTTTTCGTGTATGGCATGAATTCTTCCGCATTTTTTTACTTCAAAATAAAACGAAAATATTACTAATATTATTGAAATAACTAATAAACCCCAATAAAAGATATTAACATGTTCCTTTTGAGGTCGAAATATTAAAAGTAGAGCTATAATAGAAGCCCAGGATCCTACGAGAGGTATCAACTTCTTATATTGTTCGTAAAAAGTTCTTACCATTATTATTATCCTTAAATTAATTTGTAATTTGTTAATTTCCTTTTTTTATCGGAGAAATTATGGAGTGGAAGAACGCACGCTCTCGGCTAATTTCGCCGATTCCGTATAAGATATTACCACGAAGCCCACGAAGGGTCACGAAGATTTTTTTATATATTTCTCTGTGTTCTCGGCTAAATAATATTTATAACAGCTACATATTCTATCTCTAATTTCTTAAATAGCAACAAAATAAATATTATTTTAACCGCATTAAAATGGTGCGATTCATCGAGGATTTTGCATGAAGCTCAATTTTCCGCCTTTCTGAGTAGTAGTCTGGCATGATAAAAGATTAATTTTGCA
>JAFGEF010000152.1 GCA_016931715.1 Sedimentisphaerales bacterium
ATCAAATGAAATTCCATTCACGGCGATTGTTCCATCAAACGTTTTTGCAAGCCCTTCGACTTCAATCATATTGTTCTTTTCTTTCAGTATTTTTATTCCCAAAGATATGCCTTATGAAGCAGCAGTTATTTCATAGGTCCCCTGTTCTGATTTCCATTCCCGGTGGATTAAACCTCTGGATCCCATCTCTTTTAGTATCTCAACGGCATCATCAAGATCATAGGGCATTATATCTACTAATTCAGTTTGCAGCATCGGTCCGCCATTCTGACGCAGCAGAGACACTATTTCCCTCTGCTCAGATGGCAATTCCTTACGTTCTTTTCCTGTCAAGCCATCTGAAGCTGCCGATCTGCGATGGATAAACCAAACCAGCAAAATGATAACTGCAATAGCCCCTGCGATAAACAGAGCAATCATCCCCGGCTCATAAGGAAAGTTTTGATGTGAATGCCGCATAATTAGATCCTTTCTTTAAAAGTCATTTTTTGCTAAACTGTAATAACCTTATCCAAATCTCGAATAACTTCATAATGGTCTTTCAATGTGGAAAGAGGGCAAATCTCTGATTCCTCGTAATTACGCAGTTTCAGACAAGTTCCGCAGGCCAGGAATTCCCCGCCGGCATCGAGGACTTTCTGCGCCTGTCCGTTTACATCGAACTGAGGATCTTCGATCTTGTCGATATCCACGCCCTTGCCTGACAGGAAGATACGTACCTGATCACCTTGCTGGAGGCTGTAAAAAGCAAGCCGCAAACCATTGAAAACTGTTTCCGGTTCTGTTTGTGTAATAATTATTCCAAACTTCATACTCAATCTCCATCTCGACAACAATCATTTGAAATACACGGATGTTCTTTGACATCGCCGTGACATTCTTTGACTTGCTCTTTTGAGCATTTTTCAGGTTTGTCTTTCATGTTTTCCGGTTTTTGACAGCCTTGTTTTTCATTACAGCAGCACATTTTGGATTTCCTTTCTTTGTTGTTTCGATCCCGGATTTAGGATTCAATAGTTTTTCTACTGCCTCTCGCCACACGACAAGAGTTTTTTCATTCAGACGGTAGTGAACATAATAGCCATGCTTCTCATCGATAACCAGTCCTGCGTCACGCATTATCCTTAAATGCTGCGAAACCGCTCCCGGCGTTATGGCTAATTGGGCGGCCAAAGCATTGACGCACAAAGCCCGACATTTTAGAAGGTTAAGCATCTTTACCCTTGTTTCAATGGATAAGATTTTCAACAATCGTGCTATATCTTTGCTATCAATCATATTTTAGTATCCGCTAAATTACTATAATAAATCCGTTTTATTGTCAAGCCCTATTTTTTATAATCTGTATCTCAAGACAAATTAAAAAAAGGCGATGTAATGCTGTGTTACTAAATATAGGGATATTTTTTATGCCAATCTGTGACTAATCCACTATATGTTCATCTGACGTTAACTGGTTGTGTAACTCGTTTCGGTTTACATCTTATGATATACGTGACGAGCAGTGTAACTGCAACCGAATTACAAGCTGGTTAAAACTCAAGCGTCAACTTAAGGGTATCTTTCGCGTATTCGGCATACATTTCAAAAGCCTCGGGAGCCTTGTCCCATGGCATTCTGGGCGTAACCATATCAGTTAGCGATGAGCTGCGATCATCGAGTACCATGTCCGCCGCTATCTGGAAAAATGGACCACACTCCGGCCCAACACTTAATTTTATCTCAAGCTCTTTCCTGAAGACATGATACCATGGAAATTCCTGTGTTTGATAGTGCGGCATTCCGAAAATGAACAGCCTGCCGTTACGCTTTGGAAGATATGCGGCGGTTTTCAGCGAATCTACGAAACCCACAACTTCGACAGCAAAATCAACCATTTCCCAATTGGTAAGCTCTTTTACAACTTCAACGGTATCCTGCTTTGCAGCATTGATGACATGGTCGGCCCCGTAGCGTTTAGCCCATTCAAGACGCCAGTCGAGAATATCCGTTGCAATGACCATACTTGCTCCCATCAGACGCAGGATGTGTGTAAATACCAGTCCCATCGAACCCTGTCCAATCACGGCACAAGTTTTGTTTATCACACCATCTGTTTGAGATAATGCTCGAAGCACAGTTGCCAGGGGTTGGGCAACAATCATCGCTCCTGGATCAGGGGTGTTCTTTGGCAGACGTGCTATGGCCGGAGGTCTGCAGACTATATACTCTGCGAAGCCGTAATAACCTTCCGGCTGGGCTAATACCAATGTGCCTTCTTCCCAGCCTTTACAGCGGGATTTGACAATTGTGCCAATATTCTCGTGTCCGGCCCAGCCGATTGGGTTAGGAAACTTAATTTCTCCCCATAGACCTGTTCCGGTGTACGGACCCATATTACTTCCACAAAGAGCAACATGGCTGCACTTGACCAAAACATCACCTTCAGCCGGCTCAGGAATTGGGACATCGTCCAGCATAGCAATTTTTCTCGGTTCGACTACTTGGATTGCTCTCATTGATCACCTCACTAAATTATTCTAAATGCAATATGCGTTATTTAAACTCTAAATTATCAACCTGTCATGCTCTGAATTATAGGCTGGCCAGTTTTAATGTCAATCATAAGGTTCCGAGAATATATACAAATGCAATTATCTGTTGCTTTGCGGTTTAACATAGGGGGACAAGCATCCCGTCGGCAATGTCCTTAAGTAGAAATCAAACTATCAATGCTCCTACTGCCTCACTCGGTAGATCAAAAAAACGTTGCCAACCACATAAGAGAGCTTCGTACATACTCGGCTGGGTTGCAGTTGAAAAAATAGGTGTTTTTTAAATTCTTAAACTATGCGGTTTTGATACTCTTTATTGGTTTCTACCGTAAGGACAGATTTTACTTAAGTCCATTAACTTACAAATTCCTCCTGCGGTTACGCCATAAATCAAATATTTCTTACTATAGTTATGAATGCAGCTCATAATGTGATCGAATGTTGCATTTACTAACGTAGTACCTGTAAGTAATACAACATTGGATTGCTTAATTAAAAGTTCAGTCATTTTTCTGCCGTCCCATATCAACACTCCCCATTTTACGCTGTTAATATTACTCACATTCATGTCCGTAATTTTAACGTTATTAGATCCAAACAATTGAACTATACTTTCAGCTATTGCAGGATTTAAACCGATTAGACCAACTTTGTTATTACCCCATGTCTCATAGAGGTATGAAGATATTTCTTTGGCGCATTTTTCAGGCTCATCATCCTTACAATGCACTGTTTTCTCGCAAAGGTCCAAATGTCTAAGCAC
>JAFGEF010000153.1 GCA_016931715.1 Sedimentisphaerales bacterium
ATTTACCAATATTAATGACACAGGAATGATTTGTCGCAAACCTTTTGGTTTCAAAGACTTGGGAACTGGGCGGTACAGGACTTGAACCTGTGACCTCGTGCGTGTCGAGCACGCGCTCTAGCCAACTGAGCTAACCGCCCGGAATTATCGGCCAATCCTGAAACTCAGAATTGACGAACTATTTATTTACTTAATTTATATAAAAAACACAGCTACCGCAAGGAAAAATCCATGCAAAAACCGTAATTTAAGCCTTTTTAATAACTTAAAATCTCTGCCATTTTCATATATCAATAAAAATGGCGGAGAGGCCGGGATTCGAACCCGGGGTAAGGCAAGCCCTACACAGCCTTTCCAAGGCTGCTCGATAAGCCACTCCGACACCTCTCCGGAAGCAGTTATAATCTATATTTTTAAGTTTTTACTAATTTTTCTTTATTATTCAATTTTCAGAATAATACCAGTTTCACAGCTGCTTTTCAACACTTAAATAAAGACTTTTATGTTGTTATAATATAAAGATTCACTTTCGACATAAAAATATTGAAAAAAATGAACCATTCAAAGCCAATTTGAGACTATAAGATATAGTGCATGAATAAAGAAACAACAGAAATCGAAGACCAGCTTTTAGTTATGGATGCCCAGGACGGCAGCACAGAAGCGATGGAAAAACTTGTACGCCGCTGGCAGGAACGTCTTTGGAAATACGCCTTTCGATTAACTTCCGACAACCAGGCAGCGTGGGATGTTACTCAGCAGAGCTGGCTCGGTATTATTAAAGGATTAAGAAAGCTGCATGATCCGGCTAATTTTAAACCGTGGGCGTACAGAATAACAACCAATAAGGCTTGTAACTGGATTAAACAAAACAGAAAAGAAAAATACATAAGCCTCGATGATATTCAGGAT
Organism: Sedimentisphaerales bacterium; assembly: GCA_016931715.1. Taxonomy (GTDB): domain Bacteria; phylum Planctomycetota; class Phycisphaerae; order Sedimentisphaerales; family Anaerobacaceae; genus JAFGPS01. The sequence goes on from JAFGEF010000153.1 coordinate 913, forward strand.
AGAGAACAAAAAGTTCAGAAAGATATCGGTATCAGGGAGCTTCTGGGAAAATTGGACATAAAGAAACAGGCCGTGCTTAACCTGTATTATTTCGAGCAGCTTAATGTTTCGGAAATAAGCACAGCTTTGAAGATTCCGAAAGGAACCGTAAAGTCACGGCTGGCAAACGCAAGAAACGAACTTAAAATTATATGGCAAAAAACAACCAGATAGGAGATTCAAGATGAACGATGAGCAAATAAAAAAAATGATGGATGATTCTTACGACAATTCTAAAGAAGAAGGTTTAATGTCGATGCTGAAAGATTTTTACGACAGGAAAACACTTTCCGTTGCTATTTTAGTTTGGATTTGGGGCCTTGTATTCATCGCCGGAGCAATCTATTGCGGCGTAAAATTCTTCGATGAAGAAAATGTCCAATATCAAATTATGTTCGCAGCTCTGTTTATATGCTTCTACCTGAGCGTCGGTTTAATGAAAGTCTTTGCATGGCAGATGATGCACAGAAACAGTATTAAACGTGAAATCAAAAGACTCGAACTTCGCATCGCCGAACTAACACAAATCGTTAAAAATAAATAGAAAACTTTTGGTGCGATCGAACGCACCCTACGATTTTTTTGTAACAACCAGCATCACGACTTGTCATTCTCGCGCAGGCGGGAATCCATTGTTTCAACATTTTTTATTGACGATTCATACCATCTTTTTTATAAATGAAATCCATACGCGAGACTTTTGTGCATAAAAACAAGTCAAGTAAAGATTTTTACTTCCTTAACCATTAAAATTTCATCTTTACTGCGTTCGATTTCTGCAAAGCTGCAGGATAAATAAAAATCAATGCTCCCTTTTTCTCCGGGGTCGGTATCGACAGCAAATTCAGAACATTTTCTTTCGATAATCCATTTTTCGGATTCACTCACAAGGGCACGTGCTATCCCTTTGCGGCGAATGTCAGAATCAACGTATAAACTTTCAATGTAACCGACCGGTGAACTTTTGCACTTTGATACATTTTGCCTTATAGAAGTTTCAATGAATCCGCCAAGAGTCTCTTTGCCTTTTTCGTAAACGAACACTGCATAATCCGATTCCCCGACAATTGTCTTTTCATGGAATATTTTTTTAATTTCCGACAAAAGCTCCTCCTGCGAATATTCAGGGTAAAGTAATTTTCGCATTCTAAGCCACTCGTCGAAATCATTTGCTGCTGCCTGCCGAATCATAACTTTCTAAATTATAGCGTTAAAAGAGAGATAAATGTAGTAAAAACAGGAAATTTTGCCAAATCGTGTTTTTATTTGACATATCTGCTCCATTTATCTATAAAAGAATACGATACGCGGGAAGTTTGGGCGTAAAAAATGTAAGGTGCGACACGTCACATCATTCATTATAATTGATTGGTGCGTTGTCACGCACCCTGTGATTACTATTTCTGAAGCTGATGGCGACTAAAATTAATGATTATGGAATTAAGCTATGGAAGAATCCTCTGAAATAGTTATAGAAAGTGGAAAGAAACCTGCCGGAAGCTTGTGCCTTAGGCGAAAATATATAATTGCGGCAATTCTTTTCCTGCTATTTATATCCGCAGCGTTGTTTTTTAGTCTATCTCAGCCGGAACCAAAACCTGACCCGGCCAGTGAAGCATTAATTCGCCATGTGATAACAGAGCAACTCAATAAAGAGCCAAACGAGTTAACAGATGATGATTTTACACAGATCACGAGTTTTCAACCCTGGACATATATACCTTATGCTACTCATTTCGGTGTAAGTGGGCTAAAAACATTTAATGTGCAACTTTCTGATATAAAGTATCTTGAGAAACTTACAAATCTGCAGGAATTGACTCTGGAAAGCATTAATACTCCAGCAAAAGAAATACCCGAATTGATAAAGATTCTTGCAAAGATTGGTGTTATGAATCCCGATGGCAGGTATTTACTTGATTTGACGCCGCTGCGAAATCTTACTAACCTTAAAAAGATTAATCTTAATTATTCACCTGTTGAAAATATTAAA
>JAFGEF010000154.1 GCA_016931715.1 Sedimentisphaerales bacterium
GCTTATTACAGACTGGCAATGGAATCATGTTCCGGATGATACGAAATGGTCACTCACTGAAAATCCGGGCAAACTGAGACTCCATTCGCTCCCTGCGGATAATTTCTTTGCAGCTCGTAACAGTTTGTGTCAGAGACCGCCGGGTCCGGAATCTATCATGACCGTAGAGTTGGATACATCAGGGATGGTTGTTGGAGATACCGCTGGACTGGCGCTTTTGAATGTGCCTTATGCCTGGATTGGTGTTGTAAAATCTGAAGATGGAATAAAACTTCAAATGCTTGATAACACAAGCAGCGGCGGTGGTCGTGGTGGTCGCGGCGGCGGAATGGGCGCACGAAGAGGCGGCGGAACCCCTCCAACACCGGCAGTGCCAACAATCAGTCCGGATACTCCTCCTGCAAAACTCTGGTTACGTGTTCATTGCAATTTTGATACTGACGATGGTATCTTTAGCTGGAGCGCAGATGGTAAGGAATTCAAACAATTGGGTGAAATCTATCGCATGCGTTACAATTATCAGGGTACTTTCCAGGGAGTTCGTCCATCACTGTTTCATTACAATACTTCCGGCCAACCGGGCGGTTATGTTGATTTCGATAACTACGTAGTTGATGAGCCGCGGGCAAGAGGTATTGAACGTGAAATTCCTACAGGCAAGACTATATCGCTGACCAGCGGTGCAGATAACACCTTCCTGGCCGCAACACAGGAGAATGTATTGATTAACATGATACACTCTATAGATGGTATTTTCGTCCTTCCGGAGAATGCGAAATTCCAAATCATTGATTTAGGTTTGGGCCGCGTAGCCTTTAAGTCTTATAACGGCAATTTTGTTTCAGTGGCAAGTCCTGAGAGCGTTATTCTCAAGGACCTTGCCGGAGCAAAGCCGGGTGATGCCGAGTCGTTCCAGTGGGTCAATTTAATGCGTGGAGACACAATGCTTATGACATTGACAAACCATCAGTATCTGGCGACAAAACCAAATTCTCCGGGTGCGGTTACAGCAAATGCAATTGGTCCGGCTCCAGCACGCAAAAGCGGCGCTGAGTTCAAGTGGAAAGCAGTCGAATAAGACATAATGATTGCTAATCACATTTTTACTTATATTTTCAATAAAGACAAGATTTCTTGACTGATTGAGATAAATTTGGTAATATGTCTTTATTAATTTGTGTAACTATTTTATTAAAGGGTGTTAATGGGAATTACCAGCTTATACAGGCTCAAACCTGCCAAATCCAGAAAGGAGAACAAATCCCATGAATATTTCAAGACGTGATGCAATTAAATTATTTGCCGGATCCGTTCCAGCATATTATGCAACCGGTGCGTTGTCATTGGCGGCCAGAGGAGCTAATGCCCCGGCTGCAGCGACTGCACCTGCTGCCGCCATAGGGCTTAAGGACGCCTATACCGGTAAATTCCTCATTGGCTGTGCGGGTGATCTGCCCGGCAGGTACTCGGAGGCTGAACTGGCGAATATCAAAGCCAATTACAACATCGTTACCCCTGAAAACTGTATGAAACCCCAGGGCACCCAGCCTTCGGAGGGCAACTTTTCGTTCACAACCCCCGATGCTCTGGTCGAATGGTGCCAACAAAACGGCATAAAGGTCTGGGGCCATACACTTTGCTGGCATTCACAGACACCGCAATTTTTCTTCCAGGGAACACGTGAAGAGGGATTGGCGAGGCTACAAAAGCATATCGAAACAGTTGCCGGGCATTTCGCTGGAAAACTTTTGGGTTGGGATGTTGTCAACGAGTCAATAAATGATGCTGCCAATGAACAGTCAGAAAATCTCAGGAATTCGAGTTGGTATCGGTTAGTTGGAAATGATGTCCTGAACAAGGCCTTCGAATGGGCGCATAAGGCCGATCCCAAAGCAATACTGTATTATAACGATTACAATATTGAGCAGCATGCCGCAGATAACAAAGGCAAGCACCCAAGCTCACTGCTGCTGCTTAAGCGACTTCTCGATGAGGGTGCACCAATTAAAGGTGTAGGTATTCAGGGACATTGGCATCTTGATACGAGAATAGAAAATATTGAAAAAGCGATTTTAAACTATAAAGCGCTTGGACTGGAAGTTGCCGTAACTGAATTGGATGTTACCGCAACCGGAACCAACAGCGGCGCCTTTAATCCCGGTGGCGCTGGTGGAGCTGGCGGCGGCGATCGTCGTGGAACTCGCCGCGGTAATACAGAGGGTGCAACTCCTCCCGCAACTGGACCTGGCGCAATGGCGCCATCGAATGCGAGATTCTCATTAGCCGCTTTTGAGGGTGCAGCTCCGGGCGGTGCACCGGCAGGTGGTGCCCCAGGCGGTGCTGGCGCTCGCAGAGGTGCTGGTGGCGGTATGGGTGGTATGGGCGGTATGGGCTTCGGCCGCAGAGGCGGCACTCCTATGACTCCTGAAGAGCAAGCTAAAGTGTTCCAGCAGCAGGCTGATGTTTACAAACAGATATTTGAAATCTTCAATAGGAATGCAGATGTAGTAAAAAGAGTTACGTTCTGGGGTATTAGTGATACCAGGACATGGCGCGGGGGCCAGAATCCACTCCTGTTTGACGGTCAGTTGCAGCCCAAACCGGCGTTTCAGGCGGTAATAGATGTAGGTTTAGGCAAAAATGCAGCACCGAAACCGTAAGGCGGAGCTCATTTCAAGCCAGAAACATAAAGAGTGTATCGGATAAGCATACCGGAAACGGTATGCTTTCTGATATTTAGAGCCTCTCACAAAATGAATTTTTAAGATGCAGCATTGCCATCATGGTAATGTTTCGCGGGCAAGATGCCCGCGACACGATTCTTTTTGTCAGAGGCTCTTAGTCTTATTCTTCAGCGATAAGGCTATCTATCATCAGACATTTAATCAGAAATAAAGCTGTTTAATACTGAAAAGTCGATTTTTGATGACTGCCCCTTCTGATCTACACAAAGCAGCTCATATTTTCCGGCAGATAATGTCAGCCGGGAAACCATCTCATTTTCGATTAATCCGCCATTAAGAAACCATGAAATCCCTTCTTCACGATTTGCGGAAGCATGAACTGTCACTGAGCCGTTATAGGATAAAAATGTATTTCCTGAACTCGGAGACGTTATTTTAAGAGCCTGGGCCAACTCACGCGGAACCGGCAGCGGATTATTTACAAGAACAGGTTTTGCTCGCGGCGGCTCAGACAAGGCTTTAAGCTCAGATAAGCTGAACAATTCAGCCAGAAGCGGTTCAGCAGCCTGCGCTCCTACGTAATCTACCCGCCCTGTACCACGAAAACGCCCTATCCAGACTCCTATTGCGTATCGTCGATTGTGTCCGACTGCCCAAGCATCTCTTCTGCCTGAACTCGTTCCCGTCTTCCACATAAACCACGGGATATCTTCGGATGCGACAGCTTCCATTCCAGCAGGGCAACGCTGTCGAGATGACAGAATATCACTAATCAATCGGCATACATTCCCGGTCAAAGCAATACTTTCATGTGTTAATTGATTCGTAAATATTCGTGGTGACTTTCGAATACCATCCCTGCCAAGCGTTGCATAAGCATTAGTAAGCTCAAGCAAACTTACTTCAATTCCCCCAACAGCAATCGCCAGACCTCCCCTGCTCTGTGAATTAGCCGGCAGAGAAATTCCCGCAGACTGTATTGTGCCGCAGCACCGGGCTAATCCGATTTCTTCCGCTGCCAGAATAGCTGGTATATTAAGGGAACGCTGCAGCGCTTCAGAAACTTTAATCGGACCGGCAAACTCCTTATCGAAATTTGCGGGAGTCCAGCCTGCACGCGAAATTGGTATATCATATACTGTCGAATCACTATTCAGCCTCCCTGCTTCGAAAGCCGCTGCATAGATGAATGGTTTTAATGTCGAGCCGGGGCTTCGTTTTGCAAGGGCGCCATTAACCTGTCCATCCCTGATATCGGAGGTGTTTCCTGAACCAACCATAGAAATGATAGCCGATTCAGCAATATCTATTACTACTATTGACAGTTCTGTGTCTTTAGGTAACTGCTCAAGATACTCATATGCAAGCTGTTCAACATGTTTTTGTATATCGAGGTCTATGGTAGTTCGACCCCCTTCAGGTCGTTGACTAAGAGCATACCATGCGGCATGATATGCTTCCTGAACTGTTTGCTGATGACATATCTCGATTGAGCCTGAAGCTGCCTGTTCAAATTGGGACTTGGTAATCATTCTTTCTTTTAGCATTCGAGCCAGGACTATATGCTGTCTTTTGACCGCCGCTTCCATGTTCCGATCCGGCCTGTATCTGCCGGGTGATTGCGGAAGACCTGCTATTAAAGCCGCCTGGGCAAGGTTGAGATCCTTTGTATGTCTCCAAAAATATCTAAGCGAAGCAGCTTCCACTCCTCTTATGTTGCCGCCATACGGAGCTGTATTGAGATAAAGTTTTAGAATATCATCTTTATCCAAAAGCATGTTAAGCTGCATCGCACGAAATGACTCAATAAATTTGGCTTTGAATGAACGAGGGCGATTATCCATCATTCTGCATAACTGCATATTCAATGTGCTTGCGCCGGAGACAATGCGTCCTGATGCAAGATTCTGCATTGTTGCTCGCATGACTGCGATTAAATCAACTCCGAAATGATTGTAAAATCGTTCATCTTCAACAGCGATAGTAGCGAGTTTCAGCCATGGCGATATTTCATTCATATCGACAGGGATACGCCACTGATCATCGGAACCAACAATGCTTAAAAGAGGTCTGCCCTTTACATCAAGCACTGCAGGGCTGACAGACCATTTATCAAGATGCTCAATCGGAAAAGGAAAAAGCTCCCATATCAGAATGAATACGCCGATACACAAAACAACTGATACCGCCGCGAGCTTAAGCATGAGTTTAAACAATTTTTTTATCTTTGATTTCATGGCAAATTGCTTTTTTCCCTTTGCTTACCGGTTGTTTTTGATAATCACTTCACCTTCCGGACCCAGTGATGCGGCGGCGGGTTCATACATGCATGATGCCTGAATCGGAGGCACAGTAAATGCACCTGCAGTTGTAACACGCAATGAATATTTGAAAGTCTTGCGATTTTTGCCAGCAGAACAGAATAATACAACGCGGTCGTCAAGAAATTCAACATGTTCAGGCATATCTGATTGTACATTTCCGGTATTGGCTGATGTAGCCATTCTCGGATTCTCTACTTCCATCCCGCCAGCTAAAGCATCTACGATGGCAATATTGTCGAATGTCTGAGCAAGAGCGATAATCGAAGTCTCCACATTTATAAGATCACCTACGCGCAATGTGTTCATATCGACTGTATTTCCATGCCGGTCAAACCATTTTCTTTCGATGCTGATGCCGTTATCAAAAGGCTGAACCAATCCTTCTCTGGCAAGACCTTCAGTCATCGCGGCTACATATATTTTTCCCGTTCCGGAAGATGAAATAACCACAGGCTCGTTAAAATCTTCAAATTTATGCGAGAATATATTATTATGTTCGAATTGAACAACTTTTTCACCCGCAAAAACAACAGCTCCTGAAAAATTCGGGTCATCCTCGCTTGTCATAACCTGATACCTGGAAAGAGCAGCAATTACCGCAGCATTATTTAGTGTGCTTCCCCATCGTGAATCTATTCTTGCTTCATTTAATCGACTGGCAAGTACAACCGCCAGAGGACTATCCGGATCAACTTCCAGCAAGACAGACAATAATATTGCCTGCTGGCTGATAGAAGAAGTCAGTCTTCCTGATGTGGTTGTTGGACCGAAGTTCTGAGGCAATTGTTCCGGCAATAAAGCCAGTGCGTTATCTTTTCTGCCGTCAGCATTAAAAGCAGAGGCAAGATGTGCTGTCGCGGCAAGATCAAGTTTTTCCTTCTGTTCGAAAAGACGCATCATCCAGCCCAGGGGAGGATTATCAAAAACAGCAAGCACTCTGCATATTAATGCTTTTGTATTTATATCCACCTCATCATGGCCGGTTGTTTTAAGACGTTCTTCGAGGTATTTCGCAAGTTCAGAAGTAAATTGCGAATCAATTTCATATCCGGCGTTTTTGGCTTCGAGCAGGCACGATGCGGCATAAGCTGTGCCCCAAAGATTTGCAGTGGAATCCCCGGGCCAGTAACCAAGACCTCCTGAACGCGTCTGCATAGACCACAAACGTGCTATACCGGCTTTAACCATAGAATCCACCATATCAGCACGATTGTCCCCTAATATTTCCTTGGCATATAAAAGTGAGAATAACTGGCTGCTTGTTTGCTCAACGCAGCCATAGGGATAATGAATAAGCTCCTGAAGAGCAGGCTCAAGCTGGACATTCGGGCGGGAACTTATCGATATCGTCATAGAAGTGGTTCCAGCTATAAAAAATTGAGATGGTTCAATCTCTAATTGTTCGCCGGCATCGACAGAATATAACTTTGCCTCACTGTGTAAAGCCGCTGCCGGTCTTACACTAAAAGTTCCACTATTATGAGCGGTTAAAGGTTTTCCGGAAGCATTTGTTTGAGTTACAACAACATCCGCATCAACTGTACCCATTTTTTTCGCGATTATTTTCAATAGCACTGTTTTGGGTCTGCCCGGCTCTAATATAATATTATCCAATGCATTATCAGCAGCGACTTCGACAGGTCCAGTGATAGATGTTCTGACCTGTATATTAAGAGACTCATCAGTAGAGTTGAAAAGCTTTACCGGCACCTCGAATTCATCTTCCGGCGCGACAAAACGGGGCCAGGCCGCTTCTGCAATGAGAGGTGAGGTAAGTATCATAGAATGTTCTGCATGAGAATATCTATCATGGTCTATTACAACAACCATGAAACGCAATCGCCCTGTCATGTCAGGCATTTTGAATTCGGCGGTAATCCGCCCATCCTTATCCGCAGGTATTGCCTGCCGCCAGATGACAGCAGATTCGCGATATTTGACAGGCACAGGATTTCGACGAAGCGAATCAATCTCGTACTGGTCTGCTCCGATACGTGTGATATCTGAAGGCCTTTTATAATCCGGCAGCAGATCCATAAAAATATCTGATGTCGATACTCCCAACCTTCGCGGCCCCAAAAAGAAATCAAATGGTTTTGGTATCTGATAGGATGTTGTCAATAGAATTCCCTCATCAACAGCCCAGAGATGAACTAATGCAGGTTTGTTTGAATCGATGGGTGTGCCTGTTTCTACTGCCACCTTGATAGTTTCGCCAGGTTCTGCACTGTTTGGAGCAGTAATTTTTACATCTATTTTATTTTGTGTATGGTCAATTAATACCTGATTCGTACCCATCGCTCTATGCGGAAGCCAGCTCTCATCATTAGGATCGACTCCTCGTACAACAGCAGCAGTAAAAAATATCGAACCTCGCAGGTTTTCGGTCAGAGGAATCTGAAGTTCTGCGGTATTATTTTGAATTACACCGAGATGCTCAGATACCACATTATCATTTTCCATTGTTAGCAGGAATCTGCCCGGAATCGGGCTTCGTATCAGAACTGTTGCGGTTTGACCCGGCAGATATTTTTCCTTATCAGTGATAATCTCCAGCTTCTCCGGCTGATTCATCGGTAAGTTCTGCGGGCCGGACGAATATTCTGAAGCATAAAAATCCAATGTTGAACAGCTTTTACTTTGAATATCAGTAATAATAATTCGATGATAACCAGGATCGGTACAGGTAACTTCCAAACTTCCTGATGCGGCAGATGCGGCTGTTACATGTTCATCTCCGATTTGAATGATTCGCTCAGTAGATTGCCATATTCGCCTGTCGTTTACCAGTTTTATAACTGTATCATATTCAACTTTCACCAGACTTATTTTTATTTCTCCTTCAGAAAGGAGCTGGTCCTGCCCGGTTAGTCTAATCCATTCCACTTGTAAAGGTTTTCCAACAGAAGCCACCTGGCCTGATGATAGTCTTATACCTATATGCTTATCCAAAGTATCAAGTATTGCAGATGTATTAGCCGACACAGACCTTCCTCCTGTTTCAGTTACCGATGCTGACAACTGCATCCTGTACAATCCCCCCTGTAAGGATTCCGGAAGCTGGATTTTCAGTTCTGCAAGGCCGTTAGCGTCAAGCTGGCTTTTTGAATCAGGCAGGTCAATTGGCTGGCGATTAATATTACTGCCGAATTTATACCCGGGATATTGATTTGATTTATAATCTATGGGTCGAATTGTACCTGTAACGGCCACCGGCAGCTCAACTGCAGGTTCATCCCATAAGTATTGTCCGCTTACTTTAATTAAAGGCGGTTCGTTCGGGCCGAATCGTTCATTTGTCGTTGCGGCTGATACTTCCATTCGTACAGGTACGAAGCATTCAAGTAATACCTGAGTCGCTCCAAGACTTTCGTCGGAGCCGGGCAGTTTTACATTAAATCCATATTTACCAGTCTGAGAATCACTATTTGTGGGAAAATCCACATGAAAAACGCCTTGTCCTTCCTCCAGAGGTTTGGCTGTCAGTTCTGCAACTTCTCGGCCGTCAGGTCGAGTAACTTTGACGGCTAACGGAAAAGAACGAGGGGTATCTCCCGACCTTCCCCGGATAATACCTGTCAGATGTACTGTCTCACCCGGCCTATATACTCCACGTTCGGCGTAAACCATTACTTCATAATTTTTGGCACAAGACCTGCCGGATTGCTCAAGATTGTCAAGAACCCACTGATTTTCTCCGGGCCGAAGATAAGCCAGGTCATCATCCTTCTGGGCAGTTATCACCCATAAATCACCATCCGGACTGTTACCGGCAAACCTGAGCCTGGCAAGACCATTTGAATCGGTTATTTCCGATGACAGAATCTGGTTGTTGTAAGTGATTGCCCTGACTTGAACATTGGGTACCGGCTCACCTTTTTGCAGCGAAGTAATCCATACAAGAGAACCGTTCCTCTCGGATTTTGCTGTTATCGCCAGATCAGTTATAGTTACAAGCGCCCTGCCTTGTGCCCATCTTAAATTTGTAACATTTGCATTTATATTGTATATTCCTTTCGGGGCATCCAGCCAATCTTTAAGATCGAGCGTCAGTTTTTGCGGCTTATTATGAGGGAGATTCAATTCAATCTTTTTTGTAAGCATTAAACGTGAGGTTGCTTCCGTGTTATATTTATTCTGCAGATGTGATACGAGGTTATTCGAATGTACTCGCCAGGCTTTAAGTTCCAAACCCTCTATATTTACAGCTTTGACATCGAGTTTGAGATTTCCAAGGGGCGACAAAATGCCTTCCCTGTATTCAAACTGGAACCTTGGCTGATATTCAGGAATATTTACAGATACAGATTTATTTTCTCCGAGAGTTTTGTTGTCTTCAGATAAAATCGTACCGGGAACTTCAATCTTATAGGCTCTGCCAGGCTCAAATTTGCCTGCTATCGTAAGATATCTATCATTTCGCGATACATTAAATTCCTCTATTGCAGGTTCAATAACAATTTTCGGAATTTCCTGTTCCAAACTCAATTTATGAGAGAACCTTAATTCTACGGAGAGAATTTCATCAAGGTAAGGTCTTCCGGCGTAAACATTAAGCAGGGAAAAACTTTTCGGAATGTCTTGGGAACGAGTGATCCGATAGCCAAGCCCCAATTCTGCATTGTATCCAGTAAGCTGCCCATCGAGAACCATCTCGAACCGATTAGTACCATTCCGTGGAAATCTGACTACAAGGTCTTCCTGCGGCGTTTGTGTAAGACAGACCGGCTCGCCTAATTTTTCTCCGTTTTGTAAATTTGTAAAACTGACATGACGAAGTAAATCTCCCGGTTCAACCGGCTGATTGAAAATCAGGCGATATGTAATATCACTGTCATCGAAAGCAACAAGTTCAGTCCTGTTTAAAGAGAGAGCTTTTGTTCTGAATTCGTACTCATCCCGCCCTTCAACAACTCTTCCTGTCCGCTCCTTAAATGCTTCCGTGGTGTTTATTTTGAATACCCTGCCGGGGGGAAGTTTTTCAGTCAGGTTATACTCGATTTTATCAGTCGCTGACCATACCCACTGACCTGGCCATTCAGGAGTAATCCTGAGAATTGATGCTTTTTCCGCCAGACCGACATTATCCGGAGATACCATATCACGGTCAAAAGCAAGAGAAATCCGGCTGGCGGAATCTTCATTTGGCAGAACGCTTAATGATATTAAACGAACAGTGGATTTAGGAAACTTCGTCAGACTGTGATGAATCCATAAAAGACCTAATACATTTATTCCTATCAGCAGACCTGCCAATGCCATAAAATTCTTTGAGTTTTTTTGCATAAGATGCTCCTTGGTTTGAGTCAAGCCGTATTCCACGAAGGAAAAACTGTTCGCTCATATTATTTCTATCGGTATGGTTAAGAAAATTGCTACATATTTTGTTAGGAATTTTTTAAAGAAAAAATAATTATCAATCGTATCTTTCGTTATCAATTATTCAATAACCTGTTTTACAACTTAATTCAGATTACATCAAGAATCCAATAATTTCTCTTTGCTTTACTTTTTCTATTCGATTCATAACTATCTTGTAATACATTTTGAGGACAAACTCAGCAGCAAGAACTATTCAAAACCGCCATTTAAAGAAATGGTACATTTGATACTATTTTTAAAAAACCTTATTTTTAACAAAAAAAACTCCTTTTTCATTTTGTTCACAAAAAGATATTCCCATTTGGCAGAACCTTTATCAGGATTCCAGACAGGAGCATTATGAAAAGCAGCAAATATATCGTTATATGATCCACTGGGATAGGCACGCAAGTTGTTGTCATTGAAAGGGGGCTTCGTTCATCCTCTCAATAGTCCATGTATTCTCTTATGACTCCTAAAACTCGAATTATGGATTTATTGCACGATTGTAGATTCGTACATCATCAATCATACCCATCCATAAACTATCAGATTCCAGGTTCTTTCCGGCGCCAATATATAGACCGGTGGTGGAGGATGATAAGGTTTCCTGCTTATTTTCATCTGCTGCTGCTATAACATCATCAATATATAGAGTTCTATAGGAACCATCCCAGACAAGGCCTATATGGTGCCAGTTATTATCCGTTATTATAGTTTCAGAAACAAGAGCCTCACTACCCCTGGCGGTA
>JAFGEF010000155.1 GCA_016931715.1 Sedimentisphaerales bacterium
TCAGTTTCTTCCTCATGACTAAAGCCTCCAAAAATAATAATGTTAATAAATTAACACAACGCAGTTACAACTGCGCAGACTTTCCACATTATTAGTTTCCGCATTTTTTACGACCATGCAGAAACTGCACATGCCGCGCTTTCACTCGAACTAATTAAACGACAATTAAGTTCCCTTATATATCTCTGGTGCTAATCAAAAGTTGTTTATCAAAAATTGAACTTGAAAATATACATAGTTACTCTATCTGTCAAGTCTTATTTTATTATTTTTTCTATTTTTTCTTCTCTCTCTCTCTCTCTCTCGTAAGTCTATTGCTGACAAGAAGATACGTGTGATAAAAATATTTTTTACACTTGAGATATTTGCGCAGAAAAACTTTGTGTGAGTAAATGAAATTATTTTTTAGGAATGTTCATTTATCTTTTTTTTGATATTCTTATTTATTATCTGATTTTTGCTCTCAGAGTTTTTATGAAACCTGAAAGTACAATTGGTGAAATATGGCTCAGTTTCGGGTCAGGTATTTCGCTTAAAGCAATTTTGTCGATAATATCTACAACTCTTTTACCGAACGGAGCGATAAGTGCCGCTGTTCTTTCTGCATCATCCAGCTCTCCAGCTGCCATCTGACGCAGGAACAGGACTATATTTTTTTCCAGTTCCTCGTCATCCATCTCATACATTGCTCCGGCAGGTTCCGCAAAATTGTCAGGTATCTCTCGTTCTTCAAGTATATCCTGTGTGAGCCTGTATGTTTCGGCCATCAGTTCCTTTTTTCGTTTAAGGTCTTCTGCATCAAGAGGCGCCAGCTTCAGCTCTTCTTCATCTTCTTTGTCGGGATCGATACTTGGAACATAAACCTTGTTATGACACTTCGGGCATTTGCCCCATTTGCCGCCGGCATCATCGGAAGCTCTTATTTCTTTGTTACAAAACTGACAATGAAATACTATAGCCATTTTATTACCTCGGATAAAATTTAACTATTTTTCTGTTTTGTATTCAGCGAATACTTCGGTTGTAATTCCTCCACGAGGAGTAAACCGGGAAGTTATTTTCATATGTCGCGGCTTACAAATATTGCTCAAGTAATCCAGGATGTCATTTGTTAGAGCCTCATAAAAAATTCCTTTATTACGGAAGCTTTGAAGATAAAGCTTCAGGCTTTTCAGCTCTATACAGAATTTATCGGGACAATATTCAATCACTATTTCACCAAAATCAGGCTGACCGGTACGCGGGCAAACACTCGTAAATTCCGGGCAATTTATTTTAATATAATAGTCTCGTTCGGGACGAGGATTATTAAAAAGCTCTATTTCCGGTTTTTCGCTCATATATTTTACTCAAATTAACGATTTATAATAGTATAATCGAAATTTTAGGTATAAACAAGTAGTAATTGACAGCAAATTATATAAACCTTCTGCATTTTAAGTTAAGTAAAAAAACTAAAAAAGTTGCATTCAAATGGAAATATGTATATATTTATAACTTTGGTTATGTTTGGTTTGTATTTATTATGCAAACAGAGTTGAAAAATTGTTTTTAGGATTAATTTTTTGAAGGAGTACAGGAAAATGGCAAGGAAAACGATTTTCACAGCAATTCTGGTCACATTCACTTTATTGATTCAGTATGGATGCAAAACCACGGAAATTGCAAAAGAGATGGCAGATACAGAACAGACTCAGGTGGCGGCGGAACCTGCCAAACCAGTGGAAGAACCTGCTAAGCCGACGGTAGAAGAAATCCAGCCGGCAAAGGAACCAATTAATGAAACTCCTGTTGGTACTCCCCAAATTGCCATACGAGTTAATTGTGGTACAGCAGATGGAGCAGAGGCTTATACTGATGCAGATGGTAAGGTTTGGCAGCCGGACAGGCTTATTTCTGATACTCTTGACTGGGGTGCCGCAGATGGTCAGATTATACAACGCTCTACTTTGGAAATTAAAGATACAAAGAGCCCGGTTATTTATCAAAGCGAAACCTACAGTATGAGTGCTTACAAGTTCAAAGTTCCGGCAGGCAAATATACCGTTAAGCTTCACTTTGCAGAAACTTACGAAGGTATTACCGGCGAAGGACAAAGGGTTTTTGACGTATCAATTAATGATAAAAAGGTAATTGAAAAATTAGACCCATATAAAGAAGCCGGCGCTTTTGCAAAACCGGTTGTTAAGGAATTCAAAGATATCGAACCGGCTAATGGCGTGATTACAATTGGATTCACTTCAAATATTGAAAATCCACAAATTTGCGGAATCGAAGTAGTTTCTCAGGGAGCGGCAGAGTCTTCCGCCAGTAGCGAAAAATTTGTCCTGCGTGTTAATTGCGGCTCTTTTGACGGCGCATATACCGATAAAGCAGGCAATGTCTGGCAGCAAGACCAGGAAAAAGCAGATAATAATAAATGGGGTGCTGTCTATGGTTCGGTAATTGGTCGTCCAGGATTGAACGTCCCGGATACGAATTGTCCGATAATTTACGAGTCTGAACGTTACAGTATGGATGCTTATAGATTCGAGGTTCCGAATGGAAAATATACTGTAAAACTGCATTTTGCTGAGACATATGAAGGCATCAGTGGTGTAGGCGAGAGGGTTTTTTCAGTATCTCTTAATGGGAAAACCATCCTTGAAACCATGGATCCATATAAAGAAGCAGGTGATTTTAATAAACCGGCTGTAAAAACATATAAAAGTGTGGAACCTGCTGAAGGCAAAATTGAAATCGGCTTCACCCCGAGTATTGAAAATCCACAAATTTGCGGTATTGAAATCGTGGCAGAATAAAAAATAAAAAAGTTAATTTGATAAAATAATAATCATTCTTGTGTGGCATCTCCATGTATAACCTGGTGATGCCACATCTTTTCTATGCGAATATGACAGCGGATCAAAAAAAAGCTGTAGTCCTTTTAAGCGGCGGCCTGGATTCGGCTTCGACCCTGGCAATAGCACGTGAAGAGCGTTTCCAGTGTTATGCTATGACGTTTGTTTATGGTCAGCGTCATAAAAGAGAAGTGCAAGCCGCCGTGAAAGTCGCAAAATCTATCGGAGTTGCCGAACATCGTACAATAAAAATTGATTTGGCTGCTTTCGGCGGTTCTGCTATTACCGATTCCGCAATCGCCGTTCCCAAGAACAGGGAAGACCTTGAAAAACATGTGAATATTCCAATAACATATGTCCCTGCAAGAAACACAATATTTTTAAGCTATGCACTTGCCTGGGCGGAAGTTTTGGGATCTTTTGATATATTTATTGGTGTCAATACGACTGACTACAGCGGCTATCCCGATTGCCGGGGTGAGTTTATTACGGCCTTTGAAAAAATGGCAAATCTTGCTACCGCCGCCGCGGTCGAGGGAAAAGGGCAGTACACTATCCATACGCCGCTTCTCGGAATGACGAAAGCGCAGATTATTCTCAGAGGCATGCAGCTTGGTGTGGATTTTTCTCTGACCCATAGCTGCTACGACCCTGACTCTCGCGGAAGAAGCTGCGGCCGATGTGATTCCTGCCGACTCAGACTGAAAGGTTTTGCCGAAGCAGGATTGACAGACCCGATTGAATACCAGAAACAGTAAATATCTAAATTCTAAATCCTAAGCGCTAAACAAATTCAAGTTGATATAATCAGAAATTCAAAACTTGCGAATGCAGTTTCAGAAATTTGAGATTAGAATTTTACTGTTGTTTAGGATTTAGATATTAGAATTTAGGATTTTCGTTTTATGCGAGTCAACGAAATATTTTATTCCTTGCAGGGAGAAGGTTTCTTAGCCGGAGTGCCGAGTGTGTTTGTTCGCCTGTCGGGCTGCCCTTTGCGATGCAAATGGTGCGATACGAAATACGCCTGGGATGAAAATTCGGGCGACGAAAAAAGTATTGATGAGATAGCGGCGGAAATTGATAACTGGCAATGCAGGCATATAGTTATAACAGGCGGCGAGCCGATGATAAATCCTCAATTATCTCACCTGACTCAGAAACTGAAAACTGCCGGAAAGCATATTACAATCGAGACCGCAGGAATTGTGTATGTCCCTGATATGCCATGCGATTTAATGAGTATCAGCCCTAAACTGGGTAATTCAATACCACAGGATAAAAAACTGAAAACAATCCATAAGGATTCGAGACTGGATTTGGCGGCTCTTGGCGAATTGATTAAGCATTATGAATACCAGTTGAAATTCGTAATAGAAAACGAATCTGATATGCAGGAAATTGAAGAAATATTGAAACGTCTGGGAAACATAAATTATGAAAAAGTAATGCTCATGCCCCAGGCGGTAACACGCGAAGAACTGCTTCAAAAATCGCTTATGGCAGCCGAACTGTGCAAACGAACAGGTTTAGCGTTCTCGCAGCGTTTGCAGGTTTTACTTTGGAATAACCAGAAGGGCTGCTGAAAATAATAGTACAAATAAATATCAAAATAGTGACGCGTCAACATAAATAGCACGTCCTGTTTTTGAAATACAGGCTAATTTAATAACAATCTCAAAGCCAACACTAACCGGAACTTTATACTATTTTTTCCCCCATCTGAGTTTGATTCCGCCAATAATCAGCCCTAAAATGCTCATAATCCAGACATACGGAAGATTTAAGACTACACCAATCGGTAATCCAAATGCGCATATTATCATACTGCCAGTTAGTACTCTTTTTCTGAAAGCCTTAAATTCAGGCTCATTTGACTTTTGCTTTTCTATTTCCTCAATCGATGGCTTTTGCATTGCAGAAAGGAGTTGTTGGTATTCAGATTCATTGATTTTTCCTTCATCTCGCATTTTAAGCAATTCTTGTTCTGAAGTTGTGTTTGATGTATTCTCCATATTTATATCTATCAAATATTTAATTGTCATTTTTTTTGAAGAGTGCTTTTATTTCTGGTTTTATTAGTATACGATATATTAGTGCTAAAGGAACAATGACGATAAGATTAACAACAAAAATGGATAGTGGATCGCGAGATACACGTTCACCAAAGAACGAAACGGAAAAACCGAGATAAGGTTCATTTAGGTATAACATAGATACAAGTGGAAGACTAATAAAGCAAAACCATAGAAAAACAAGTGCAACAATTCGCCATTGGTAGTATCGTTTTAGCAATCCATATCCGATAAATAAACAAATAACACCCAGATTGTAATTATGTCGATTATTCAGAATTGATGATATAAAATCAAAAAGAGAAATTATTCCGAAAAAAATGAATAACCATCCAACTATTTTTAGTGATCCTGGTATTTTTGTATTTACTTGTTTCGGTTTATTTATCGAGGATAGTAATTGCTGATATTCTTCTTCGTTGATTTTGCCTTCATCGAGAAGCTGTTTTAACTGTTGTTCGGAAGTTGAGTTTTCCATTTTATTCTCCCTATAATTTTTCGAGTTTCTTTTTCGCTTCGGCTACCGTAATTTTTCCAGTTCTGAGGCTTTCAAGTACAGCCTTTTTCTGTGCATCCATTCGCCTCAATTGTTCGTAATTGGCAATGAGTCTGTCTAATCGTGAGCGTATCGCGGCGTAGCCTAATGTGCCTTGCTCTTCCATAGTTTTTATACTGAATCCGGCTAAAAGATACTGTTCAAGGAATTGCTGGTCTTCAAGGCTTAATCTGTCGAAGACAGTTGTGCTGAAATCACCTTCGATTTTCACGCCGCAGGAGGCGCAAGCCATCGCGACAGTCTGCATCGGCAGGCCGCAGCAGGGACAGGATGTTGACAATAATTTTCTGGTCATATTAAATAATATTAGTATTATAATGTATAATGTCAAGAAAAATTTGGATAAAATATATATATTCCTAATATTATTTGGATGGGGCGATAGTGGTTAGCGTAATATATTTATTAAATCCTGGATTTGGCAGTTGACAAATTGATTTTTTTGACGATAATCAGCTTTTTCGCCCGGGTGGCGGAATTGGCAGACGCGCCAGCTTGAGGGGCTGGTGGGAGCAATCTCGTGCTGGTTCAAATCCAGTCCCGGGCAGTTTTAGCAATAGGACACTTGGTTTATATGCCAGTTCATATGTTTTTTGCAAAGAGCAAAAGAGATGATAAAGAGATTAAGAGTTAAAAACTTCAAAGCGCTTCGAGATATTGAAATGGAGCTTACACCAATTCATGTCTTAATCGGCCCAAATGATTCCGGAAAAACAAGCATTCTCGAAGTCCTTGCTGCTCTTTGCCGCAGTGTAGATCATAAATTAAGCGAAGCATTTTTAGGCTCATGGAAAGGCGCAGAACTCGTCTGGAAAGGTAATCCGCATGTACCTGTTAGAATTGAATTGGATTTTGAAAATGAAATAATAACTTCTTATGGAATCGAAGTGTTATTCAAAACACAAACAAAAGGTGCGGATGCGAATAAAGAGTTAATCATAGCAAATAAAGGAAGTTCATCTGACATTTTACCCTTTCGGTCTGACCAGACATGGGTAAAATATGTGCATGATGTTCCTTCGGAATTAAACCAACAACAACACCATGAAAAACTCGGGCAAGTGTATCAAATATTGTCATGTGGAGTGCATTACTATCATTTTAATCCGTCATATCTTGCGTTACCTGTTGCACTTGATTCTAAGAGACGTTTTAGAATGGAATCCGATGGTTTTGGTTTAGCCTTATTGCTGGATGAAATTCTTAGTTTTGACCGTAAGAGGTTTGATCAGTTAGAAACACGTTTTATAGAAATATTTCCTGAAATTCAATCAATTAAGCTACTTCAGGCTGAAGCCTTTCGTGCACCAATTGACAATTCTGAGCAAGTGACGATGTTAAACAAGGCAGACGGTAAAGGAATATATTTTCAGCTTAAAGATAGCGGCCAATTAATACCTGCTTCTCAGGCATCAGATGGAATTCTTCTTGGTTTAGCATACATTTCTGTTTTATATATACCTGAACATGAACAACCCAGATTGCTTTTAATTGAAGAGCCTGAAAATGGGATTCATCCGAGGCGATTGAGAGATATTCTTGAAATTCTTCATAAATTAGTGATGGAGCAATCACATACACAGGTTGTCCTTACAACTCATTCTCCTTATGTGCTCGATTTATTTAAGCCTGAAGAAGTTACACTCTGTACAAAATTGGATAATGGGGAAATAAAAACTACAAGATTATCTGATAGTCCCGCTGTAAAAAAGCAACTTGATGTTTTCACTCTCGGTGAGATTTGGACTTCCGAAGGGGATGAAAAAATTGCCGATTCAAAAGTTCAATCAGAGGGATTAAAAGAATGAGGATTTTGGTTGTCTCGGAGGGGATACATGAGCGAGCGGGGGCATTAGAAAATCTTCTTGAAAAACTCGGCGGAAGTCGTGAGTTTTTTGAATCTGATCGTGTTTCCAACAATGAAATCCACGCTTTTCATGGAAAAGGACCAGGTTATTTCAAAAGGGCTATACGCTGGTTAAAAGAGGCAGAGCAAAGAGGTGTAGATGTTTTAATATTCCTGATTGATGAAGATGGTAAAAAAGAACGGATCGAACAAATTCAAAATGCACAGGATTATTTATTATCATCGCTTCCGAGAGCCATGGGAGTTGCAATACGAGCATTTGATGCCTGGATGCTTGCAGATGAAAAAGTACTAAGTCAGGTTCTTGGTTATAGTATTAATAGGCAAGTTAATCCTGAAACAATTCGCAATCCCAAGAAGGTATGTGAAGAACTTCTTGGAGATAGTAAAATTGGATTATCACAGAGAGAAATGTATGCACAAGTATCAAATAATATCGATATAAACGTTTTATGTGAGAGATGTCCATCGGGATTCAAGCCTTTTGCCGCTCATGTAAAAGAGATTTTTTCTTAAAATCTGAACTTTTGCAAAAATGAGAAAAGGCATACTTTGGAAAGAAAAAATTTATTTCTTAATTTTTTCTTTCTAAACGTAATATATTATTCATAAAAGAGTTATACAAACGACAATTTATTATTTTAAGAAAATCGTTCTGCGATTTTCTTAAATAATATATGCCTTTTCTCATTTTTGCAAAACTCCTGTTAAAATGAGAGAATAATGTATCTTCATGGTAGATTTAATAGAAATGGGTAGAAACATGTTGAGGGACTTGGAAGGATAAGGAGAGTTTTAAATTCAGGAGGTGACATTAGTATGGTTAAGCCGGATTGTTTTTAACTATTCTTAACCCTGAAAAAAGTGACTTTTTAGGACTCGAAAAGATTAATAATGGTTTTATTAAATTTTTTATGATTAGGTATTGACGTTTTTTATGGTTCTGGTATAATTATAATAGCTTTTTCATTTTTAGCCCCTGCTTTCTCTTCCTTCTCCCCTCCCTCCGTAAAAAGCAGGGGTGCTTTTTAAGAAAAAATAGCATTTTTCAGGCATAAAAGTCGTTTTTTGTTTTTTCTATAGTTATGATTTGTCAGGTGATTGATTATATTAAACCAAGCTTTTCTGCTTCGGTGTACAGGCCGTAATACTTCATTTTTTTGAATAATGTCGTGCGGTTTATCTGGAGTGCTTTTGCTGTCTCCTGCCTGTTCCAGTGGTTTGCCTCGAGTGCCTGTCTGATGATGTTTTTCTCTGGTTCAGCCAGTGCGTCTTTCAGGCTCATTTTATTATAGGTTCTCTGCCGGCTGTTTTTTTCCTGCTTGACGATATCAGGCAGATCATCGGCGCTTATAAATCGTCCTTTACCAAGCAGGGCAGCTCGCTCGATTACTTTCTCAAGTTCGCGAACATTTCCGGGCCACGAGTATCGTTCCAGGTATTGCATCGCTTCGTCAGTTATTCCGAGTTTTTCCCTGTTATTCTGCGAACAGTATATTTTCATAAAATGCTCCGCCAACAGACGAATATCGCCGACCCTGTCGCATAAAGGCGGCAGTTCTATTGTTATTACGTTGATTCGGTAATATAAATCTTCGCGGAATCTGCCGCGCTGTACTTCCTGTGTCATATTTTTATTTGAAGCCAGAATAATCCTCGTATCGACTGTTCTTGTCTTATTGCTTCCTACCGGCTCGAATTGTCTTGCTTCCAGCACACGAAGCAGCTTTGCCTGGAGAGCGGCGGAGGCGTTTGATATTTCGTCGAGGAAAATAGTCCCGCCATCAGCGGCTAAAAACTTCCCTTCTTTATTCGCTACCGCGCCGGTGAAAGAACCTTTTGCATGGCCGAACAATTCGCTTTCAAGCAGAGTTTCGGGCAATGCGCCGCAGCTTACTTCAACGAAAGGTTTGCCTCTTCTGGCCGAACGATGATGTATTGCGCGGGCTAACATGCTTTTTCCAGTTCCGGATGGTCCCGCCATCAGGACAGTTGCCTTGGTGTCAGCGATGGCTTCGATCAGCTCGAATATTTTCGCCATCTTATAATCCTGGCTGATAATGTTTTCTATACTGAATTTTCGTTCGAGCTGGACGCGAAGACGCTCGTTTTCGCTCATCAGCGACTGCTGGTTGATTGCCCTGGCGACCGCCATTCGCAATTCATCGTCAATGATTGGTTTTGTAAGGTAATCGTGTGCGCCTCGCTTAATTGATGTTACAGCACTTTCGATTGTGCCGTAGCCTGTTATGACGATAGCGACAGTTTGAGGATGCTTATTCCTGATTATGTCCAGTATTTCGAGGCCGTCTCCGTCAGGCAGATTTATATCTGTTATAACAAGGTTATAGCGGCTGTTCTCCAGACGGGATAAAGCGACCTTAAAAGAATCGGCTCCATCAGTCTCGAATCCTTCCGAAGCAAGAAATCCGCATAACGATTCAAGTATTATTTGGTCGTCATCTATTACGAGTATGCTTTTATTTATCATAAATTATCATTGCCTGAAATATTTTTAATTATCAATGTATAATTCCCAGATTACCTATCATAATCTGCCTATAGTTAAAATAGTAAATAATGATTCTATAAAGTCAAGTATTTATGTTGAAAAAATGCAACATTCCTGTTTATTTTTTCGGACAGAATATGCCCTGTGTTTATCAGGAAATGTAGCATTATTATAAAAAATAGCTTTATCGGTGTAATTTTTATAGATATTTGGCTTGAAAATATTGTTGTTGATAAATATGTTGAAAAAATACCACTCTAATGATTAACCGCGCTTTGAAACAATATGTTTAAAACTGTTGATCAGGCCAGGTGCCCTGGAAGACTTCTGTAGCCGGTCCGGTCATATAGACGCAGTTATCCTGCTGGCACCAGTTAAGGTTCAGGTCTCCGCCGGGCAGGTGTGCGGTGCAGACATGACCCTGACGTCCGGTAAGAACAGAAGCAACGCAGCAGGCACAGGCTCCTGTGCCGCAGGCTAAGGTGATGCCGCTGCCTCTTTCCCATGTTCTCATCGTAAATTCATCAGGCGTGTTTATCTGGACAAAATGAACATTAACTCGATGCGGAAAGAGCGGGTGATGCTCTATAACAGGCCCGATTTTCTCAAGCTCAATCTGCTCGATATGGTCGCAGAAAAACACGGCGTGCGGATTACCCATAGATACACAGGTCATATTTAATTCATACCCGGGAATGTCAATAGGGTATTCAACGACTCTTTCGCATGTCAGGTTCACAGGTATATCCCCGGCGGTCAAAACAGGCTGTCCCATATTAACGCAAACCTGCTGTACGATATCGTTATCATCATGTAAAAGTCCTACGGTTAATATTCCATTGCCTGTTTCGATGTTTAGGGATATAGGAAACGCCGCTTGTCCCGGCACTGCGAAACTCTCGCCCGGAGCGGCTAATCTATGCTCGTAAGTGTATTTCGCTACGCATCTTAAGCCATTGCCGCACATTTCTGCTTTGGAGCCGTCCGCGTTAAAAATCTGCATTTTAACATCAGATATTTCAGATGGCTCGATAAGAATCAGACCGTCTCCGCCGACACCGAAGTGCCTGTCGCTGATAATCCGGGCAAGCCGCTCTGGCTGCTCGACTATCTCACTAAAGCAATCGACATAAATATAGTCGTTACCAAGACCGTGCATCTTCGTAAATTTCATTTTATATCCTTTAAAACAAAATATAAGTATAATCCTTTTGAGCGTCAAAATCAAATCCATTATATTTTTCTTCCACAGATTAACAGGATTGACGCAGATTATAAATATTTCTTGATTTTACTTATTTTAGGTGATACTTTACCTTTTTCGCGGATATTTTCTTTTTGACAGGATTGTCAGGATATTTTACTGTTTATTGCTAATTATTTTACTTCGACACAGATTTCACTGATAACACAGATTTTGACTTTGTCATTCGGCACCCGTTCGGCTTAGCTCAGGGCGGGCTTTGTTGCGGAATCCAGAAACTAATCAAAAACAGGAAAAAGAGTTGTTTCAAAGCATAATTACCTGACAAGACCTCAAAATAAAAAACTATTGAAAGAAAAATAAAAACCATTAACCACGAAACACACGAAGAAAAGAGAAGAAAAAGCTATATACCAAAGACTTACGACTAAAGACTATTTTATTTCTTGATTTTCTGCATTTTAAGTGATACTTTACGGTTTTCGCGGGCTGATCTATGGAAATTTTGATAGTGGCTGAAAAAAGTAATGAACATGCTTGATGAACTAAAGGAATTCTTATAAAAAGGAAAAACTGATTAGATAACTTGCTATAAATTATAAAGTAAAATATGGCCGATAGTTTACATAAAATTCTAAGCGTTAATGTTTCACAATGGAGAGTAGAAGATTATTACATTGATAATTTTGGTGCTATTTCTGAAATTCTTGAATGGTTTGTTGATAGTGAATCCGGAGTCACAAGATTTCTAAGATACCCTCAAATAAGAGCCTTAGAAACTTATTGGTATCTTCGTTTGAAACTTGGTACACCTAATATACCTGCTCTATATGAAGCGATATATCCAAATAAAAGATTATTTAGAGAAGCTCTCGGGCTTGTCCATGATGATATAAGGGATTGGCTTGAAGAACATGATAATGATTATAATGCACTATTTGAAAAAATTTCAGTCGATAATGAGTTTGTTAAAACATATAAACTTGAATCTCTCAGAGAAACATTAACTCTGAATTATCCCAGTTATATATTTGCACTGGCAATGGGTGCAGGAAAAACTGTATTAATAGGGGCAATTATAGCAACAGAATTTGCAATGGCTCTTGAGTATCCTATCGGTTCTTTTGTTCAAAATGCTCTTGTTTTTGCTCCGGGTAAAACAATCATAGAATCATTGAGAGAACTTGCTGATATACCTTATGACAAAATCATTCCGCCAAGAATGTATAAACAATTTATGGCTTCAGTTAAATTAACTTTCACACGTGATGGCGAAAAGGAAATTCCTGCAATAAGCGGTTCGGTTTTCAATATTATTGTTACCAACACAGAAAAAATACGAATCCAAAAAGAAACAATAAGGAAAGCAGACCTCAATGGCCTATTCAGTTCTAAACTTGAGGATGAAGCAAAACAGGAAGTAGCTAATTTAAGGCTTCAAAAGATAGCTTCTTTACCACACCTTGCTATTTTCAGTGACGAAGCTCATCATACATACGGCCAGTCAATGGAAACAGAACTAAAGAAGGTTCGTAAAACAGTTGATTATTTAGCAGATAAAACAAACGTTATAGCTGTCATTAATACGACCGGAACACCTTATTATAAAAGGCAAAGCTTAAAAGACGTAGTTTTCTGGTATGGATTGTCGCAAGGTATTAATGATGGTTACTTAAAAGACCTTGCTGGTAACATTCAGGCTTTTAGTTTTGAAGGTCAAACGGATCAATATGTATGTCATGTTATTGAGGATTTCTTCAAGGAATATGGTCAGCATTGTTTGCCCGATGGCTCCAAAGCAAAAATTGCGATATATTTTCCGCAGACTACTGACCTTAAAGAATTAAAACCGGTCATCGAACAAGCCCTGATTAAAATTGGCTATGATCCTTCAATGTGCCTTGTAAACACCTCCGATACAGAACTAACAAAAGAGGATGATATAAAGGAATTTAACCGGCTCAATAATCCGGATTCGCAAAAACGTGTAATGCTTCTGGTCAATAAGGGCACGGAAGGCTGGAACTGTCCCTCTCTTTTCGCCTGTTCTCTTGCGAGGAAACTAAAATCGTCTAATAATTTCGTTTTGCAGGCAACTACAAGATGTTTAAGGCAAATTCCCGGCAACAATAAAAAGGCAAGAGTATATCTTTCAATAGACAATTTTAATATTCTCGATAAACAGCTTCAGGAAACTTACGGCGAAAGCATCTCCGACCTTAACCGTGCCAGTCAGCAAAATAAAAGAGATAAGATAATACTTAAGAAACTCAATATCCCGCCATTGGTAGTTACTCAGATAATTAAAACGGTGGTAAAAAAACAAATAGAACAAAAAGAATTCACTTTAAGCAAACCTGTTTTGAGACGGCAAGATAAACTGGAAAAAAGAACTTTTACCCTTGCCCAGCAATCGTCAACAGAAAGAATTCTAAAACAGCTTGGCGACACTGTAACGATTGAAGTCCAAGATGAAGGGATAGATTTGTATTATGCTTCGGTTGAACTTGCAAACCAGTACCATTTCGATAGCTGGCTGATTTATGAACAGCTTAAAATAATATACCCGGAAAATGAAATTCCTTTAAGCCATCTTGGTAATCTTGCAGAACAGGTGGAAAAACATACAAGCAATTACGAGATAAAAAGTGAAAAAGTGGATATTGCTCTTGCCCTTGTAAAACCAGAAGGATTCAAAAAAGAAATTACGCCGGATGGCGAAATTTTTACCGCCGACATAACATACCATAAAGATAAAGAGCACTTGATAACGCGTCTTTCTGCCTTCAAGGATAAAGCCGGAGAATACGGATTTCACTATGACCCGTATAATTTTGACAGCAATCCCGAAAAGAATTTTTTTGAGCAGATTCTTGATTACTTGAATATCCAGCCCAAAGAAGTTGAGGATATTTTTTTTACCGGCGCAATTACTGACCCTGCCAAAACGGATTTTTTTGTTGAATATAAAGATGATAAAGGGAAAACCAGGAGATACACTCCTGATTTTATCATACGCAAAAAACCAGGCAAGGGGAGGAAGAGCGGAACAGGCAAGGTTTATCTAATTGAGATAAAAGCGGAAAATGAAAGAACCAACTCGATTAACGGAGAAAACGGCAAAAAAGCAATCGCAATCAGAAAGTGGCAAAATCTTAACCCTGAAAAATTACGTTATGAAATGATATTTACTCCTTCTGATGTAATTGCGGCTGATGATTTGAAAAATGTAAAATCTTTTATAGAAGAGAATGAATTATGAGCAAGAATAAAACTGAAAAGGTCACCATCACACCCGCCAAAGGACGCCCAATGCTTCACTGGGTAGGTAAAAGACCTTTGACAAATTTAATTGCCTTTCCACCTCAACATATAGAGACCTTTGATCCGGTAAATTCCGGCCAAATCTATAATAACCGTCTTATTCATGGTGATAACAAAGAGGTTCTTGCAACTTTACTCGCTAATGGGTATCGTGGCAAAATAAACCTTATCTATATTGATCCACCCTTTGATAGTGGTGCTGATTACGTTCGAAAAGTTAGTCTAAGAGGTATAACAGGAGAAGCTAAAATTGAAGGAGAGAATTATACATTTGGTGAACAAATCCAATATACCGATATATGGGCGAATGATAATTACCTTCAATTTATGTATGAAAGATTGTTATTATTGAAGGAGTTATTAGCAAGTAATGGATTATTATTTTTACATTGTGATACTGCAAAAAATTATCATTTGCGTTGCTTGCTTGATGAAGTGTTTGGTGCTAATAATTTCGCTAATGAAATAATTTGGAAATACACAAAATTTGCAGGAAAAAACTCGGGTTTTCCAAGTAATCATGATACGTTGTTGGTCTATAGCAAGTCAAATGAATATGTGTTTCACAAAACTAGAATTCCAGTCAATACTCCACGAAAGCAAACTGGGCGAGTTTGGGATAAAGAACTAAAAAAAGCAGTTCAAAAAAAGGATGAACAGGGAAATTTGGTGTATTATGACCAAACCGATAAAGAAGTTGATGACACTTGGACTGATATTCAAATAGTAAATCCTGTTGCTTACGAAAGACAGGAATTTCCGACCCAGAAGCCAGAAGGTCTGTTAGAAAGAGTTATTTTATCTTCTACTAATCCTGAAAACATTGTTCTCGATTGTTTTATCGGTTCAGGTACAACAGCCGCTGTTGCTCAGAAGTTGGGGAGAAGATGGATAGGCTGTGATATAAATAAAGGTGCTATACAAACAACTTCAAAGCGATTGCAGAGAATTATTCTTGATCAGATTGACACAATTCAAAAGAAACAGCCCGAACTATTTTCTACAAACGATTGTGAAACAGAACTTCTTGGACCATTTAATGATATCGATCCTAAAGTTGGTGCCTTGTCTTTTAGTGTTTATCGTGTGAATGATTATGATTTGCAAATTCAGCACAATGAGGCTGTTAACCTTGCATGTGAGCATATTGGTATTGAAAGAAAAAAGACAGATACTTTTTTCGATGGCACTCTTGGAAAGAACCTTGTCAAAATAATTCCTTTCAATCACCCCTTATCGCCTGTTGACCTCGAAGAAATTAAGAAAGAGCTTGAAGCAAGACCTGATGAAGACAGAGCAATTTCTGTTGTTTGTCTTGGAATGGAACTCGCCGCAAAAGCATGGATTGAAGAATGGAATCGTTTGCGTAAAGGTCAAAGTGCTGTTAATAAATTTGAAGTCATCGAATTAAGAAGCGATAACAAATACGGCGGATTCTTAAAGCACGAACCAGCAAAAGCTAAGGTAAAATTCAGTCGTATCAAAGACATTGTAAAAATTGAAATAGAAGATTTTATTTCACCTACTATAATAACCAGACTTCAGCAACAAGCAGGTTTATTACAACCTAAAATAGATGACTGGCGAAGTATGGTAGATTGTGTGATGATAGATACCAATTATGGCGGCAAGGTTTTCAATATTTCTGTTTCGGATGTACCTGAGAAAAAGAATGATCTTGTTAATGGCAAATATGAATTGCAGGATGTAAAGAAGGATTCTAATGTTGCTGTAAAATTAATAGATATGCTTGGAGAGGAAGTTTTGATTTCTAAACAGATTTAGTAAATTGGGAGAGGCTTATGAGCAAAAAAGCAATTTATAGACATAAACAAAGCGGGGATTTGTTTGCTAATCGCAGGTTCGCCCGGCGATTGTCTAAGCCGTTCCTGTTTATATGGTCGATAACATAACCATTGCTTAAATGGCAATTGCAGTCTTTAGTCTTTGCGGCTATTTTTCTCTTGACTTTCATCTTATAAGTTTGAAAATTAGTATATAGTAATTAGTATTTAGTATATAGTGAACATAACAGAATACAGAAAACAGAATAATCAGCGGAAATAAAAATGCTCACCACAAAGGGCACGAAAATGCACGAAGGTTTTTAAAGTTAAAATTATTTTTCTTCGTGTTCTCGGTGGTAAAAGAAAATTTAAAATGGATTCCCGTTTTGCCTATGGCATGGTCACGCCATCGCAGGGAATGAAAAAATTGTAAAAAAATGAAATTTTTGAAATCCGTATTTGAAAGGAAAATGTGAAACAAAGCCAATTTTATTACTCACCACGAAGTCCTCGAAGAATCACGAAGGTTTTAAATTAAAATACTTCAATTTTCTGCGTTTTTTGTTCTTCTTGTTTTTGGTGGTAAACGTGAAACAAAGCCAATTTGATAAAGCTCACCACGAAGTCCGCAAAGGGTCTCGAAGATTTCTATAAATTAAGTTAATGTAAAACAAAGCCAAATTCGTCAAGAATACAGGACACAGCATACAGGAGACAGGATATGAAACAAAGCCAATTATTCAAAGTGCAGCGTACAGCGTTGCGCTTGGAATTGACATATATTGTTTAAAAATCTGCGACAATCTGCGTAATCTGCGGATAAAAAAATTGAAGTTGCTGTTCAAAATAGATTCCTCGGCAGGCTCGGAATTGACATCTTTTTGTTTTTGCGGCTGAACATTTTTTATATTGGTGTGCACAGCCCACCCTACGATTTTCGCGGTGGATAAAAAATGGTGAATAGTAAATGGATTCCCGACTTCTCGGGAATGACAAAAAGAGTAAAATAATCTGTGTTCTCTGCGGCTAAATATTATTCTACAGAGAATTCCTTTTTTCTTGTATTCATCTGGGCTTTTAAGCGGGCGATAATTGATGAGTGCATTTGCGAAACGCGCGATTCGGACAAGTCCAGCGTAGCTCCTATTTCCTTCATAGTCATTTCTTCGTAATAGTACAAGACGATAATCAGCCTTTCGGCTCGCGTAAGTCCTTTTGTGAGCAGGCCTTTAAGGTCGCGTTTCTGTGCTTCTACTACCGGGTTCGAACTGCGTTCGTCTTTAATAATATCAATTTCGCGGACATCTTTATCGCCGTCATCTTCGGAGTAATTTGTTGTCAGCGAAACCAGGCTTGTTGCATTTGCATCGCGCTGTAGCCTTATGAATTCATCCATGTTCATTTGCAGTTCTTCTGCAAGCTCTTTTTCGGTAGGTTTTCTTCCGAGGTGCGTTTCGAGCGAGTGTGTTGCTCTTGATAGCTGATGTGCTCTTGCGCGAACCAGTCGCGGCACCCAGTCCATGCTGCGAAGTTCGTCAAGAATCGAACCCCTGATGCGGGGCGAGCAATAAGTTTCGAATTTCACATTCCGGGTTTTATCGAATGCGTCTATAGCATCCATTAAACCGAATGTACCGGCACTGATAAGGTCATCGAGTTCAACTTTATCAGGCAGTTTACTATGCAGGCGCTCGGCACAGTATTTTACAAGACCCCTGTAGTGCTCCATCAGCAAATTGCGTGACTGCTCATCGCGTGTCTGGAAAAACTGCTCCCAAATCTGCTCGATGTTGACTTTCTGTTCGGTTTTCACAATATTCCTCCCTGAATAATGATACTCTATTAAAGAGAATCCGGACTCTATGATTTCAATGTAATTGTCAGCTAATAATTAACGGCTAATAGTTCTTGTTTAAGTTTAAGCAGCTCGGCTGCAACTTTCTGGTTTAACGAGTTTTCCCAGAGTTTATTTATCTGCAGCTCGATATATTCATCAATATTATCTTCGATAAGCTTTTTGCCGCATTCATCGTTTATCGGTGTTAAGCAGAAACCTCCATCTGAACCGAATTTTATATTTTCAGTATCGCACAGAACAAGCCTGTTTGTTCGTATATGCTCATCGATGGCAAAGTTTAGAAGGTTTGAAAATTCATCGACCTCCAGTTCTTTAGGTATAAATCCCGGAATATGACCGTTTGTAATGTTCTGAATCAAAATCCTTTGACGAGCTTGTGTGAACTCGATCAGCAGAGTCAGTATTTCAGAAATATTATCAGTTATCAATGAAGTTAAATTCATATAATAAATTGATTATTCCCTGTTTTCTTCGGAAAGCATTTCTCTTATTTCTGCGAGAGTTTTTGTTTTCCTGAGTTGAAGAATTTCGGACAGTCTTCCAAAGACTGATTCGTCATATAATCGGTGCCCGCCTTCTGTCCACTTTGCCTCCCGGATAAGACCCATTATTGTATAGTTATGGATTGTCTGGCGAGAGAAAGGTGTACAGGAAACAAGTTCGCCTATTCGGTACAACTTGGCAGGTATTTCTAATGTATCTTTTTTCATCATAGCAGCACACAAATATATTTTACATTTTGCAAAATGTAAAATATATTTTCTCTGCCGTCAACTTTTTTTTAAAGTTTTTGTAAAATTTATTATTATTTTTTAATAATTGTTATTTTTGAGGTGAACAGGGCAGAGTTTTATCCATATCATACTGATTTAACAAGCTGAGGAAGCCACGAAAACGGCGGTGTTGGAAATTGATTATCAAATCCTTATCAAGGTCCTGTAATGATGCAATTTACTTGTAATCATTGGATTTTTCCTTTTCTGTAATATAATATTACTTTTTCCAAAACACGCCGTTAAAAATATCCGATACAATTAGCAAGGTGTATAAAACAATATATTAACAAAAAAGTGTCTGTTTATTAATAAAATTATGAATCAATCAGATAAGAATCCTGATAATTTTAACGAAAAAGCTGATGACGATATTTCACTGCTTGAAAAAGTTACTCCTCTTGCCAGGCAGATAAACTGTCTTGATATCGACCAGATAGCAGATATTTGCATTAAAAGTATTCCTGAAATTGTAGGGGTGCGTTTTGCTTCTCTGTATATTCTTGACGAAGAGAGCAATATTCTTCATTTGCATAAACATAATCATCCGTTTCTTATCAATAAAATCGTTTCTCTGAATCAAACGACTGTATCACCTATGGTTATGGCTGTCAAAAGCAGGCAGCTTATTTTTGTCGGTGATATCGATACTCACAGGAAACCTGTTATCAGAAGATCGCAGCGGGTATTTGCTCAGAATTATAGGACTAAAAACTGTGCTATTGTTCCCTTGGTTTGTCATGACAGGGTTGTTGGTGTATTAAACCTGGCAGATATGATAAATGGGCAATGCTTCAATTCAGGACAAATTGCATTAATAGAATTGTTCAGCCAGTTAGTAGGCGCATCCATCGGAAATATCAAACTATTTGAAAAAGTCCAGCGTCAGGCGACAACAGACGGGCTGACCGGTCTTGTCAATCACAAGACGTTTTATGAAATCCTCGAAAAAGAGCTTTGGCGTTCGCGAAGATACGGCGGGAAAATCATTCTCATTATGGTTGATATTGACAATCTTAAGAAGATTAACGATATGCACGGCCATAGGGCTGGAGATAAAGTCATACGTGAAATAGGAAGAAGAATTAAGGAATGTATTCGACAAATCGATACCGCCGCTCGATATGGCGGAGATGAATTCGCAGTCATACTGACCAATACTTCGCTTATCGGAGCACAGGTCGTTGCACAGCGTATGGTGGAGATG
The DNA here is from genome assembly GCA_016931715.1 of Sedimentisphaerales bacterium. GTDB lineage: Bacteria > Planctomycetota > Phycisphaerae > Sedimentisphaerales > Anaerobacaceae > JAFGPS01. The sequence goes on from JAFGEF010000155.1 coordinate 20,004, forward strand.
GTCGCGAATTCACCGGCTACATGGAAGAAAGAGGAAATTCCTTTGTCAATAAGTGTAGGTCTTGCTGAATATAATGGCGGCTCTACTCCCGAAGATATCACAAGCCGATCAGACCAGGCGCTTTATGTTGCGAAAAAGGCCGGTAAAAACACAGTTAAAATCTTCGAATCACAAGATAATCTGTAAAAAAAACAATTCCTGAAATTTCTATAAAAGATTTGAATTTAGATATGGAAAGAAACGCCGACAGGTGATATTTAGCGGCGCCATTCAGCTTTGCGCACCATTAAAGGAGGCATCTGCTGGGCTTTGAATTTGCGGGAGCCTTTGCTTACACAGCTTCGATTACTCGGATACCAGTCAACTATATATAGCTTTGGTTTCAAAGATAATCTTAATTTATTTATTTTAGTGAACATAAGTTTTCATCTTTATTAAACCGATACCACTACCTATACCCTCCTCCTATCGGCTGTTTTGCAGTGTGACTTTTGCATTTTGTAAAAGGATATTTTATAAATTCAGCAGGTAAAAATAATTGCTTATACCGATATGTTTAGATAGATTGTAATGCTACAGACGGAATTGGACATTTCCTGAATTTGAGTTAGTATGTAGTTCAAAGAAAGGAAATGAACAATGAGCGTCACTATTTTTTCCACTGAAGGGAGCATAAAATTATGATTTCTCTATTAAGAAAAAGTTATTGCTGCTTTTGTGTGTTGTTAAGTATGGCTTTTATTATCTGTGGTTGTTCTAATAGCTTGAGTACAAAAGAAAGTGAGAAATCAGAATATCTGAAAGAGTTTCATAGGTTGCAACTGAACATTGCGTTAGTTATATCTGATAAGGAATCTTTACCAAAATTAGCTTTCATTGCTAAAAATAA
>JAFGEF010000156.1 GCA_016931715.1 Sedimentisphaerales bacterium
ATTGTATGCGGCTCTGTTGCCGCAAGGCAATAATCCGCGATTGTTAGTGGTAACGCACCACTATGTCGCATAAGTTTTATCGACTTATGACGACCCTTACAATCAGGGGCCGGTCGTTCCATATTTTCTACAACCAAAAAGCTAATATCTCCCGATTTTTGAAGAAAGCCAGCTTCATAAGTGCTTTTATATCAAGGATTTAAAAAATTGTAAAAAATGTCAACATTTCAAATGACCTTTCTCAAGGCAAACTAAATAAATTGCTGTTTGAAAAAAATACCGACTTAATTTTCGATAATTTGGCCTTTTAGCGGCTCTTTCGAGATGTATAAACCTGCTTTTTTACACATCATATAGTAAAATCTGGTAAAAAAGTTAATTTTTCTTAAGCTGAAATCGATGGTTCAATCGTGTTACTAATAAGAAATAATTATTTCATAACTTGATTATTGAGAGACTGATGGTAGAAGATAAGCTTCTTATATGGAAGTTCAAGTGTGGTTCTCAAGAGGCTCTGAGTCGGATCTATGAGAAGTATAATGGTTATTTAATCTCATTAGCAACTGCTCTTTTAAATGATATTCATTATGCCGAAGATGTAGTCCATGATTCTTTTGTGTCGTTTGCTCAGTCAGCGAATAAACTCAAAATGAATGGCAACCTTAAAAGCTACTTAGCAACATGTGTTGCAAATTTAGCCCGAGATAGGATCCGAACACGGCAACGAAATCCAATAAGCTTAAACGAAGATAATATAGTCTATTCAACTACAATCGATCCGGAATTTATAGTAGTACAGGATGAAGAACTGCAACAGCTAAACCAGGCAATGTCACAACTTCCATATGAGCAGCGAGAAGTAATTGTTCTTCATTTACAGGGTAGAATGAGATTCACAAAGATAGCTATATTAAGAGGCATTTCGGTGAATACTGTCAGGAGTCAGTACCGTTATGGATTGAATAAGTTAAGATCACTCTTAAACGGTGAGGTAATAAAATGAAGTCGCTAAAAGAAGTTGAAAAATTAATCAAAAGGTTCCGTATTAATTCTTCGGTAAAAATAAATAAAAAAACTCTTGCTGATGCTCTAAAGGCACAAGAAGAAGTTAAGAAAACAGAATCAGTTCCAATTAAGCTGAATATATGGAGAAATATAATGGGGAGTAAGGTAGGCAGTCTGGCTGCAGCATTCCTTATCATATCATCTTTAGCATTCTGTTTTATTCTATCGAGAAAAAATGACGAATTAAGAAATGAATTATATCTGGCCCAGCGGGATATTACTTCAGCTCCGATCGATGATTCAGTTACTATTAATTTTTATTTAGAAGAACACCAGGACTTTATTGCTCGACAAGCTGCTCTGAATTCAGCCGCATCAGAACCGATGCAGATGCAGATACATCAAGATGATATTCTTTATTATGAATCTTTTGATAATCAATCCGAATTGATACGTCCCGGTATGATTGTTAGAGGCCAATCATCACAATCGGAAGTCAGTACATCTGAACCTCCGGCAATTTCTAACGGGCATACACTAACTATATCTGAAGCACGGGAAACTGCGAATTTTAATTTAGTATCACCATCATGGATTCGTCTGAGCTATACTCTCGACCAGATCAGAAGGATTGAGGATAGTGATGCTTTTCAGTTACTATATACTGATGGTATAAACTCTATATCCTTGTTTGAACAGCCTTTGGATGGATATTACAGACTTGAACCAAAGGATTTCAGGGAATATGCAGTATTCCAATATTCTGGGCAAGGTGGAGGGACTATCCTTGCATGGAGAGATAATGCTCTTTCTTATGTTTTAATCGGTAATATTGAAATGTCTCAATTAATGGATATTGCGCAGTCAATTAGCACTAGAAACAAGAGGTAATCCAATGAAAAGAAAAAGAGTAATGACATTAACATTATGCTGGCTATTAGTAACCTTCTTTATGCCATTAGTATTATCATCTACAGGTACGGAATCAGAATCAAAAACCCAAGCCGAACAACACTACGAAAAAGCCAACGAGTTGCGCAAAGTTGCTGATTATGATGCAGCTATTAGTGAATACGAAAAGGCTATAAGCTCTTCTCCGAAAAGTGAGATTGCACAAAACGCTCGGTATTGGATAGCACAATCTCATTTTAGTGCAAGGAGGTTTGACGTCGCATTATCTGCATTTCAAAAACTTCTTGATGAGTCTCCAACCGGTACAAATGTCTCGTCAGTAAAACTTATGATAGAACGAATTCAACAGGTACAAAAGAATCGAGCACTTTTTGAAGCTGTAAAAAAAGGAGATATTGAACAGGTTAAATCTCTCATTATAGATGGAGCCGATATCGATGCAAAATGGGATGATACCTGTACAAAAGAGGAACGGAAGAATGCTCAAGCAAGAGATATTGATGAAACTCCACTATGTTATGCAGCCAATACAAACAACCTGGAAATTGTAAAGTTCCTTGTCGAAGCAGGGGCTGATGTCAATGAAGGATATTTTACTCCATTGGTTCTGGCAGTTGAAAATAACAATATGGAAATAACTAAATACCTAATTGATCATGGAGCAGACATAAATCCTCAACGGGATTGGGGCCCTTTACAGGCGGCGGTTTATAACAATGAGAGCAATATAGAGATGGTTAGATTTCTGCTTGACAAAGGATCTGATATCAATATCTCAGGTAGGAGGAATTACCCTCCTCTTCGTTTAGCAATTGTCAGTGATCTCAGAGACATAGTTGAACTTCTAATTCAGCGTGGTGCTGATTTAAATATTAAGAATCCGTCAGGAAGTACACCTTTACATGCAGCAATTATAAAAGAAAAAACAGAATATGTACAATTGCTTTTAGAAGCAGGAGCTGATATCAATGCAGAGGACGATAGCGGTCTGACAGCTTTATATATAGCTGCTCAGAAGGGCTACAATAACATTGTTGAATTACTACTCTCAAAAGGAGCTGACATCAATGCCAGGAACCATAGCGGGTTGACAGCTTTACATATATCAGGTCAAAACGGGGACAGTAACGCTGTTGAATTACTACTCAAAAAAGTTGCGGATATTAACGTCAAAGATACTCAGGATGGATACACTGCCCTTCATCTTGCTGTAAAATTTGGCAAAATGGATATGATAAAGTTACTAATCGACAAAGGTGCTGATATCAATGCAAAAGATAAAAATGGTCGGACACCATTACATTTGGCTGCCAAATCTGCTGATGCAGGTATTGTTGAACTCCTTCTAAATAAAGATGCAGATATCAATGTCAAAGATAATGAAAGTCATACTCCTTTATATATCGCAGTCAACAGTGACTACAAAATTGCGGAATTGCTTATTAATAAAGGTGCTGATAGCTCTATTGAAACTGACTCAGGAAGAACTTTACTTCGATTAGCCGAGGAAAGAAAACAAATAGAGTCGACAATCCCGGATATGATATTTGATGGAGACCCGAACAGCCATTTTGGTCATATAATTGTCTGTAGTGATATTGATAGAGACGGATATGACGATATACTTATAGGATCGCATATGTACCACAACAAAAGAGGCCGAGTTTACCTGTTCTACGGCGGGCATGATATGGACTCTAAAACCGATTTGATTTTCGAAGGTCAGGATGATGGAGATTATTTCGGTGGCAGTATTGCCTGTGGCGATATCGACAATGATGGTTACGAGGATATCATCATTGGAGCAAGTGGTTATAGCAATAACCTAGGCCGTACCTATCTCTACTGGGGAAATGAGCGTAATTCTATGAACACCAATCCGGATAAAATCTTCACTGGAGAGAACGGAAAAAGCTCACGTTTTGGTACTAATTCTGCTATCTATGATATTGACAACGACGGCTATGACGATATTATCATAGGTGCATATTGGTACCCAAGTGATGGGACAGGTCAGGCTTACCTCTACTATGGTAATACAAAGGAATTGATGGATATTTCTTATGATCTAATATTCAAACCAGAAAATCCCGAGGATCGTCGATTTAGTTACACCATTAGATGTGGTGATGTTGATAACGATGGCTACGGAGACATAGTTATTAATTCTTCCGATAAGTGGAAGCAATATTTCTACTATGGTGACAATAAATCAAATATAGATGCTAATGCAGATGTTATCTTTGAAATAAATTCTGAAGGTGTTTATTCCTTTGGCAATGGCTTGGTATGTTTTGACCAGAATAGGGACGGCTATGATGACTTGGTTGTCGGTGACACAAAATTCAATAATAGCCAAGGTCGTATCTATATTTTTCACGGCAACTCAAAAAAGAGCATGGATACTAACCATGATATTATTATTGATGGTGAAGTTGAACAGAGCCTGTTTGGTGTCCGAGCGGTTGGTGGTGATATCGATGGTGATAATGTGAGCGATCTGGTCATCGCAGCTAATGGCTCTGGATCAAGAGTTGGGAGGGTATATGTCTATTGTGGTAAAGAACTGACCGGTTCTGATCCGAGACCATGCAAGATTCTTACAGGAGAAAATGCCAATGATAGTTTTGGTGTTGGATTAGCTTGTGGTGATGTCAATAAAGACGGTTTTGATGATATTGTTGTTGGAGCTTACGAATACAAAGCAGGGGCTAATCAAGGGCGTGTTTATCTATACTACGGCGGAGCAAGGAATAAATAACCATAAATATGGCCTGATTTTGAGCTTTTGTCCATAAAAGCGCCTTACAATCATAAAGGCCATTATCTCCCGATATTATAAGAAGCATGTATCATAAGTGCTATACTACCAATAGCTTATAAACCTGAAATAAATGCATACATTTTAACCGTACGATTTCATTTCCCATCTATGAAATAGATAAAGTTGTCAATTTACCAATCTTGCAAGAGATCTATGTAATCAATTTAAGACCACCTGCAAAAATTGCAGGCTACCTTCATGATAACTTTGTGGGTTTCTCTGTGCACATAAAGATGGGCAATTTCCGGAACACAGTTAAGGTAGTTAAATACAAGAAAACACAATAACAAAAATGTAATTCGAAAGAGTAGGCCTATTTTTGAATCTATCTGTAACAGTCTGGAACTTTCATTAAAAGTTCCGTGCCTCACCCAATATTTCTTTCACTTTTATAGCTGCTTCATCCGGGTTTAGCCCTGATATAAGGACAAAAATATCGGCTCTTTTATACGTTCGATTGAAATAAGTCATATCCTTTTTTATTTGCTTGAGGTAAAGCGTTTTTTCTTTTTCTGTTAAAACGTTTTCAATTGGTTTAGAGTCTTTGTCATAAAATGTTATTCTCTGCAAAATATTTTTCGCATCATCAGTAAGAACCACTGTCATTCCCTTTGAATGTTTTACTGCTTGCCAATATTCATCCATTAGCCCGCTTGGCGGCAGCACAATTACGGCATCCTGGGTATCCTCACGATTAAGAAGCTGTTTTAAGACTTTCGATGCTTCCTTACGAAAGGAATACATAGTCGGGAACTTATCCTGCAGACGCTCAATGGAAGTCGAAAAAAAACTCTCAATCTCATGGTCAATGTCAAAAAAAGGACAACGAAGCAATGTTGCCAATTTTTTACCTATGGTTGTCTTACCAACACAGCTCACGCCTGTAAGGAAAATTCTCATGTTTTCTACGAAGCCTTACTTATTACAAAATCAACTTCTTACATATTTTATGATTATGAACCATTAAATGTATGAAAGTCACAATTCCTGGTAATACCACTCAATATTACTGTACTTGCCTGACAGTAACATAAGAGCATAATTGCATCTTTACATCAAGTCAAAGAAACTGTCTTTGCCCAGATGCTTTAAATATATATGGATAAGTCCTGCCAAAGTCCCTGAATCATGCAACGACATCCATCCGCCATTCTTTTCATTACGTAACGAATCTCACTCTTTTTTGTTGTCACAAAGTGAAGATAATAAGTTTTACCTTTGCGATTGGTATAATGAAAATATCCGGCCATGAGTTTGATAGTCTTTTTTATCTGTTAGCAAACCAGACGCAATAGTCCTGAACCGGGGTATAATTTGCGGACTTTTTATCTCGTACATTCAAATCACACAGGGGAAAGACGAGACGCTTGCGACCATATTGCACATCTACAAGAATACCATGCAAGTCATCCGCTTCGTTAATTCCTTGGACTTGTACAATATCGCTGCTTTTCAAAAGGCCTCTCTCTTGATACTCGCTAACCTTTGCCTCAAAGGGGAATTTTAGCACTCGTCTGAGATAATCATCCCATGCCTCAAGCTCATCGTCCACGTCAGCAATAACATTAAAAATGCGTTTATCTTCTTCGTCGCCTCCAATCCACTGAAACTTACCTTCCATTTTTTCAGCTATTTCTTCGGCCTGTGCTTTAGAATCTCTTGGCGAAGTCTGCTCAATTTCATCAAGAGAAATATACATTTTCGCCCAATCCAAGCCTTCTTCTTCACTTATCTTGATATATTTAGGCGGTAATTGCATAAGCGTGATGCTGTCCCAGCATATCTTAACGATACCATCATCCTCTATTTCAGATATTCTTCCCTGCCACCCGCCAATACATACAGAATCATCGTTGGGGCACATAACGCCTTTTTTAACTTTAACCGAATCGCCAATTTTGAATGACATTGACCATCTCCTTCGAAAAATTTAATGCTCCTTAGCCACAAAGGACACCATCAAACAAAAAAGTTGAGTTTAACCACTGCTCATTATATTCCAAAACTGCAATTTATCAACTATTGCTTGTAATACTCTTGTTCGTTTAGTAATGGCAACAAAGGTTGTGGCTAATGGTTGAATATATCTCGCCCAGATACTGTCATTTTTCGACAGTTTTATTGATATTCATTGCAAGGTTTGCCGATATGGTATATAAATACCAGATACTGTCATATTTTGACGGTACAATAGTTATAATTTGGTAAAGATATGAACAAATTAACTGAAAAAGTTTTTGAGTGTGACCCTTATGGTGTCTTTACAAGCCAGGATGTAGCCACTCTATTTCCCGGCAGTGAGGATCGAAGATATGGTCTCGTTAAACGGGCTATCGCCAGTGGTGAAATCATCAACATTTGTAGGGGCTTGTACTGCCTTGCTCCAAAATACCGAAAAAAAAGCGTAAACCTCTATGCTCTGGCTCAGCGTATTTACGGACCATCATATATCAGCTTGGAATCATCTCTTAGTTGGCATGGTTGGATTCCTGAAGCCGTATATACACTAACAAGTGTATCTTTTGGAAAGTCCAAAGAATTTAACACTTTATTAGGATCATTCAGTTACATCCATGTTCCCCAAAAGGTTTTTTATACTGGTATTGAGAGATTGACAGACGAAGATGAGAATATTTTTTTAATGGCAACACCAATTAAAGCGTTGGCAGACTATGTATATGTTAATAAAAAGGACTGGATTGGCTTGAAACCAGTTACCGAAAGCTTGCGCATCGAACCAGAGGAATTCGAATCTGTTACTTCTGACTATACCGACTTGTTAATTGATAATTATGCAAGCCGACGAGTTCAAAAGTTTATCAAGGGATTGAAAAAGGATCTGAAATTATGAGTACTAAAATTATTCAGGATAGATTGGATTCATATCAGTGCAATACAGCCATTGAAGAAGAACAAGCCCTTCGGGAAATTACACAGGAAGTTGCTCTTGCCGCTCTTACCAGAACTGACTTTTTCAAGTATGCCTCATTTCATGGCGGAACATGTCTTCGTATTTTCTATGGTATTAATCGTTTTTCAGAAGACTTTGATTTTCTACTCAAAGAACCTGATCATGATTTTAGCTTGGACTCTTATCTAAAAAGTCTTTCAATCGAACTGGACGCCTATGGATATAAGCTTGAAACAACAGATCGTACAAAGGCTGATTCGGCTGTAAAAAAAGCTTTCATCAAAGATAATTCTATCGGTAAAGTTTTGCAGCTAAGTCACCTCAGAGCTGATAGGTCAATGAGAAAAATCAGAATCAAACTGGAAATAGATACCAATCCCCCTGAAGGAAGCAATTATGAAATCAAGTATCTGGATTTCCCATTTGTCAGTTCAGTCACAATCCAGGATTTGCCAAGCTTATTTGCAGGTAAAATCCATGCATTGTTATGCAGGGAATATACAAAGGGACGTGATTGGTATGATTTTATTTGGTACACAAGCCGGGGTGTAGGTATCAACTATCAATTTCTTGCTTCTGCCCTTAAGCAACAAGGGCCGTGGCGGGGACAGGAATTAAAAATCTGTAAAGAATGGTGCATCAGAACACTTCGTGATAAGATTTGTTCTTTGGACTGGCAGGAGGCTAAGAATGACATCAGGCGCTTTGTCAGACAGAATGAACTTTCCTCTCTCGAACTATGGAATAGAGAGCTGTTTCTTGATCGTTTGGATAAGTACGCTTCAAAAGTCAAATAGAAAACTCTCATTATAATGGCAACGTAATTAAAATAACTCAACTCCGAATTAATTGGTTTTTCAATTAATTGTTTTCATTACCAATAAAATTTCCTTCCAGCGTTGATCATCGAATCTCGCGTAGATTTTAAGAGATTCACCAAAAACAAACAGTCTGCTGCAGACATGACCAAGAAATACTCTAAATATGCTTTTGTTGTCAAGTGTGACAACGGTACCACCTCATGTCAGCAACTTACAAATAGCAAGCACACCTGAGAACCTTCACTCTTGGCTGAAAAAAGTCAAGGGCACAATCGCTTTGGGAAATATATACTGCTGAAGTCAGATTTTCAAGCGAAATTGATACCATTTTTCAATCACTGACGACTACAACGCCGCTACAACCAAAAAGCAAATATCTCCCTATTTTTTAACAATATCCATTTCGTAAATACTTTATTACCAATATCTTATAAAATTAGAAAAAATGTCAACATTTCAAATGACCTATCTCCTCTCATTTCGTATAATAATCATAAGATAATATCTGTAATTTGTTATGAATATGTGATAGGATTTTCTTATAAAGAAGCACTGGAAGCTGTTTGTTCTATTAAGCGTAGATACAAAAGATTTAAGCGACATCCCTCATTACTGGCTCAAATGAAGATTTTTAAATGTGAAAAAGTTTCTTGACAAGAACTGTGATTTATTATAGTATTTTAGCGGATACTAAAATATGTATAAAGATAAACATACAGCACGATTACTGAAAGTTCTCTCGGTCGAAACCAGAGTAGAAATGCTGCGGCTATTGAAAGGAAGGGCCTTATGTGTTAATGCGCTGGCCGCGAGGCTCAAACTAACTCCCGGAGCAATTTCGCAGCATCTAAGGATTATGCGCGATGCAGAACTGGTAATCGATGAGAAAAGAGGCTATTACGTTCACTACCGTCTGAATGAAAAAACTCTTGCCATGTGGCAAGAAACAATAGAAGAATTGCTTAACCCTGAATCAGGAGTCGGAACAAAAAAAAAGGTACCTTAAAATGTGCTGTTGTAATGAAAAACAAGGATGTCAAAAGCCGGAAAACTTGAAAGACAAATCCCAAAGCTGCTCAAAAAACAGATTAAAAAAGGTCACAGCAATGTTAAAGAACATCCGTGCATGTCAACAGATTGGTGTCAAGATTGAGTATGAAGTTATCCGGGATTCGGATAAGGTTATTACTATTTAGGAGAAAGAAAATGCTTTATAATAATATCAGATGCGAGGCTGTCGAGGTAAAAACTGAATCTGGTGTTTGTCCTGGGCTTGCCAGGACAGAACGTGGTGAGGTTTTTGTTTTGGGAGCACGGACACCTGATTCGAAAGGAATCTGTTTTCAAGCTTTAAGCGCTATCAGCCCAATGAAACTTGCTTTGTCGCTGACAGAAAAAATGGATTGGGAAGCAAAGGATTACTTTGATGTGATATGTCCTCATGGTATAGTCACCTATCGGCTTTCCCGAATAGAAAAAGATAAAGATTTAAATTCTTGCACTTCAGGAAAGGATACACAATGAACGATACTATCGCCGTTGTGAACTTAAGCAAGCGTTTTGCAGATGTTCAAGCAGTCTCTGATCTGTCGTTCAATATTAGCAAGGGAGAGTTGTTCGGTTTTTTGGGACCCAACGGAGCAGGTAAAACAACTACCATCAATATACTGACTGGTTTGGCGCGACCTGATAATGGAACTATTATGATTGGCGGAATGGATTGCAGCCAAAAGCATAGAGCGGCTCAGCACCTTATTGGAGTTGTGCCGGATGAGAGCAATTTATATCCTGAATTAACCGGTTTCGATAACCTGTGTTTCTGCGGGGCACTTTATGGAATGCCCAGGCAGGAACGGCAGAATAAAGCACAGGAGCTGCTGAAGGTTTTTGGGCTCGAAGAAGCCGCTAATCGCAAATTCGGCGGCTATTCCAAGGGTATGAAACGAAAGCTCACCATCGCGGCGGGAATCATACATGAGCCGCAAATTCTTTTTCTCGATGAACCCACAACCGGCCTGGATGTCGCCAGTGCCAGACAGCTAAGGCAATTGATTTCTGATTTACACAAAAACGGCACTACAATATTTTTGACCACTCATTATATCGAGGAAGCTCAGCGACTTTGTAACCGCATTGCTTTTATTGTATCAGGACACATTGTAAAAATTGATACAATCGAAAATCTGCTCCAGCCGTTTCAGAATATACATGTTGTCCAGATTATATGTGCAGATACTGATGAAAAAATACATCATAGACTGGCTAATTCTTTTCCAGATATGAATTTTATTTTTGTGCGAAAAGACATTATTCGAATTGAAGCAGACAAGCCCATTCTCGCCGGAGCAGTAGTACGTTTTCTTGAAGAGCAGGAAATAGAAGTTTACGAAGCAAAACGAATCACTCCCTCGCTTGAGGATGTCTTTGTACAAATCACAGGTATTGAGGCGGATGCTATGAAAAAGGAAAAATCCGGGATGGGAGGTAAAACATGAAGGCGTGGATTGCGTTCTGGAATATACTGGTAAAGGACATGCGGAGCTATTATCTCAAGCCGCCCAATATAAGCTGGGGTTTGCTTTTCCCGTTGGTCTGGATAGCTATGTTTTTCATTCGTTCAGGTTTGGGAATGGACAGTCTGCCGAATTTGTTGCCGGGTCTTGTGGCGCTTAGCATCTTGTTTGGGACAACCAGTGTTTTGTCTGTAACCGTAACTTTTGAGAAAAAAGGCCGGTCTTTCGAGCGGCTGCTGCTGGCACCGATTTCGCTGGAAACATTAATGCTTGCCAAAACATCCGGAGCGATTCTCTTCGGAACCATAAATGCCCTTGTGCCTATTTTCATTGCAATGTTCCTGATTGATCTTTCGGCTATTAACTGGGTTGTTCTGTTTCCCGCGATGGTGTTTATTGCTGTCAGTTCGACTTTTTTAGGACTATTTATTGCAGTCTCTGTGAAAGAGGTATTCGAGGCACAGACATTTTCAAATTTTTTCCGCTTCCCAATGATTTTCCTTTGCGGCTTGTTTTTCCCAATCGAGCAATTACCAATATGGCTGAAGCCTTTGTCTTATATCTTACCCCTTACTTATGGAGCAGATGTTCTTCATGCTTCGATTAACAATTCCGGTAAAATACCCCTGGTGCTGGATTTTATCCTGCTGATAGCATTTTGTGTTGTACTATTTCTTGTTACTTTACGAAATATTGGCAGGAAGTGGATCATTTGAATGAATCTTACAGCCAAATTACTGATGCCATGAACACATCCGTAAAGGCAACTGAACGATTATCGGACTGTGATAGATGCGGCCAAGATCATGAACAGAAAATAAATTCTGAAATTAATTATTAGTACTTAAAAAAGGTACCATATGGCACATCAGTATGTTTATTATTATCTGCTGCCAATCAATTCAGAATTGAGGGAGCAGATGCTATTTCATTGAGAATGTTCCGTATGTGTTTGATTGATGATGATTTGAATTTTAACAGTTTTACTGCAAAAAATAGGATAAATATCCGATAATAATTGAAAAACTGTGTGGAAGAATTTTATGCAGATTATTGCCAAATGTCCTATATGTAAGAGTTCGTGGATTCTTGATGAAAAAAATCAGGACAGGCGTGTAAAATGCATAAATTGCAGGCATATTTTTCGTATTCCGAAACTGGAGGAAATCCCAAAGGCGGCGGATGTAATTAAGCGGGCAAAGTCATCTGTTTATGTCGATGAATCGGGAAAAACTTTCGGCTAAGAGTTAATCTTACAGGCAGTTTAAGACATAATAGTTGAATAGGATTTTTTCGATGCTTCTTTTTTTATAATATCAATAAGGTGTTCGACTATTTCCGGTGCAGGCCATGTTTTCATATCTCGATCGAGATTCTCTTCTGCCCAGGGTAATGCAAGAGGCATCATTATCGCTTCAATGTCAGTTTGCTCGAACTCTGCGCTTAATAATCCAAGACATTCGAGAACACTTGCGGGCAAATCTACTTTATGATTATCTGCCTGCCAGGCAGGATTGCAAAATATCTCTGAGCCTGTAACAAGATATTCACGGCAGGCTATCGGTCTTATATCGTATATGCTGCAAATGTTGTCCGATAAAAATGGGCAGGGTAATTCAAGATTCGAGTACCATTTGCTTAATTGGTCGATTTCCAGCAAATTTAATCCTTCAGGTTTTTCCTTGAGAATAATTCTTGCGGAGGCAAGAAATGAATTCAATGCTGTTTTTCTTGTATCTTCAGGCATAGCAAGGACTTTCTCTCTCAAATAAAATGCCTCCGGAACCGACAAAGGCACGAGATAGCTGCAGCAGGCAGAACATCCTTTCCGACAGGGAATTGTGATTCCCTTGCTGAAAAGTTTTTCCTGAATTATGTTAGATATTTTTGAGGAAAGCTCTTGAGCAAGAGGAACAATTTCTGATAGTTTTATCATTTTCGGTATCACATCAATCTGAAAAAGCACTGATTCATCGAGAATATTCAAATTAAGCTCGACTGTCTTCATGCAGATTTCATTTCCGGGCTTTTCTTTAAAATCACAGGTACGAGGATTATCTTTGCATTCAAAAAGATTATCCCGACCAGTTTTCTGTACTATTTTAATTTTACGCTTAGGGGTCATGCCTGTATTATCGGCAGAAAAAAGGGGGGACTATCGGAGGTTTTTATAAATATGAGGTTTGATTATGAAATTGGAAAAAGAGGTTTGAAAAACTGTCGTACAGCAAGCTATTTCGTTTTTTTAATCATTTTATCAGTGAAAAAATGGTTTAATAGCGCCAGATTCATATTTTATTGTTTTTTCCTGTTTTTACATTTTTTGTTACGAAGACATGTTTTACACCGGCTGTCACTGCACCATTGGCAGAAAAAGCAGTCTTTGCAGGCATGCTTCTTCCCTGATGGTGTGGAATCAGGCACATACACTAAACCAGGAATACCTTTTATTCTGCGATAAGCCATAGAACAACTTTACAAGGCAAAAAATATTTACTAATATTAACATCTCTGATGTATTTGTTCAAATATAACATTTCAGTTAAGTTTTTTTCATAATAATCAGAAAAATAAACTTTATTGTTATTTTTTACAGATATATTATAATTCTTCAAATTTTGTTCTCCTTAAGGAGTTCATAAACTGCGTTTAAAGAAGAATTAAAAACGCAGGACACAACAGTCCCTACGAAAAATAATAAACCTGGATATGATGAAATGAAACAGATTATAGAAGAAGTATTTGAGGCAGAAAAGAAGGCCAATGAAATTATCCGGAAAGCTCGTGAAAAAGCCTCTGAAATAAAGCAAACTGCTGAAAAAGACAATTTAGAAAAGACAGCCGAAGCAAAACAAAAGGCAAAGGAAATCGTTCACGAAGCAGTTGAAAATGCAAAAAAGGAAGCCGAGCTTTTCAGGCAGGAAAAACTTAAACAGGCCGAGTGTGAGAAAGAATCAATCCTTAAAAATGAGGCTGTTCTCGATAGTCTTGTCGAAAATATTTGCGGCATTATCATTAAAACAGAAGATAATAAATAATGGCTGGTGCATTAAAAAAATATGCGTTTATAAATGCAAAGCTTCGGGGCAGGATAAGTAAAATCCTCTCTGACGAGGTTTTCGACAGGCTTGCAAAAGCTTCGTCTCTCGATTCGGCGCTGGATATTTTGCGTGATACTAATTTTGCTCAGCTTCAGGAAATATATTCCTCGACAGGCGACCTTAAAAAAGGTGAGCTTGAGCTGCTGAAAAAAGAAATCGAGCTGTATGTCGATATCAAACAATACGTTTATAAAGGCTCGATTGAGTTTATCAATGCGTTGTTATACCAGTTTGAGATTGAGAACCTTAAGAATGCTATAAGGGTTTTTTTCAACAGGAAAATAAGAAATCGTTCCTCAGACCCGAATATTCATTACATATTATATGAGCCTGTTATTCACAAGATACCGATTGATATTATTATTAATGCGAATCACTTTGACGAAGTAGCCGGTGTTTGTATCGGGACTCCGTATGAACCGATTATTAAAAAATACAGTGAAACAGTGGTTTCGCAGGGTTCTCTATTTAGAATGGAAGCGGCATTCGATCATTTCTATTACAGCAATCTTATAGCCGCTGCTGCAAAGCTGGATAAGAAGGACAGGGATATCGTTTACAGGCTTACAGGCGTTGAAATTGATTTACAGAACATCGACTGGCTTATCAGGCTGAAAAATTTTTATAACATGCCTCTGGATGCTGTTCTCGCCATGTTAATACCGGGCGGCTTTACTCTCAGCCAGGCAGTGATAAGCGAATTGTATAAGGCTCAGAATGTATCGGGTATTCTCCAAAACTTCGTGAAAGGAAAATATCCTGGATTAACGGCGCTCTTGTCTTCCCAGACTGCCGACAGCCAGTCCCGGCTGCTTCTTATTGACAGAATACTCGAAGAAATAATGAAGCAGGAGGTTCACAGGATTCTTGCAGGGGAGCCTTTTACAATCGGTATTATACTGGCGTATTTTATTCTTAAACGGAATGAACTGAAGAAAATAAGGACAATCCTCAATGCTAAAAAGTATAATTTGCAGCAGCAGAGGATTGAAAGCATGATATGATGTTCACAACTGAGATGATACAACTTTTTGCAGTCGTGCTGGGCAGGGACGCCGAGCGTGTCAGCGAGATGCTTTTGAGCGAAGGCGTTGTGCAGTTTCTCAACATTGCTGAAATCGACAATGAAGAAATGGCAAATTTATCTTCTGTTCAATCCCAGGTTTCTCTCGTTGATATTTCAGGTTTAAGGGAGCGTATCGAAGGGCTTTTACATACCATAGGTATTATTCCTAAAGCTCCGAAAGAAACCGACCTGAATGCACGTGCTCCGGTTGCTGTTGAGAAAGAAAAGAAGCTTCTTGATAAGATAGATGGAGAGCGAGAGAGCATCAGGGAGCGACAGAGGTCAATCCAGCAGGAGATACTAAAACTCGAAGACATCAGGCGTCAGGTGGATTTATATGGTTTGGGCTTATCAGACGTACCGTTAAAAACAAAGCATTCTTTTCTTCAGATTCAGACCGGAAGGATTCCATTGTCGAATACCGTGAAGTTCGAAGAAAATTTAAGAGCCTTGCCTTCGTTGGGAATATCGCTTGGTCAAGAAGATGATTTGGCTCATTACCTGCTTATTTCGATGAAGCGCGACAGTGAGCAAATCAATAAAATCCTGAGCCAGTCGGGCTGGACGAATATAGAACTGCCAAACGAACTGAAGTCCGTAAAAGAAGATGTCTTTAAGGAGATTACAGCCAAACTTGGAGCATTGACAGAGGAACAGAAAAAACTTGAAAGAAGAGTAAGCGATTTAATAAGAAATCAGGAAAAGCAGTTAACGGATATCTGGGTAAATCTGAGAGTAACCGAGCTTTTATATAAGATTCAGACGAATTTTAAAACCTCGTCCAGGACAGTTATTTTTACAGGCTGGCTGCCTTTATCAAAAAAGGATGCTCTCTCAGAAAAAATTCAGAGCGCCTGCGGCGACCGCTGCTATTTGGAATGGCACAATCCTGGTGGTCAGGAAATCGTGGATGATGAGGTTCCTGTGCAGTTTAATAATCCCAAAGTTCTTGCTCCGTTCGAGATGCTTGTGAGCAATTTCGGCATTCCTCAATACAAAACGATTGATCCTACTCCGTTTGTCATGCCTTTATATCTTGCAATGTTCGGATTGATGTTCGCTGACGCAGGACAGGGTCTTGTATTGGTTATTGCCGGAATTCTTGGGATGAAGCATTTTAAGACAATCCCTGAGAAAAAGGGATATTTTAAGCTCTCATGGCTGATAATCTGGTGCGGCGTATCATCCATAGTTTTCGGAATTCTTTTCGGCTCATATTTCGGAAAAGCTATTTTTGAGGCTGTCTGGTTCGACTTTCATGGTATAGTTTCAGGACACCCAGAAGGGAATTCAGCCGTAAAAGACATTTTGGATATTCTGGCTATTACGTTATACTTCGGAATTGCTGTTATTTTTGTTGGTCTTTTATTTAACTGGATTAATTTAATCCGCACTCGAAGATGGATGGACCTCTTTTTCGATAAAGGAGGAGTTTTTGGCGCTTGGATATACACAGGAGGTATATATATCGCCTCTTATATGGTTGACAATAACTATAAGGAATTACCTTCTGGATTCATAGTCTTTATGTTAGCAGGTCTTCCTGCTCTTTTATTATTCTTGAAAGAGCCTTATCATTATTTACATCACAAGACAGAAAAAGGATTTAATCCTTTAATGATTTTGAATTTTCTGATGCAGTGGCTTGTCGAACTTCTTGAGATTTTTACTGGTTATCTTGCCAATACGCTTTCTTTTATGCGAGTTGCCGGTATAGGTATCGCGCATGCCAGCCTAATGATTTCATTTTATACTATCGCCGGAATGACTTCCGGAATTTATTCTGTTATAATTCTGGTTCTCGGAAATATACTTGTAATATGTCTTGAAGGTCTATCGGCCGGTGTTCAGGCGCTGAGGCTTAGTTACTACGAATTTTTTACGAAGTTTTTCCATGGTACAGGAAAGTTATATACACCAATCTCTTTAAATAGTGATTAAATGCAAGAAAGGAAGGAATATTGTGAACGATGCAAAAAAGAATCTGAAGTTACATATTACCCAGAGTATGATTATGGTTTTTACGGTGATGGCAATTATTTTCGTAGCGTTTTGTTCAAACGCTTTTTCCCAGCCATCAGAAAATCCTGAAGGTACAGAAATACAAATAGTTAATCAGGTAGTAGAAGAAACCAAAGCTGAGTCGATAAAGTACGCTCTAATCGCTGCTGCGGCGGCTTTCGGACTTAGTGCAGTCGGCGCCGGAATAGCAATCTCTCATGTTGGAGCGGCCGCAATGGGTGCAGTTGCTGAAAAACCTCAGATTGCTAACTGGGCCTTGATTTTTATCGCTTTGGGAGAAGGAATTGTCATTTTTGGTTTTATTATTGCAGTAATTATTTTGGGAAAAATACAGTAGTAAAATGAAGTATTCGATTATAGGCGATGAAGACGCGATTATCGGCTTCGGGATTTTAGGTGTATCCGGAAAAATTGCTGAAAATGCTCAAGACGCTCAGCGTGCTTTTCAGTCAATTCTTGAAGATAAGGATACCGGTATAATTATTATCACCGAACGAGTCGCCGACATGATACGCCCGATTGTGAATAAATATTTGCTGACTGTCAGTTTCCCGTTAGTTATCGAGATACCGGACAGAAACGGGGCAAAAGAAGACAGGCCGGGCATTAAGGAAATGGTAAATGCCGCCATTGGTATAAAATTATAATCTAATAGTAGCATGGGCTTCCAGCCCATGCATGCACGGGCTGGAAGCCCGTGCTACGAGGTTTAAAAGTGGCAAAATCACAGAAACAGGAAAAGACGAACGAAGCGCCTGACGGCGCCGCGATTATTTCCGGAATTGAAACGGATGCCTTATCCGAAGAGCGGCAGATGATTGAAGAGGCCCAAAAGCAGGCCGCCGAAAAGAGAAAGTATAACGAGAAAAAAATCGAGTCTCTGCTGAACGATGCCCGGAAGGAAGCGCAGGAGCAGGCGGATAGAGTTAAAAAGAAAATAATGTCAAGTGTTCAGCTTGAGATTCAGCGTCGTTCACTGAATGTTCGCGGCGAAGTAATGCGTGACATTCTGAACAAAGCGGAAAATAAATTCGACTCGATGATTGGCAATGAAAATTACAGTACGATTCTTGCCAGTTGGATTACAGAAGCAGCTATTGGTCTGGATGTTCAGTCTGCCCAGGTTAATGCATCCGAAAAAGAACTTGCATTAATCAGCGGCCAGATGATTTCCCATGTGATGGAAAAAGTCCATCAAAAGACCGGCAAACAGATTTCTCTCAAATTATCGAATGAGCCTCCGCTGAAATCTCAGGGTGTTGTTCTGACTTCCGATGATGGCCGCATAGCTTTCAATAATCAGGTCAAAACACGAATGTTACGCAATGAGCGTGAAATTAGAATGGCAATATATAATGCTCTATTTACAGATAAACGAAAAGAATAAAGATGAATAACAGGATTATTGGACAAGTAAAACGAATTAACGGCCCTGTTATCGAGGTGATGGGAATCACCGACGCCGAGATGTTCGAGCTGGTCTGGGTTGGCCAGGAGCATCTTATCGGCGAGCTGATTAAGCTCGAAGCAAACAGCGCCGTTGTTCAGGTCTATGAAGATACTACGGGAATCGCACCTTATGATCCGGTTTACGGCGCCGGCATGCAGCTTTCAGTCGAGCTTGGTCCCGGTATGGTCGGAACTATTTATGACGGCATACAGAGACCTCTTGAAAAGATTCGGGAAATATCCGATATTTTTATCAAACGTGGTATTTCCGTACCTTCATTAGACAAAGAAAAGAAATGGCATTTTGTTCCTTCTGTGAAAGAGGGGCAAACCGTTTCGGGGGGAATGGTACTCGGAACTGTGCGCGAAACGGAAAACGTTCTTCACAAAATTCTTGTTCCGCCGCATGAACAGGGTGTTCTTGTTTCTGTCGTGCCGGAGGGTGACTATACAGTGGAGGAAGTTATCGCTGTACTGAAGCAGGAAAATTCGCAGCAGAAAAATCTTTTCCTTATGCACAGGTGGCCTATCCGAATACAGCGTCCGACAAAAGGGCGCCTCCCGCTGGATATTCCGCTTATTACGGGACAGCGTGTTATCGATACGCTTTTCCCTATTGCAAAAGGAGCGACTGTATGTATCCCCGGCGGTTTCGGCACAGGAAAAACGATGACACAGCAGGCGGTCGCGAAGTGGTGCGACGCAGACCTTATTATCTATATCGGCTGCGGCGAAAGAGGCAACGAAATTACTGATGTTCTAACCGAATTTCCAAAACTCATAGACCCGCGAAATGGCCGCTCGCTCATGGAACGTACGATTCTCATAGCGAATACGTCCAATATGCCTGTCTCCGCTCGTGAAGCGAGCATATACACAGGTATTACGATGGCGGAATATTTCCGCGACCAGGGCTATCACGTCGCGGTTATGGCCGATTCTACATCTCGCTGGGCTGAAGCGCTCCGAGAATTGTCCGGACGCATGGAAGAAATGCCCGCAGAAGAGGGTTTCCCTGCTTATTTGCCCACGAGAATAGCTGAATTCTACGAGAGGGCAGGCTCAATGGAAACATTAAATGGTGACAGGGGTTCCGTTTCAATAATCGGAGCAGTGTCTCCGCCCGGCGGCGATTTTTCTGAGCCGGTCACTCAGCATACGAAAAGATTTATTCGCTGCTTCTGGGCGCTTGACAGGAATCTTGCCAATGCACGTCATTATCCGGCGATTTCATGGCTTGAGAGCTACAGCGAATATTTAACTGATATTGAAGCATGGTGGACAGACAAGGTTGGTCCCGAATGGCTTGCCGACAGGACAGAAATCATGGAACTGCTTCACAAGGAAGTCAGGCTTCAGCAGGTTGTCAAGCTCGTTGGTCCCGATGCATTGCCTGATTCGCAGAGATTCATTCTTGAAGTATGTACATTATTTAAAAATGCGTTCCTGCAGCAGAATGCCTACGACAAGATAGATACATATTCTGTTGTTCAAAAACAGGCGAAGATGCTGCATATTATAGTAAGTTACTGGAGACGCGGCTCTGAAATGATTAAAAAGGGAGCCACTCTTGTCCAGCTAAGAAAAATGAAAGTTTATCAGGATATAATAAAAATGAAGTTTACGATTCGTAACGACGATTTGTCCAGTCTTGACAAGATTGAAGTATATCTTGAGCGTTCGATGGATCAACTGGAGGCGTTACATGCCTGAGATAAAAAACAAAACCCTGCTGTCCGGCCGTGAATATATCGGTGTCGATAAAATCGATGGCGCACTGGTCTTTGTAACTAAAACGCACCCGGTTGGATACAGGGAACTTATTGAGTGTATAGACAGAAAGGGAAATCCTCGCCTGGGTATCGTGCTCGAATCATCGACAAACTTTGTTGTCGCACAGATATTCGAGGGAACATCAGGACTTACTCTTCCGGGTACACGTATTCGGTTCTCCGGAAAACCTCTGACAATTTCCATTTCGAGAGATATGCTCGGACGTGTCTTTAATGGACTTGGCCAGCCCATAGACGGAGGTCCTGCTCAGCGATGTGATGTCGAATTGAATGTAAACGGAATGGCGATAAATCCGACCGCACGAGAATATCCGAGAGATTTCATTCAGACAGGTATTTCCGTTATTGATGGTATGAATACGCTAATCAGGGGGCAGAAGCTTCCCATATTTTCAGGAAATGGTCTGCCTCACAACGAGCTTGCGGCGCAAATCGCAAGACAGGCGAAGATTCGCGGTTCGACTACGGAATTTGCGGTTGTTTTCGCCGCTATGGGAGTCAAGCATGATGTGGCACAATTTTTTATTCGTTCGTTCGAGGAAAGCGGCGTGCTTGAAAATGTTGCTTTGTTCCTTTCCCTTGCAGACGACCCGTCAATCGAAAGACTCCAGACACCAAGAACTGCTCTGACATTAGCAGAGCATCTTGCATTCAACGAAGATATGCACGTGCTGGTGATTATGACCGATATGACAAACTATTGCGAGTCTCTTCGTGAAATTTCAACTATTCGCGGCGAAATTCCATCGCGAAAAGGCTATCCGGGTTATCTTTATTCAGACCTGGCGGAACTTTACGAACGCTCGGGAATGATTAAAGGTTATAAGGGTTCGATTACATTGCTGCCGATTCTTACAATGCCGAATGATGATATATCTCATCCTGTACCTGACCTTTCGGGTTATATTACAGAAGGGCAAATCGTTTTTGAAAGAGAGATGAACGGCAGGGGGATTTATCCTCCGATTGCAGGACTGCCATCGCTGTCGCGATTAATGAAAGACGGAATCGGCGAGGGAATGACCAGGGAAGACCATCCTCATCTTGCAAGCCAGTTGTTTGCGGCTTACAGCTATGTAAAAGACGTACGCAATCTTGCTTCAGTGATTGGTGAAGAGGAGCTAACGCCGCTCGACCATAATTATCTCGATTTCGGCAGGGAATTTGAGCAGAAGTTCGTATCACAGCGCAAGAATGAAGACAGGAGCATCGAGCAGACTCTCGATTTGGGCTGGGAAGTATTAAGAACTCTGCCGGTCGAGGAACTGCATAGAATTACGGACGAGGAGATTGAAAAGTTTTATGGAAAATAACCGGTAATAATTATGACTCAATTGAATTATGCACCTACGAAAACGAATTTGCTGCGTCTGAAAAGCGATTTGAACTTTGCGAAGCAGGGGTATGAGCTTTTGGACCAGAAAAGAAATATTCTTATTATTGAGCTTTTGGCGCTGGTCGATCAAACGACAGAATATCAGACCAGGGTGGAAGATGCTCTTGCGAAAGCATATCAGGCTCTCGAAGAAGCAGTGCTGGACATGGGTAAATTGAAAGTGCAGTATCTTACCGGTGCGGTAAATATTTCCACGGATATTATTATCCGCTCAAGGCGGGTAATGGGAGTCAGCCTGCCTGTCGTGGAAACTGAGTTTAAGGAGTATTCCCCTTATTACAGTCCCATGGGAACAAGTTTCTGGATAGACAGCTCGATTAGTTTTTTCAAACAGGCTCTTAGTCTGCTTGGCAGATTGTCTGAATTGAAAATATCCGTATTGCGTCTTGCAAACGAAGTAAAAAAAACCATAAGAAAAGTCAATGCTCTTGAGAAAATCGCTATTCCCGACCTGCAGGAGACCGTACATTTTATTCAAAGCAGGCTCGAAGAGAATGAACGTGATATGTTTGTTTTGATGAAAATGGTCAAGAGTAATCTCGAAAACAAAAGACAAAAAACTTTTGGAGAAAAATCGTGAGTAAACCCATCAAAAAAATAATGGTTTATATCGACGGCACGGAACAGTCAATTACCGCCGCTCAGTATGCGATTTGCCTGGCCTCTTTCTCCGGCGCCGAACTAATTGCGCATTATGTAATAAATACAAAGGCAATGGATGACCTTCTGAAGGCAAGAATATTCCTTCAGGATGAGGAACTCGAATACGAGCATGATATGGAAGCCGATGCAGAACGCTATCTGAATTATGTCAACGAGCTTGCTATTGCAAAGGGGGTCACAATTATCAAAAAAACAAGCAGGGGAGGCGTAAGCAAGGAAATTGTGGATTCTGTCCGGCTGGAGAATGTAGATTTACTCGTGGTTGGCGAATTATCCCATATAAGAAGCCGTATGGAGGAATTTTATGACGAAACAGAAAGGTCTATGCGTTCCGCCCCGTGTTCGGTTCTTATAGTAAAAGATCCCGTTAAAGTCTGGGAATTGTACGAGTCGCTGGTATAAATAATTCTGAATTTTAGAAAATTACTTGAATAATTTATTGAATTTTTGATATAATTGTTTTTTTTAAATAAATAGCACAACACATCATTATCCAGAGAACACTTTAAGGTGTTGTAGCGGAATTGAATTAAAAAAGCCGCTTTATGAAATAATGCAGGAGAATGATTACATGGCTTTAATTGATTTGGTTGTTGAAAATATAGTTAAAATACCTTTGGAATCGACTGACAAGCCTGATGTCATACGTGAGCTTGTACAGATTTTGAAGGATGCAGAAGAAATATACGATTATGATTCCGCTCTTAAGGCGGTTCAGGATCGTGAAGATAAACAGAGTACCGGATTAACTGACGGCATAGCGGTTCCACATGCGAAAACGTCTGCCGTAGCAAGTTTGAAACTTGCGATAGGAATATCTCCCGATGGTATTGAGTTTGATTCGATGGATCATCAGCCGTCGAAACTATTTTTCCTCTTGCTTGCCTCGCCCGGCATGTCAGGACCCCATGTGGAGGCTCTCGCTGAAATCGCCAAGCTCGCCCGCTCGAAGGCTTTATGCAAAGCCCTGGTAAATGCCAAAGACGCCCGCGAAGTCGTAGAATTGATTGCCGGCGATTAATTTTTTTTACCACAAAGATCGCGAAGAACCACGAAGTATTAGAAAATATATAAATGTATCTTCGTGCATTCGTGGTGAATTATTAAAAAATGCGGCAATCCTCAACTAAA
>JAFGEF010000157.1 GCA_016931715.1 Sedimentisphaerales bacterium
CTGGTTGGGATCACCGCCTCGCTGGCCTCTTGTTTCACCTCGCGCCTGCATATCTCCCATCTGGTTGGGATCGCCACCTCGCTGGCCGCGTCTGCCGCTTTGTGCCTGCATATTTTCCTGATTAGGATCACCTCCGCCTACCTGCCTGATTGCTTCGTCAAGCTGCTCTCTTGCCAATCGCAGTGAATCGGCTTCATCTCCGAGCACACTCTGTGCGGCTTCTTCGATTCCTTCACGGAGATTTTGTATGCCTTCTCTTGCCCGCTCTTCTGTGCTTTGCGCCTGAGGAAGGAAATTGCGTCTAAGCAGCTCTTCCGTAGCCTGAAGCGCTCTGTCAACATTTTCAGTGCTTGTCTGACGATATGTGTCGTAAAGTCTTCTCGATAGCAAAGGCTCAGATTCCTCCGATTGTTCGCTGACTTCTCTCATCTGATCCAGCAGGTCATTCATATCTTCCCTTTGCTGCTGAAGTCTTTCAGCAAGCTCCTGATTTGTTCCGGATTCACTAAGTGAGTTTTGGCGCGAACCTGACTGCTGCTGGCTCATTTCCTGAGAAATCTGCTGCTGTCTCTCATCAAGCTCTCTTGCCTGCTGACGCATATCCTGCATTTGCTGCGAGAACTGACCTGAAGTGCTTCTCTGGAATTCCTCACGCATTTGTTCGAGTTCTCTCTGGGCACGAGTGGAATTAGCCGCTGCTTCCGAGACCTGTCCCTGCTGCATCTGTTCTGCGGATTGCTGCATTCTTTCCCGTGTCTGGCTGAGCTGCTGTGCTGACTCCGACATACGCTGGCGATTTTGCTGATTTTCCATTCGCTGCTGCAACTCGTCAGCATTTCTCATATTTTCTATCTGCTCTTGCCTGAGTCTTTCAAGCTCACGCTGGATTTCCTGTCTTTCCCGCTCGTTTTGAGCTTCACGCAGTGCAGCTTCAGCTTCTCTTAGTCTGTCGGTCATTTCGTTTTGTCTGCGTGCCAGGTCACGGAGTCTGTTGAGTACCTGCAAATCTTCGCGCTGCTGGTTTTCCTGTTCCGACTGCTGCTGCGCTTCCCGCTGCATTTCGTACCTGTCTTCTCTTTGTCTCATTTCAAGCTGCTGTAATTGCTGCTGCTGTCGTGGCGAACGATTCTGATTACCCCGCTGGCCGCTCCTGTCACGAGCTACTTCGCTTTCCTGTTCCCTTAATTTTAACAATTCCTGGTAAGCAGCCTGTTCGGAAGTCAGCGCCTGTAAAAGCTCTTGTGATGTGGATGTTTTTAAAGTTTCCTGCAGATGCTCTAATGCCTGCTCCATATGTTTTATTGCCTGCTCCATAGGGTCAGACGATGTAATTTCGGGAGCAGCGGGGGATGGCGGGGTGATTTGATTCATTCCGCCTGATCCTCTTCTTGTCATTCCCATTGGTCTCATTGAACCGCCTTGCTCACCGCCGGAACGAGCCATTTCGAGTGCATCATTTTGTGATTCCATTATAAGGTTAATATCTTCTTTTTTAGTTTCGACTCCATTTGCTGCCAAATCCACCTGTCTTTTAATGTTCCATGTAGCTGTAATGATTTGTTTTTGGAGCTGGACAAGCTGCTCACGCTGCTGCTGATTCTGCATTCCCTGATTCTGCTGGTCCTGCTGTTGCTGCTGCTGTCTTTCCTGCTGGTTCTGGTCCATGAAAGACTGGTTTTCACGGAATATCTGCTCGAAAGAGCGAACCTCTGCGAAATACAAATCACTGACTGTCTTACGTGCCTTATTGTCGGGACCGATATCTTCTGCCCAGAAATAATAAGATAAAAGCTGGTCAGGCTGAACATGAAGCTCTTCCATCGCAAGAACGTATTCAACAGGTTGTTTTTTATTGGCCGGGATGGATTGACCAATTGTAATATCTTTACCGTCCGACCCTGCGAGAATATAGCTTACGCCGTGCGAAGTCACGCCGTAATCATCGGAGACCTCGGCTTCAAGTGTCAGCTCTTCGAGGGGAGACGCTTCTATGTCACGATTCGGGAATTTCAGCTTTAATTCCGGCGGCATATTTTTAAGTACATCGATTACAAATCGCGGCGGGACCTTGTTTGTGCGTCCATCGGAGTCGATTAATTTCAACTCATATCGCAGATTTTCACGAGGCTCAATCAGTGTTGTAAAAACATTTGGATCTTCTTTATTAACTGCCAGGTTTAACGCCGAACCGTCCCTGGAAACAAGCTTTGCTGTTTCGACCGGTTTATTGAGAAGAAATGTCAGAGTAACCTGCGAACCTTCCACTACGCTGACCCTGCGCATATCTTTGATTTCCTTGTCAGGCTGTTTCGTATATGCAGGATAGACGATATTCGCATCTGCTCTTTCGAGGTCAGGATGCCGATACGTCTCTATCGTATAATTTTGTGTCTGGCGGTCATCGTATTCGATATGATAAAGCATATCCGAATTGATCTGCGGGATGGTAGCGCCGAAGAACGGGTCTTCGAGATTTTTAGCAAAGGGGATTTCCTGCAAATCCTGTTCTGTCGCGCCAGCAAACAATTTTGCTTTATCAGGCATTTTTCCGTTGAAGCGTGCTATTATAACAACAGGCGTTCCGAGTTCAACGATTGTGTCACCCGGCGTGACTGTAATTTCATAATCCTTCTGCCTTGGAGCGCCGGTCGGGTTATCCTGTGATATGGAGAAGCTGGGCATAGAAAATTGCGACAGTATGAACAGGAATAAAATTAGCGATGCAGCATTAGCGATGCCGGCAGTAATAAGTTTTGATTGAGGTATGCTTTCAATCCATTTGTGTTTTTTGGCATGTGCAAGAGCCTCGCCGATAACACGTTCCTGAAGGTAATCCAACTGTCCGCCGAAATCCTTCGGTTTTTGTTCTATTGCTGTAAGCAGAGTCGCTTTAAGTTCGGGATTGTGCATTTCGATGCTTCTTGCGAGCTTCATGTAGTCAGGCTCAAGACTGCCTGACCTGATAAACGCTATTATAGTTGCAAGCACAGTTAGAATTACTAAAACTCCGGGTACGGCAGGGAGTGTCCACCCCCATATCCTGTCTGCTGCAATTATGCCCGTACCAAGAATTGCCGCTATGAACCAATAGACTGACAGAGTTTTCATTATATAAAGTCTTTTTTGACGATTTACGACCGGCCTGAGCCATTGCCGAAGACTTTTCTCAATCATTTTTCTTCTCCCTGAGTTAAGACAGATGGACGCGTGAGCCAGCCGCCTAACCAGATTTCAGCTAATAATAAAACGAATAGTGCTATAAAGAGCCATCGCCAGTATTTCTGCTGATATTCCATTTCAACAAAATTCTGGTGAGCCTTGACCTTTCCCGTTTGTTCGGTTCTATTTTCCTGAGCATCAGTAAAAGCAACACCGAACCTTTCTATATCCTCAATCGGCAGGGGGGATGTTCTGCATTCCTGCACAGGAAGATTTACAGCAAAAAGCTGGTTTCCCGCAGACGATTCGACAGTGTAAAAACCCGGCTGGTCAATTTGCTCGAAGACTTCCTGTCTGGTTTCCATGTTAATTACTGAGCCGTCAGGTTTGCGAATTTGTACTTTTTCTGTTCCTGAAATAATTTTTTGCGGTATTTGAATCGTATCGCCAACGAAGTATTGCGATTGCTGATTGCCAAGGACGCCGTTATATTCGAGAATCGAGTAAAGAAGCGGGACAAACTTCGATGACAGAGCGAGCTGACTGTCCGATGGCTGCCAGGTTGATGTTAAAACAAGCAGCGAGCCTTGCTCAATGGGAAGCTCAATTAGCGCAGGGTCATCGTTATCGAATCGAGCCAGTACACGTGCCTGCGGAGCATTATCAAGACTGATTTTCCTGTATTTCCAGAAATGAATCTTGGAAAAGTCCCCGAATCGAGGATCGGAAAAAGGTTTTAGAATCGGATGCTCGAATTCAATCGCGCCGAGCATGGTATAATCATTTACGCTTGCTTCTTTACAGTCAAGCCTGCTCAATCCGGCAAGCTCGGCGATAACAGCTCCTGCCTCCTGGGATTTCATGGCAAGCAAAATGGTATTGCCTGATTCCATATTTTGACGAAGAAGTTTTATTTGCCCGGATTTCAATGTATCTGTAATAATAATGAACTGCGAATCCTTAATATTTTTTTCTGTCAGTACGGCATCAGTCGAAAGAGAAGTAATATTAAAATTCAATGTACCTGTTTTCTGAAAAGCTCTCTTGATATAAAACAGCATTTGTTTGGAATCTTCGATATTATCGTTTCCAAGATAAAGGATATTTATCTGCTGTTCCAAATTCGGTGCAAGGTAAAGTGTATTGTCATAATCCTGTCCATCACCTGTCAGGATAAGTTTGCAGCCTGTTATCTCATTCGGTCCGGGAGGCAATTCGGCGACAATGCCCTGGCCCGGCGGGACATAGACAGAAACAGGTTTGGCGGAAGCATTCGCCGGCTTGTTATCAGCCCAGCTTAATTGAAACTGCTCTGTAACTGCATCTGCTGAATTAGTAATGCGCACCCGAAGCAGCTTATTTGGATCAGATTGCGTTAAATAATTGCTGCTTGCTATGATTTGCATAGCGGCGTTGGTTGTTTTTTTGGCTGCGACCGGCTTGATTATTAATTCAGTCTTTTCAGGCCATTCGTATGTATTAAGTGCATCGAGATTGCTGCCTTGCTGCAGGTCGCTGATAAGAATAATCTGGCGCTCGTTTATAAGCATCTTGTCATTGATTTCATCATCTTCAATCGCTTCGGCGGCGGTAATCAATGCGTTACCCATATTGGTTGCCGACCATGTGGGCGATAGTTTGGATATTTCCTCTTTTATTACAGATACCCGCTGTTCAGGCTCCAATTCGTTCCACATCTCGAATCCTGCAATTGTTTGTGCATTTTTATCGAAGTTTATCACGCATAGTCTGTCGGTCGGCTTCAAATTATTTATAACCGATAACGCCTGCTCAGAGGCCTGTTTCCATAAGTCTTCACGCTTCATGGAAGCGCTGGTATCAATCAGTAATACGACTCTTTTGCCTATACTCGCCGCAGTTTCCTTCGCCGGCTTTTCAAGGAAAGGACGTGCAAAGGCAATTGCTAAAAGACAAATAATAAGGCATCGCAATATTAAAAGGAACAAATTTTCAGGCCGGCTGCGATTTCTGAATCTTGGTATAGTTGTGCGCAAAAACATCAGCGAGCTGAATGTGATGCGTTTTCGCGTATGGCGCCGAATCATGTGCAGCAGGATTGGCAAACCAATAACTACTATTCCCGCCAGAAAAAAAGGATAGAGAAAATTCATACTGCACTCCTGACTGATGAGCCGCCCGGGTGTCTGATCTGTTTTCTGCGTCTCATTCTGTCATGCAGAAATTCAAGCAGCGCCAAATCGAACGGGCGGTTTATTGCAAAAAGGTGATAATCAATTCCGAGGTTGCGGCAGATTGTTTTTACCGAGGCCATATGATTTTGAAGTTTGCCTGCATAATCTTGTTGTGCCGCCGGGGGATCGACATAGAAAGTTTTGCCTGTTTCTATGTCCTCGAAAATTGCCGGAGTATTAAAGTCAAAGTTTAACTCATGCGGATCGAGAACATTAAACAGAACCACATCATGACCATTGGCACGAAGATAACCGAGGTCCATTTCAAGTTTTTCAATTGAAGTCAGTAAATCGGACATCAGTATAATAAGTCCGCGTCTGTTTAATATTTCTGCGATTCGTTTGAGCGGCGGGCTAAGGTCGGTAGAACTGCCCTGCGGCGCAGTTTCCAGCGCAAGCATAATACGATGCAAATATCCCGGACGATTTCTCGGCGGCATGTACTGCCTGATTTGGCTGTCGAATGTAGCCAGTCCTACAGCATCTCCCTGGGTGAAAAGGAAATAAGCCAGGGTAGCCGCAAGTGTTCCTGCATACTGGGCTTTGGAATAGCCCACTGAACCGTAACCCATAGATTTGCTGTGGTCAACTAAAATATGGCATCGCAGGTTTGTCTCATCCTCGAATTTCTTGATATAAAACCTGTCGCTTCTCGCGTAAAGATGCCAGTCAATATGACGCGGGTCGTCGCCGGGTGTGTATTGACGGTATTCGGTGAACTCAACAGAGAAGCCGTGATAGGGACTGCGGTGGATTCCCTTCCAGAAACCCTCTACGATAACTTTCGCGCGCAGCTCCATCGACTTGATTTTCATCAGCGTTACAGGGTCTATCATGCCTTTAGTTTGATTAGTTTCGCTGTTTATATTTGGTTCAACGCCTTTTATTTTCATTTAATACTGCTTTCTTTAATTGATCCAAGAAGTCGGTCAACAAGGTTTTCAACTGTTACGCCTTCAGCTTCTGCACGGTAATTAATCAAAATACGATGCCTGAGAACCGGGTAAGCCAGCACTCTTATATCATCGAAATTAACGTGCGATCTGCCGTGGAGTAATGCCCTTGCCTTGCTTCCGAGAATCATATATTGTGAAGCACGAAGACCGGCTCCCCATGTTACCCAGTCATTGACGTAAGATAACGGATTTGTTTTGCCGGGGCGCGAGGCCGCGGCAATTCTTACTGCATAGCGCACAACATCTTCGGCTACAGGTACTTTGCGCACTACATCGTGAAAACGCATTAAATCTTCACCTGTGAATATCTGTTTTATAGGCTCCGGATCGGTAGTAGTAGTCTGGCGAACAACCGCCACTTCCTGGTCTTCAGGCAGATAATCAATCCAGACATTGAACATAAACCTGTCTAATTGAGCCTCCGGCAGCGGATAAGTGCCTTCCATTTCGATTGGGTTCTGTGTCGCGAAAACGTAGAAAGGCTCATTCAGTGCGTGGCATACACCGGCTGCCGTAACGTGATGTTCCTGCATCGCTTCGAGCAGGGCAGCCTGTGTTTTGGGCGGTGTGCGGTTGATTTCGTCTGCAAGAATCATATTTGCAAATACAGGCCCCTTGACAAATACCATCTTTCGTTCGTGGTCGGTCTGCTGAAGGATTTCCGTGCCGGTAATATCAGCAGGCATAAGGTCCGGCGTGAACTGAATACGCTGAAATTGCAGGTGAAAAAGCTGCGCAAGAGATTTGACCAGAAGAGTTTTTGCCAGTCCAGGTGCACCGGTAATAAGGCAATGCCCGCCCGAAAGCACCGCAATACACAGATGCTCGATTACATCTTCCTGGCCTATGATAACCTTGGAAATTTCGTTAGCCAGCTTTGTGCGGGCTTCCTTTATTTGCTCGACAGCCCATCGTTCGAATTCATAAGTTTTTGTTGCCAATATTCGTTCCTTTCCGTCTAAAGCATTTTGATTTTGTATCTAATTAGTGTGTCATAGCATAAAATACGATATTAATTCCAAGCGGATACGCTTTCTTTTCAGAAAATTCACTGAAGTAAGCGTGACTTTCGCCTTCCCGTTCCCAGCCGTCACCGAGGTCTGTATCACGGCATATCACTGCCATCATTCTGCCTTTGTCATCATAAATACCATAGAAGATTGCTCTTGGTGCGTCTGAACGTTCTGTAGTTATACCGGAAAGAGTTTCCCTGTCTCTGAGCGCAAAAGTATATGCCGGAATCTGCGGCATTTCTTTAAGGTTGAATACACAGTGGAATAGAGGATGTTCCAGCGTTAATTCCACAGGCTCGCGTTCGGGAAAAACTCTTTTCATTTGAGTATAAACATTAATCCATTCAGAGTTTCCCCAGAAATCATCAAGCATCAAAAATCCGCCGTTAAGAAGATATTTTCGGAGATTATTGACTTCATCTGCGCTAAGGCTTAAACTGCCGGGTTCTACGATATATATAAAAGGATAATTAAAAAGTTCTGGGTCTGTCAATTCAAGAATGACCGGTTCAGGATTAACTTCAATAGAAGTAACCTGGTGTAATCGATAAGAAAAATTATTGTCACTATCTGGCCAGTCGGTCGCTGAAGGTCCGCCGAAACTGGTTCCGCCGAAACTGACTCCGCCGTAGGGGGTTCGATACGATCGGCTGCGGCCGCTTCTCATTCCGCCATATCCGGAATTATACGCAATTCGGACGAAAGTAAAAACGTCCTGTTTAAACTCCGGGTCAACATCCCACTGGAATAAATTTTCTCTTGCTCTTGGATCGAGAAATTGCTGATTCGTGAGTCCCCCTCGTCCTCGACCCATACTTCTTTGGTCAGGATAACTCTGGGCTCCGCGTCCGCCTCTTGTTCTGCCGGAAGATATGTCCCGACTATAATAAATCTGAGCCAATACTCCGGAGGAAGCTAAGCACAGCAGTATTATAAGAAAAAATACCCGTCTTTTTATCACTGAATATCCTCCTGAATAGCGGCAGACATCTCATTTGGATCATTCACTTCGGGCTTTGATTGTTGAGATTCCTGGTCTTCCTCGATAATTTTCAATAATAACTTCTGTGCATCCCGAAAACGCGGAGCTTCAGCTAAAGCGGAAAGAACATACCGCTTTGCTTCTTTTGTGTCTTTATCTTCGTAAAGTCTTCCGAGGCGATAATTGAGGTCCGCCTGGTCAGGATAGTCCAGCTTGAGCAGGCGCTTGTAACCGTTTATTGCAGGTTCGTCTCTGCCAAGCTTTTCGTTTGCTCTGCTGAGCTGCAAATGAATACTTGTTACATGAGGATTTACAGATAAGTAGTTTTCGCAGTTTTTGGCGACTTCATCCCAGTTATTTGCGTCGATAGCGATTTCCATCAGTCTTGTATAGGCGTAAATCGAATCAGAAGAATACTCGCAGAATTTTTTAAGTATTTGTTTTTCCTGTTCAGTCTGGCCGAGTTTTTTATATAACTGTGAAAGAATGAGATAGGCGCTGTCTGAGCCGATATTTTGGGGATACAGCTCAATTAATTTATTCAGAGGTTCTTTGGCCTCTTCGAGCTTATTTTCATCAATAAGATGTTGTGCATGTTGAGTTAAAGCCCATAAGCTGTTCGGGTGATTTTTCAACCAATCTTTAACTCCATTCGGGTCACTTGTTATAAGCTGCATTTGGGCTTCTTCCGGTTCTTCCCAGTCTGCATTCGGGGCTAAGTCCCCCGCGAGTTTTTTGGCATATGCTTCAAAATTTTGTTCAAAATTTTGAAGTGATTCGGTATGTGTGGAAATTGCCTTATCAATATCAATATTTTTAGCTAAATCTGCGAGAATTTTTTGCAAAGCGTCATAGCCGTAATTTTTCACAATATATTCAACGACCATCATGGATTCAAAATAAGCAAATAGTAAATGTTCGGTACTTGGGGGACTTAAAAAGGCTGAGCTTAAATCACCGACGGGAGTGAGTTCCCCCTCAAGTATCATTTTCCGATATTGAGGTGTCATACGCTGGCCGCATGATGGATCTCTTTGTATTTCCTCAAAAACGGAAATTCCCTCGCTTAACCATCGCGGCATCTTGTTTTTTGTTTTATTAAGTGTAACTACATGAGTGAATTCGTGCCATAAAGTCGATTTCCAGTTGGATGGAAGTTCGGGTTTGGGACTATTGGCGGTTATAACATTGCCGAAACATACGCCAAGAAAACCATCTCCCCCAGGCTCGCCGAATGTCCTGACTGCAAAATCCTGCTGATCGGGGAAATATTCGATAAGCACGTGATCTTCCAGCTTTACTCCATATTTTTTACACAGGTCTTTTTCTGCTTTTTCCAATAAAGCCATAACATCATCGCCGTAAGTAATTGCTTCGCGCTTATCCATACGCACAAGAAAACGATCTGATTGAAGTGTTGTAAAAGTTGACAAATGGTCCCGCAGGTTGACGAGATTATATGCCATTATATTGTATTTATCCCTGTTATAAACTTCCTCTGCCAGCTTCCAGCCTTCTTCTTCTCTGCCCAGTCGAAGCATATCCTGTGCCAGTTGTATTTTCGCGGGCTGATAGTTTGCATCGAATTGTAATGCCTGTCGCTGGTACGAAGCTCCCTCGGTAAAACGATATTTCTGGGACAATTTTGAACCGATGATATAATCGACTTTGGGATTTTTGGACCAGTATCTTAATGCGTTGTCGCGGCTTTGTTTTATTGCAGCCTGGTCATCATTCATAAAAGCCAGTACACAGCGGAATGCCAATGCTTCAGGATTCCATTGATTTACAGCTATAACGCGGTCAAGATAGCGCTTCGCTTCGGTATAGTCTTCGCAGTCAATATAATGTTCCGCCATAAGCAATAATGAAGGTGCATGATTTGGATTCAGAAAAACAGCGGCATCCAGTGATTCCATCATTAACTGTCTGTTGCTGGTATAAAATGCCTTTGCCAGGCCATAGTGCATATCCGGGTCATCGCCGAACCTTTCGATGCCTTTCCTGAATTGCGCTGCAGCTAATTCATAATCCTGCTTGTCCAAAGCAAGCTGCCCTGATGACAGATATGCGTCCCTGCATGAGGGGTCTAATCTTAAAGCTCTATTATAAAGTTCTCCAAGAACGATTTTTGGTTCCATACCCTGAAGCAGAAGAGCTTCTCCGAGGGCAACCAGGTCTGTCGGAGACCAGTCTGAGATTTCAAAAGTAGTGGCATCACGATAAATTATGCTTAACATTTCATTGGATTTGGCAGTTTGACCCGTATAAAGATTGACCTGATAACCGAGCATTAAAAGGCGCAGGCTTAGAGGCTCACCGAGTCGGGCAATATCAAGTTCGCGTGCCGCCTGTTCGTATTTTCCTAAAGCCATAAGCGATTTTACTAATAGAATACCACGCTCTTCGCCTATAACTCCCAAAATACCATCCTTAGCTGATTTAGCACATTTTTCGTACTGTCCGGACATGTATTCTTTACACACTGTATCAATATCTACGGCCAGTAAAGGTGAACTCATTGAAAATACGATTAGTATAAAAATAAAATAAGACGAAACACGACGGGCTGCATGAAGGATGTTCTTAGGATGAGAAACCATTGTTAGTCCCCGATAACCGCAGATGAGAAATTTATTAAAAAAAGCTCAAAGCAGTTCTTTTTCAATATGTATTACAGTTATTCTACAAACGAAAAACCTGATTTTATAGAATACACTATAACTGATAAGAAAGTTCGCGTCAATCGTTGATAAAGATACGATTTTCCGTCAGTTTCACGACATAACTCTTTCATTTTCATGTATTTAACTTAATTATAGTCATGCATTATATACTTTTACTTTCATGGCAGGTTAGACCTTCAAAATCAAAGTATAGACTCTGCCTTATCATAAAAGACGCTTTTCATTGGATATATATTGCTTAATAATAAGGATTCTGCAAAATTGAAGTTAGGCATACTTTAAGAAAGAAAAAATTGCTTATTTTTTAATTTTTTCTTTATTAAACAATAAACTTATAATATTCACTAATAAGCAGTTACAGCAATATAGCAGATTGTATGAAGAAAATCTTTTAAACCGATTTTCTTCATACAATA
>JAFGEF010000158.1 GCA_016931715.1 Sedimentisphaerales bacterium
ATTTAATCCGCAAAAATATTTCATAACCAAAGGCACTTTCAAAGTTTCATCCATTTCATTTAAGCAATGTTTCATAACTTCGGCTTCTTCGTTGTGGATTACATCGCAGTCCGGCGAAAACTGTAATTGTTCGCTTCCTTCGCATCGCTGCAAAAATTCCTTTTCGACTCTTTTGTTTTGCCTTTTCTGTCTGAATTTTAGTGTGCATTTGTTTACTGTTACACGCATAAGCCACCGTGCATTTTCCTGCGGGCTGCCATATTTTGGCGGCCTTTGCATGGCTTCCAGGTAAACTTCCTGTAAAATATCTTCTCCATCATGTAAACTGATTCCCATACCAATCAACAGCCGCTTTAGCCGCTCTATTTCTTCAATAAAGATTGAGTGCATTCGCATACTATTGATTATTCTCCTATGTCGAATCTTTACTAATATAGTGCGCATGATTACGCAAGTGTTACCAGAAAAATTTAGTGTTTTTTCTGCAAACCGAGTTTTAGCCTAAAGAAAATGCCGCAAAACTCACGACCTATAATATCTCTCGGGCAAGAGTTTTTCATTGAAAAAAGCAGAAAAATATGAAGACATTTGCACAATTTGGCATAAAGATTTTCATTTTACTTTTTAAGTTAATCGTGGCTTGTCTTATTCCGATAGAATCATTATAAAGGGTAATAAAATATCTGTTCGACCAATAAATGAGAATCTGCAAATGGAAAATCAAAATTTACCGGAAAATGTTATTTTAGCGAGGCTGCCTTCAAGCGAGCCGAAAATATCCGAAGAGCTTAAAAAACTGAATGAGACTGTCAGTCAAAAAAGCAATTGCGATGCAGTTTTGGATTTTTCATTTGTGGAGATTATTAATTCATCCAATATCAGCAATATTCTGCTGTTGCGCGGATTTCTTGAAAAACATGGACGAAGACTTATTCTTTATAACGTTCAGACTGTAACAAAGTGCATTTTTATCGTTGCAGGCTTATCTGAAATGTTTGAGTTTATTGATGATATTGAAGATGTTCGCAAAGCCGTTCAGAAGACATAGCAGCGCCTTTTCTCATTTTTGCAAAACACTTAATCAAACTTAGAAATTTTCTACGATAGCTGCGGTATGAATTGCCAGCATCATGAGGTAGTCAAGATCGCTCAGGCCGTAGTGATTTTCTTTTACTGAATTAGCGGCATAAATTAATCCGAAACAGCCGGACGGATCAATTATCGGCGCAATCATAGCAGAGCGTATCGCATCTTTTTCATTGCTGTTAGAAATTAGAGGCAGCAGCACGAACTCATTTTTTCCGATAGCTTCGGTTATTTTCCGGTTGATTTTTATTTCACTTAATATAAGCGCAGAGCCATTTCGCTTTTTACCTTCCTGGTAAACCATTGGCCCTTCAGGCTGGTCTCTCAAAGCACACCAGACCTGGCATGCATTTAATTGAGTTAAAACTATATTCAAAAGCGTCTTGAGCAGTTCATCTATGCCGTTGGTTTTGCAAATCAGCTCGGTAGCCTGTATAAAATCTCTTATTCTTCTTGCGGGCAGTTTTATATCCGGGGCATGTTCCAGTTCCGGCTTCCTGATAATAATGTCACGCGGATGCTCCGGAGCTGCCCTTGCTGTTTGTGATTCAGGAACAAGGGTATCTTCCAGGTGAATGGGTTTAACGGCAGCAGGAGCAGTTTCAAGGTCAATCTCGATAGTAAAATCCGAGATGCGAAGAACATCACCTGTCTTCAGCTCGGCTTTGCGGACTTCTTCTCCGTTCAAAAAAGTCCTGTTGGCGGAATCCATATCTTCGACTACCCAATTTCCCTCGAGGGTGGTAAAAATAGCCGCATGTTGCCGTGAAACAGACAAATCAGGCAGAAATACCTGGTTATGTTTGTATCGTCCGATATAAACAGGGCCGCTGTCGAAACTGAACTCGTTTATTATATTTCCACTCTTTTTTACTACTAATCGCATCTGTTTTCCATCCCTTACAGTCAGTCTAATAATTTCTGTAAATTATCATAAATATTGTAGAATTTGTCAACAATAAGCATATACTGAAAATGCTTTTTTGCTATTATTATAGCTGTTTTTTAGTTGATATTCCATATATAATCAGGTATAATAATATCACATGGATGGCGATGTGAAGATGTCTATCAATTCTTTTTTGCGGCATCTGATTTTTGGGTAAGGTAACATTTTAACGTTATCGTATCTCGATGTTTTTAGTTCGATGATGTATCCGATGAGATACAAGACAAAATTGGAGAGGTTGAGGAAAAGAAATATGGGTAAATGCATAAAGCTAAGTATCGTAGTATATCTGATTTTGACATTAAACAGTTCTGCACAAACAATAACTCCGGAAGTCTTACTTGCTGATGCACAGGAAAACTCTGAAACTGCTACATATATATTAAATCCTGTCTATACATCCTGGCCCACATATAATGATACCGGTGACCTGATAGGTACTAATCTTCAGGCGCATTTTGCATTTGATCTTTCGAGCATACCTGATAATGCCACAGTGATATCAGCTTCTTTCTCTGCCTATTTATGTAATTTGTCTGAAACCGCAAGCCAGAGGAAACTATGGTATAATTCAGATGACAATTGGAATGACGGAGAAGAGTATGGTGAGTCAGTAACTGCTGACGAAATTGTTGGTACGCTTTGGCATGATGAATCAACTGATTCCGGTTATGTTTGGAAGACTTTCGTGATAACATATGACGGCTGGGCTAATGAAATTGCCAGCGGCGATGACAGGATTTCTTTGATGCTTACAGGAGGTCAATATGGAGCAGTTGGTCTTACCCCCGGTACTACGGGATATAACTGGGGTGTCCTGAGCGCTCCGGAATTAACTCTGACAGTTGCTGCCGACCCTAATGAAGCTAAAGTGTACAGCAATATATTTGACCTCGGTCCGGAAGAAATTGTAAAGGCGGATAATTTAGATATTAATATAGGTACATATTCCGTTCCATCCCTCGCTGACTGGAATAATGACGGCTTAAAAGATCTAATAGTTGGCACCGGCTCTGGAAAAGTTCGCATTTACCTGAATATTGGAACAAATATAGAACCGAAATTTTCAGATTTGAACAATAAATCATTTTATGCTCAGGCAAACGGCTCTGACCTCTATTGTACACCAAGCGGCTGCCTGGGATGTTTCCCGAGAGTCGTTGACTGGGATGAGGACGGCATGAAAGATTTGATTGTAGGTCAGTCTGACGGCTCGATAAAATTCTTCCGCAATATCAATACTGATAACAGCCCTTCATTTGACGCAGGAACACTTCTTACATACGTCTCAGGGGGTTATACAACATATATCGATGTTGGTTCCAGAGCTGCGCCAACAATTGTTGACTGGAACAGTGATGGATATAAAGACCTTGTCTCGGGCGCTCTTGACGGAAAAATACACATTTTTATTAATGCAGGAACAAATTCTGTTCCGTTATTTGTGGCAGAAACTTTTGCACTTGAAGATAAATCGGATTTAATCGTGCCTAACACTCGTTCATGCCCTGTTGTTCTTGATCTTGATTTCGATGGAAAGAAAGACCTCCTTACAGGAAATACGGATGGCAAATTGCTGTTATACATTAACACAGGTACTGACGAAGAACCGAATTTCTCAGGTTACGAACTTGTTGATGCCAACGGTATCGAAATAGACCTGGCGGGAACACCACGTTCCAGACCATTTGTATGCTACTGGGATGAAGACGGCTATCCGGATGTCCTGATTGGGGCTCAGGATGGAAAAGTTCACTTGTACAAATGCAAAACACTACAAGCAGATTTTGATAAAGATGGCGACATTGACTTCGCAGACTGGGCTATATTTACGAATTATTGGAAACAAGACAAATACGACGATAAAAAAGCCGCTGATTTGAATAACGATGGTAAAGTTGATATTGACGATGTATCCTGGATACTCGCAAATTGGCTGCTGGACATAAAATAAGCATCGTTTTGTAAGTAAAGTGCTTGATAATTTATTTACCGAAAATTACAAGTTGGAAATATAATATTAGCGAAAGCAAGTGTCCATTTATAGTGGATACTTGCTTTTGCATTAATGACAGCCATTATCAGGAAGTTACGAAAATTTAGCCATTTTGAAAAATACTCCACTTCTTAATCAGCAAAACCTGATTTCAGTACTATCATTCATTGCCGATTTATAAATAAAAACGAACTTTTTTGTTGGTTCTGCAAAAGCAGTGTTGACACAAACCACTTAATTCACTAACATATTTGCCTTGTATGGCAAAAAATAAAATAACAGTAGTAGGAGCCGGTAACGTCGGAGCGACGACCGCATTTATAGCCGCGACAAAGCAGCTTGGCGAGATAGTCCTTATCGATATAGTCGAAGGTCTTTCCGAAGGCAAGGCTCTCGATATAGCTGAAGCTGCTCCTATCGAGCTTTATAATGCTGATATTATTGGAACTCGCGATTGGGAAAAGACTGCCGATAGTAATATTGTCATTATCACAAGCGGCCTTGCCCGCAAACCCGGCATGAGCAGGGACGACCTGTTAGCTAAAAATGTTCAGATTGTCAAAAGTGTAAGCGAAAAAATTACAAAATATTCACCTGACAGTATTATTATAGTCGTTTGCAATCCTCTTGATGCGATGGTATATACCGCCTCAAAAGTTACCGGTTTTAACAAAAACAGAGTTATGGGAATGGCCGGAGCTCTCGATTCGGCAAGATTCAGTTACTTTCTTGCCAGCGAGCTGGATGTCAGTGTAGAGGATGTCAAATGCGTTTTAATGGGCGGCCATGGCGATGATATGGTCCCCTTACCCAGATTCACATCTGTCAGCGGAATTCCGATTTGCGAGTTTCTTGAAGAAGATAAAATTAACACGCTTATCGAACGAACGCGCAATGGCGGCATTGAAATAGTGAATTTTATGGGAACCAGCGCATTTTACGCACCTGCTGCAGGAGCAGTAAAAATGGCACAGGCTATTATCGAAGATAAAAAAGCGGTACTGTCCTGTTGTGCTTATTGTAAAAATGAGTATAATGCTGGTGGATATTTTGTTGGAGTGCCTGCTGTTCTGGGCGCAAAAGGAGTTGAAAAAATAATAGAACTCGAATTAAACAAGGATGAACTTAGCCAGTTCGATAAATCTCTAAGTCACGTCAAAGAGCTTTCTGCAAAGGTCGATGAGCTGCTTTCGTGATAGGTATGCGTTATGCGTATCGCAGCGCAGATGGCCATGCTACAGAAAGGAAGTTTGGATATGCCTACAAATATAGAATCTTTTGTAAAGACTCTGGAAACCGAAGGAGTGGAAGCCGGCAGGAAAGCCGCTCTGAAGATTGAAGCTGATGCCAGGCAGAATGCGGAAAAGATTGTTGCTGAAGGCAAGGCACAGGCAGAACAGATAATTGAAAAAGCCAATTCCGAAGCCGGGAAAATCAAAGCCAGAATGAATTCAAGTCTTGAATTAGCCGCACGTGACGCGATTTTCATGCTTCGTGAGAAACTCAGCCAGCAGCTTAAAAGCCTGCTTCAGTTGAATGTCGAGAAATCTCTCAGTAATGAAGAAACCCTGGTAAATATATTACGACAGGTTATTCCTGCTTATGCCAAAGCCAACGCGGAAAAACAGAAAGCAGAGATAAATATTTCCGGCAATTTACAAGGTAATTTACTCGAAAGTGCATTGCAGGAACTTAAAAATTCACTCCAGCAAAACAACACCGGGATTGATGTGAAACACAATCTTGCCAAAGCTGGTTTCGAGTTCAGGATAGAAGGATCGACTGTAGAGGTCAGCACGGAATCTGTAACCGCGCTATTAGCGGAAATGATGGACCCTGATCTCCAGCAATACCTCGCGAAGGCTGCAGAACAAGGGAAGTAATATAAAAACGACATCTCCGGCGGCCTTCTGGAAATCAAATTAATATGGCTATACTAAATCGATATGACTATATATTAAGCGCACTTCCGGCTCTCGAACCGATAGGAAGTATTCCGCCCATAAGTAAAATCGATTTTCTTAATATGATTACAAGCTCGAAAGGTCCGGTTCGTACAGTTGGGGTTATTCTTCTCAGCGACGATTTAATGCAGTACGAATCATTTCTTTCGAAAGAGATTGATAAAGATAAAATCGATTTGGCAGTTCTGTCTCTTGAGAATTCCGAAGGAGAACCGGTACTGCCCGATTTC
The DNA here is from genome assembly GCA_016931715.1 of Sedimentisphaerales bacterium. GTDB lineage: Bacteria > Planctomycetota > Phycisphaerae > Sedimentisphaerales > Anaerobacaceae > JAFGPS01. The sequence goes on from JAFGEF010000158.1 coordinate 6,226, forward strand.
CTTTTGCCTGAAGAAGAAATGCGCGAGAAAACAAATGAACGTCTGGCTGCGGATGACATTTGGTCGCGATATTTTCGTTATGCCGCACTTATTGCAAAACACAACAGCAGTTTTCTCAAAGCCTGGGCAGGTTTTGAAGTCGGTCTTCGCAATGCTTTAACAACAGCCCGCGCTCAAATGCTCGGCCTGGAACCTGATGCGTATTTAGTATGTCCCGAATTGGCTGATGCCGAAACGGATTATAACAATATAATATCTGCCTGGCATGCGGCGTCTAATCCTATGGCGGCTCTTGAAGTGCTTGACAAGGCAAGGTGGGACTGGCTGGAAGAACATGCAGGCTTGTACAGTTTCAGCGCGGACGAAATAGAAATGTACGCCGCAAAACTTATTCTTCTGCATCATTGGCGGAGAATTTTATCCGGCAGGCAGGAAAACAATAACATTAAAGAGACAGTTTATTAAAAAACCTGAAATAAAATTAATATCGCATGATTGTGAGGTTGTACCGTGAAAGGACGAATTAAAGCCGTCTTTGGAAATATGGTTGTTGCCCAAACCGACGACAATATTGTTAAAAACGCTGTAGGCTATTGCGTGCGAAGTGACGGAGTGAAACTCCTGTGTGAGATTATTCGTGTGCGAGGTGACTCTGCTGACCTTCAGATATTCGAGGAAACCAGGGGATTGCGTGTCGGAGACGAAGTTATTTTTAAGGAAGAAATGCTATCCGCATATTTAGGACCGGGCTTGCTTGGACAGATTTACGATGGCCTTCAAAATCCTCTGCCGCAGCTCGCTGAAAAGATTGGTTTCTTTCTCGAACCTGGTAATTATATTCACGCCCTTAATACCGAACGCACATGGGACTGGACTCCGAAAGTAAAAGCAGGCGATATAGTTCAGGCCGCTGATACGCTTGGCAGTGTTCCGGAAAGCATTTTCGTGCATAATATTATGGTTCCTTTCGGCTGGGACGGCCAATATACAGTTCAGCACATTGCAGAATCAGGCTCTTATCCTATTGTTAAGGAAATTGCGATACTGACTGACGCTTCAGGTAATGAGCATAAAGTAACAATGGAGCAGTCCTGGCCTGTAAAACGTCCTTTATGTGTATCTAAAAGACGCTTGCTTCCGACAAAACCAATGGTAACGAGCGTTCGTATCGTTGATTCCATGTTCCCTATCGTGCAGGGCGGGACGTATTGCATTCCTGGACCTTTCGGTGCGGGTAAAACGGTATTGCAGCAAATTACATCGCGTCACGCTCATGTCGATATTGTAATAATTACAGCCTGCGGCGAACGTGCGGGCGAAGTTGTGGATACTATTCGCGAGTTCCCGCAGCTTCAGGACCCTCGCACGGGACGAAGCCTGATGGAACGAACAATTATAATTTGCAATACTTCCGCTATGCCTGTCGCCGCTCGTGACGCATCTGTTTATACCGGGATGACTTTAGCGGAATACTACAGGCAAATCGGATTGAATGTTCTGCTTTTGGCTGATTCGACGAGCCGATGGGCACAGGCTATGCGCGAGATTTCGGGACGTCTGGAAGAAATTCCCGGTGAAGAAGCTTTCCCTGCATATCTCGAAAGCCGAATCGCGAGTTTCTATGAAAGAGCCGGGGCTGTCGAATTGCGTGATAAACGCATCGCTTCTGTCACTATCGGCGGAACAGTAAGTCCAGCCGGCGGTAACTTCGATGAGCCGGTTACTCAGGCAACACTTAAAGTAGTTGGTGCATTCCATGGCCTAAGCCGTGCAAGAAGTGATGCAAGAAGGTATCCTGCCATCGATCCTTTGGATAGCTGGAGTAAATACAAAGGCATTATTGATCCTCAAAAAGTTAAAAGAATGAACCATGTCCTTAGACGGGGCGATGAAATCCGCCAGATGATGACCGTAGTCGGCGAAGAAGGCACACCGATTGATGATTTTACAGTAATGCTCAAAGCTGAATTTTTCGATTCGGCATACCTGCAGCAGAATGCCTTCGATAAGGTCGATGCGGCAACATCTGTTGACAGGCAGCGTTTCGTATTCGATAAGATACTTGAAATAGTCGAGACGGATTTCGATTTCAAGAATAAAGATGAAGCACGTCACTGTCTTAAGAAGATAAGCAGCTTGTTCATTAACTGGAATTATGCGCCATGGGATGAAAATGTTATTCCCGAATCGGAAAGACAGGACGAGCCGCTTAGTAAGGCGGCTGCCGAAGAGAAAGAAGAAATCGAACGAGGTGACTTTAAAAAAATACTTAATCAAATTGATGAGTATATCAAGTCTCTTCTAAGTAATACTGAAAAATCTGAATCTGATGAGAAACAGCGGGAAGAGCTTCAAAACGCAAGAGCTTAAAATGCTGCTGTTTTTATAAAGGAAATATGTTAACAAATATAATATCTTGCAGAAATTGAAAAGATATAAAGGCGATTCATAATGAGAACATTTTATGATGAAATTTCAAAAATTGCCGGTAACGTGGTAACCGTTAAAGCCCAGGGCATTAGTTATGACGAACTTGCTGTTATTGCATCAAGCCATGGCTCTTCGTTAGCCCAGGTTATTCGTCTTGAAGATGACCAGGTAAGTCTCCAGATATTCGGAGGTACCGAAGGTGTTTCTACCGGAGACAAAATCCGCTTCTTCGGCCAGTCCTTTAAGGTGCCATTCAGTGACGCTTTACTGGGCAGAGTCTTTGACGGCTCAGGGCGTCCGAGAGACGGAAGGCCTGAAGTCAAAGCCGATGCGGTTGAAATCGGTTCACCTGCTGTAAATCCGATGAAGCGCAGAGTACCCGACAAGATGATACAAACCCGTATTCCGATGATTGATATTTTTAATACGCTTGTCGGTTCTCAAAAACTGCCGATTTTTTCCATCGCTGGCGAGCCTTATAATGATTTGCTGGCGCGGGTCGGTATACAGGCGGATGCGGAAGTTATCATTCTCGGGGGAATGGGATTGCGTCACGATGACTATCTGACATTCCGTCATCGTTTCGATGAAGCCGGCGTTCTCGGGAGAACGATAATGTTTATTCATACCGCGGCAGACCCGATAGTGGAATGCCTTTTGATACCGGATTTGGCGCTGGCGGTTGGCGAGCAATATGCCTTACAGGGCAAAAATGTGCTCGTGCTTCTTTCGGATATGACAGCTTTTTCGGATGCCTTGAAGGAAATCGCAATTACTATGGAGCAGGTCCCGTCAAACCGCGGCTATCCCGGAGATTTATACACCCAGTTAGCCAGGCGATATGAAAAAGCGGTAGATTTTGACGGTGCCGGTTCCATGACAGTTCTTGCCTGTGTCACTATGCCCGGAGATGATGTCACGCACCCTGTTCCGGATAATACCGGTTATATCACCGAAGGCCAGCTTTACCTCCGTAACGGCCGTATCGAACCTTTCGGCTCACTATCCCGTCTGAAACAGTTGGTTAATGGTAAAACACGAGACGACCATCGTGCTATTATGAACGCCTGTATCCAGCTTTATGCTCAATGTGATGAGAGCCGTGAAAAAAGAGAAATGGGTTTCGAGTTATCCGAGTGGGATGAGAGACTCCTGCAATACGGTGACTTATTCGAGGAAAGGATTATGAATCTGAACCTGAATATATCGCTCTTCGATGCGCTCGATGAATGCTGGAAGATTCTTGCAGAATGTTTCAGACCGGAAGAAACAGGAATTCGTGACGCCATTATTCAAAAACACTGGCCGAAAAAGATTTCGCAAACAGAAAACGAAACAGAAGAATCTGAAACTGTAAAGGCATAATATAATTTCAGCAGGTTATGGCAAAAAAGAAGATAAAATTTACTCGAACCGAACTAAAGCAGCAGCGTGATGCACTGGCTCGCTTTAAGCGTTATTTGCCGACGCTTAAGCTGAAAGAGCAGCAGGTGCAAAGTTCTATCGTTCAGACACAGCAGCTTTACAGGAAAGTGCAGGATGATGTCGATGCAACAGGGCGAATCATTTCCGAATATGATGTCTTATTCAATGATGTATCCGGAACGAATCTAAAGAAATTTGCTTCTCCAGAATCCGTAAGAACATCGACATACAGCATAGCGGGAGTATATGTCCCCAGGCTGGAAACAATCGTTTTTCCGAAAGCTGATTACAGTCTTTTCGGTACCGCTCCATGGACTGACAAAGCCCTCGCTGATTTAAAAATGCTTCACAGGCAGGAGGCGGAGCTGAAAATTCTGCAAAAATGCCTTGACCTGCTCAAGGCGGAACTGAAAAAAGTTATGCAGAGAGTGAATCTTTTTGAAAAAGTTATGATTCCGAATACCCAGGAAAATATCAGGCGTATTCGTATTGCTCTCGGCGACCAGATGACGGCTGGCGTCGCAAGAGCGAAAATCGCGAAGGCAAAACTGGAACAGAAGGCAGGCAAGAACATGGAGGCTGAAGCGGAATGATTGTACCTATGTCAAAAGTCTATATCGTGACGCAAAGCTATAATCATACGAGGCTTCTGGATGTGCTCGCACAGCTTGGAGTTGTGCATATCGAGCCTGTCGATCCGGGCAAAGCCGTAGCGGAAACACAGACTCTTCAAACATTAACGACTCTCGAACATGCTATCCAGGTTTTGCAGAAGATTGAGCCTTCGGGCAAAGCTGCTGATATATCTCCGCTGGATGCCGCCAATGAAGCAATCGACATCAATAAAGCCATCGTGGATGAAAAAGAGCGCCTTGGCACACTTCAAAGAACTGCAAGCCAGCTTGCCGTTTGGGGCAATGTCGAAATTAAGCGTCTTAAACATCTAAGTTCGCTGGGTATTGAAGTCAGATTTTTCTCTGTAGCCAAAAAAGACCTGCCCGCACTTCAAGCCGAATGTATTGAAGTCGTTGCCGAATTGTCTGGTAAAGATGTACTTATTGCAGTTATAGATAGAATCGGAACTTTCCAGAATCCCGATGGCGCAAAGGAAATTCCCTGGCCTTCTACCGACCTTCCTGCGGTTAAGAAGGAGGCCGCTGCATTGGATGCTTCGATTAAACAAAACAACGCAAGACTTGCAGAGCTTGCCGGTATAATAGATAAGATTCAAAATGAGCGAAAGCAGCTTAAAATAAAAGCTGATTTTCATATCGCCCAAAACAGCGGCCTGAAAAGCAGTGCTTTGTTTGCGATACAGGGATGGGTTCCTTCATCGCAAGCTGATTTGCTTTCTGAAAATCTCAAGAAACATGAAATCACAGCCGCAGTTGAAATCATGCCCGCCGCGGAAGGCGAGCAGCCGCCAACTTTAATCGAATATCCGAAGTGGGCAAAACCAATAAAAGGACTTTTCGATATACTTGGGACAGTTGCAGGTTATCAGGAATTCGATGTCTCTGTTCCATTCATGCTCGCGCTGCCGATTTTTGCGGCAATGCTTATCGGTGATGGCGGCTACGGGGCAGTTTTACTATTAGGATTATTGTTAGGATATAAAAAAGCAGCGCCGGCGCTGGGAGAAAATTTTACCAGGCTGCTTATCATCATAGGTGCGGCAACTCTTGTTTGGGGATTCCTCTGCGGAAGCTTCTTCGGCTATGACAAACTTTATAAACCGCTTATACCTGTGAATATGACAGACCAGTCACGTTATTTATTAATGCAGATTAGCTTCATAATGGGAGCAATACATTTGAGCACCGCACAATTCTGGCAGGCTCTAAGGTTATATCCCAACTTATGTTTCCTTAATAAAGTTGGCTGGGGAGTTTTTGTCTGGGGAATGTTGGGTGTTGTCAGAATGTTCGTTTTAGGCTCATCTCTGGCATGGGGAACACCATGGCCATATTTATTAATTGCCGGTGCGATTCTGGCGATTCTTTTCAATTCACCAGGTAAAAATATTATCAAAATGGTGCTATTGGGTGTTGCCAATTTTCCGCTTTCGATGCTCTCGGCATTTTCAGATGTAATAAGCTACGTGCGTTTAATGGCTGTAGGGCTTGCAAGCGGTGTTCTGGCTGCAAGCTTCAACGATTTGGCGTTTAGTGCCGGCCCATGGTATTTAGCGATACCGATTTTAGTCTTCGGGCATGGCTTAAATCTCGGTCTGGCTCTTATTGCCCTGTTCGCTCACGGCGTAAGATTGAATATGCTTGAATTTTCTAACAATCTTGGTATGCAATGGATTGGTTATTCTTATAAACCTTTTAAAAATGATTCAGGAGTAAATTAAAATGACTGCAATTACATTATTTAACAATCTTTCAACGGACTTAATTGTGAATGTTTTAGCTCAGACTGAAAGTATAGCGAAATCGGATTATATGAAAGATTCAATAAATAGCTTATCTTTCTTTGGGCAAATTGGTATTGTATTAATGTTGGGCATGGCCGCTTTCGGCAGTTCCATTGGTATCGGAGCAGCCGGTCAGGCCGCCGCAGGTGCATGGGGAAAAGAAGGCAAAGCCGGCAAGACGCTTCGATTTGCTTATATCATTCTTCTTGGTATGCCCATCAGTCAGACTTTGTATGCGATGATTGTTATGAACAAGATGAGCGGCGTGTTGCAGTATCCCCAAATTGCCGCCGGAAGTGCAGGTTTGCTTTTAGGTATCGGCATAGCAACGGGAATTGGCGAAATGATTTCCGCGTGGATGCAGGGACTTATCGGTGCAGCCGGTGTGCGTTCTCTCAGCGAAAGTGATGGCAAAGGCTTCGCGTTCCTGCTGATTGCGATGGGCATCGTCGAGACAGTCGGTATCTTTACAATGGTCTTCCTGCTTGGCATGATTCCGGCAGTACCGGCCTGATACTGAAACACTAATGCTGTAAGCATTACAGAATAATATTTAATAAACTATCGAATCCGGGTGTAATGCCCGGATTTGTTTTTTATCAGCCTTTGAAATGTTCGATGAGAGCGGGAATCTGGTCGATTGTCAAAAATAAAAGACAAAGAACCCCAATAATCCACATCGCAGGCTTTATTTCTTTTACTTTGAGCAGAACGATTTTAATAATCACGAACGAAACAAATCCGAACGCAAGTCCCGTGCTGATGCTGTAGCTCAGTGCAATCATTACCATAATAATAAACGCCGGAAAACCTTCCTCGATATTAAGGAAGTCGATATTCTTGATTTCCCTAATCATGAACAGTCCGACCATAATCAGAGCAGGAGCTGTCGCGTATGTGGGAACGATTCCAACTAACGGCACGAAAGGCAAAGCCAGTAAAAATGCGGCGCCGGTTACAATAGATGCTATTCCCGTTCGCCCGCCCTGTTCGATGCCGGTTGCGGATTCTATATAAGATGTTGTAGTGGATGTTCCAAGCACTGCGCCTAACATAGTCGCGAAAGCATCGATAGCAAGCAGCCTGTCCAGACCTTTTATCTGGCCCTTTTCATCCACCATTTTCGCCTGGTGACAACACGCGACAAGAGTACCTATACTGTCGAACATATCTATAAACATCAAAGTGAAGATACTTCCCAGAAAAGACAACTTGAAAGCCGCTAAAATATTAAGCTTGAAAGCTGCCGGTGCAATATTGAGATTAAGCGAGATTAATTTTTCCGGCCTTTGTATCTGGCCGAAGATGACAGCAAGTAGAGTCGCGAATATAATTCCAATCAGCAGTGAGCCTTTTATTTTCTTTGCCTCTAAGAAGACCATCACTGCCAGTCCCGCCAGGCCGATAAGGACTGTACCTGTTATTTTTCCTGCTGATACGAGAGTGGCATCATTATTGACTATCAAGCCGAGATTCTGCAAGCCGATGAACGTTATAAACAGGCCGATTCCGACCGCCATTGCGGAAACTAATGACATCGGAATGGCTTCGACGAGCCTTCGCCGCAGTCCTAAAAATGTCAGTATGAGAAAAACCATGCCGGAAAGAAACACTACTCCTAATGCGGTTTGCCATTCCAATTTGTCACCGATCACGAGAGTATAAGCGAAGAAGGCGTTCAGTCCCATCCCTGGCGCCATTGCTATGGGGGCGCGTGCGAAAATTCCAACGAGAATCGTAGATATCGCACTGACTATGCATGTAACCGCCACAAGAGCGTTCTGGTCCATACCGGCTGCCGCCAGGATACTCGGATTGACGAAGATTATATACGCCATCGTCAGAAATGTTGTTATGCCCGCCATTATTTCTATGCGCACCGATGTGTTTTTTTCTTTCAGATTGAAATATGATTTGCTCATTTTTAAAACCTCAAATTAAAACCTGCATTAACAATGTCATTGCGAAGCCGGAAAGGCTGAAGCAATCTCAATGTGTGCGATTTTAAATTACTTCGTATATTTTTACCTTTTTAGGGCGGGCTTTCAAATAAATTTTTTCAAAATTACATATAAACGCGAAGACGAAAAAAGTAGGGTGGCGGCTCTGCCCCACCTGTTCAAAAAAAGGTAGGGTGGGCTTCAGCCCCGCCGTAAGGTGTCCCCAAGGGAATGCTGTTCAAATATGCCCACCACGAAGAAAAGAAGACTTATGAAGAAAAATGCAGAAAATACTAACGACTAACAACTAAAGACTAACGACTATTAAAAGACACAGATTAACAGGATTAACACTGATTCTTATTTTTATTACAATATAAATATTAGCCAAAAATGTAGGGTGAGTTGAAACGCACCATTTTTCTAAATTAATTCTCCCGCGAAGACGCAAAGCTTGTCCTGAGCTTGCCGAATGGATCGCAAAGAAAAACGAAATACTATCGACTATTCACTAAGTTAACAAATGTACCGGACACCGTTTCCCGTTTGCTATTATTCTCTAAAGCTGTGAACATCTTTCATTTTTAACTCAATAGGGACACCCAAATCCCTTCGAGTCTTCTTGAATTCTTCTTCCGTAAGAGGACCGTATACCTTTGGGATACTTGTATCCAGAATCCAATAGCTGTACACGCCAGGATCTGGTTCCATATAGGTATCACTAGGACGAAGGTTTCTGCGTTTGAGATGATTCTGTTTTGCAATGATGAATCGATCATCATGACCAAGGTCAACTACCTTTTCTGGAATGCGTGGAGTATCTGAATTCCACGAAGGCGGTGATACATGGACTTGGTGAGTAGAGGTCTCATAAACATAGTAACCACCACAAAGCTCCGAACTGAAGTCACTCCCTCCGCAACCAATTAGACCAAAATAATACAAAAACGCAAGCACAGCAAAAATTGGAAGCCATCTTTTCATGTGTTTCCTTTACATATAGAAAATATTATTCTATGGTTTCTATAAAACATATTAAAAGATATATTTGACATATGATTATGTCAAGGGATATTAAAAATGTACTGGACACTGTTTCAATTCTCCGATGGAAACATTAGAAAACAACTAAATGGTAAACGTTACTATTATTTCACTCATGGTTAGGATATAATTTTCTTTTTATTTTCTCGCTTAATATTCTTTCTTTAATCCAACCATTGGTAATTCCTTGCTTGATATGATTCATTACATCCTTAGGTTGAAATCTTATTATTTTATCTATGAATTTCTGCTGATCCATATTCCAAAGATGTTTTACATAATTCAGTATTTTATGAGCAGATATATCTGTAATATTATGATGGAAGTTAAGATTTAATTCATTATCAGGTGTGGAACCGTTTGCATGAACAATTTTAAATTCGTGCTCTTTTAATTCATTTTCTTCTATTATTAAAAAATTTATTTCTTGAATGTCTTGTTTGTTTGAGGCTAACGCAGCAACTATACGATGTGTAATTTCTTGGTTTTCATAATACCATACTGACATAGAATTTCCATTAATACCAAAACTATATAATGGATCAGATGGAATATCTCCTTTAGAAAGCCAATCAAAAGTTCTATCGCTACAAAGATACCATTTGTTAATTTTTATCATGTGTAATAGAGGCATTTTTTGTTTTCTCTAATTGCTGTAGCGTAATATTTAACATTTTCCTTAATAATAAACTGTTACAATTCTTTATTGCTTCTTCAAATGCAGGTATAGATTTAGGGTTGTCCATATAGGAAAGTCCTATATTTGCTCCATCCCGAATTATTGGAGAGCGATCTTCTATGAGTATTTGTTCTAAGAACATTCTACGAGATTCATATGTAGAATTATTGTCTATATCACCTAATATTTTCAAAACTATACTGATAGACTCGACATCATAATTATTGTCTAATAGTATAATAAATATTTGGTTAATAACATCTGTATTGTATTTATTTAGTAAAGATGCAAGTTGTTCTTTAAGATCATACTCTGTCATATCTTCCAGTGCTATACAATGAGCTATCCTGAAAATATCTCTGATTGAGGTTTCCAAATTGTCAACTATTGGTGTATCTTCCTCTGTTGTAGCATTGTTTTCAAGTAATCGTTTTAAATATCTATTAATTAAATCTTGATTAGAAGGAGATGTTATTTCCGAATGAATCAGTCCAGATAAAAGATGTAAGTTTAACCATATATTTTCTATGGAGCTATATCTAAAAGTCTTATCTATATCTCCTAAATAAAAACGGTATCGTGAATAATCAGGATAATTAACATTTAATTCTGATTTCGAAAATCTATCATCGATTGACTCATTTTCTGTATCTTCTATTAATAATTGTCCAAATCTACCTCTTGTTGCATTTGTTTTTGTGGTTAATGTAAATGTCATTTTGGTTCACCCTCTAAAATAATTTCAGACGCAAGCTCTGTCAATTTTTCTAAGATTTCTTCTTCTTTATCTTTTGGTAATGTTTCGGGATATTCTTTATCCGTACTAATGTCCAATTCAATCTGTAATCCATAGCTTTCGGGAGATTTAACATCAGTGCCGTTAGGTCCTATCCATTGATATTTAGGTATAATCCATTTACAAAGGCGATTTACTTTGACTTTCGTTGACTCAATATCTATGGATTTTGGATGATTAATACGATACATAAAATCACTAGAATTATCTGAGTTAACTTTAACATTTTTAAGATATGAATTCATAAGTGCATAGCCAGTCTCACGGTTCTTTACATTTAAATGTACTATTGCTCCAAACGCTAACCGTGTAATTGAAGGAAAATCGCCCAACATAAATAATTTTTTTCCCAAATCAATAAATATTGAGATTAATTCTTCATATAAGCCTAGTGAAGGAATACCTTTACCTAAAATAGGGATATTTAAAATTTGAAGGATTAAGTCAATTCTATAAGGTTTATTCAGGAGTAATAAATTATTGCCAAGTAATTCTCCTTCTTCTTCAGTTGCCTGTTCAATAGGTTTTCTTATTTGATTGGCAGGAAGCTTACCCGTTATATCTTGCCAAGATAAATTCTCTATTGCTTCAAATGATTTATGAAAAGCAGTAATTCTTAACGATTGCGCATGCCATTCTGAAAGAGGTCTAAGCTTCGCTATCTCTTCAATAGCCATATTTTCTCCTTCTTTTAATCATAAAATCTGTTGTTTCATATTCCCTTATTAAAAAATATTCTTTTTATATTTTAACAAATATATAATTAAAAGTGAACAATAAATCCTATCTTCTTTTTGCACAAGAACTTATAGCCATATTACATCTCATTTGAATATTATTATAAGACCTTTGTTGTTTATAAAAAATTAACTGCTCGCAAACTTTTTATAATTTCTTCTATTTATTTCATATCTTTTTAACTACGAAAACTACAGAGTGGAAGTACGCACGCTCTCGTCTAATTTCGCCGATTCCTTATAGGATATTACCACAAAGTTCACTAAGATTCACGAAGATTTTTTATATATTTCTCTGTGTTCTCTGTGAACTCTGCGGCTGATTAATATTTATAACAGCTACATATTCTATCTCCTATTTCTTGAATAGCAACAAAAACATTTATATCGAAGTAAGTATTTTTATTCTTTGCGACCATGCGCCTTCGCGGGATAATAATTCTTTTTATTTTTTCAGTCACTTCAGGGCACAGAGTTCACAGAGATATAAATTCATATCTTTTCTATCCGTGTAAATCCTGCGTTAATTTATGCCATAGGTATCAGTGTCTAATAATGGAAATCTCTTTTTTAAATAGATTCTTCGACAGGCTCAGAATGACAGAGTCAATAAAATAATATTCTGTGTTAATCCTGTGTGAATCCCCATGAACCGCACCTGGTTCATGGTCCGTGTCTTTAATTAGTCGGTAGTCGTTAGTTGTTAGTTGTTAGTATTTTCTTCGTGGTTCTTCGCGTTCTCAGTGGTGAAGTATTTAAGAATGTTCTTGACTATTCATTTTAATGTTTGATAATTAGTATATAGTCATTAGTATTTAGTATATAGTGAACATCACGGAATACAGAAAAATAGCGGATAGGAAAATGCTCACCACGAAGGACACAAAGAATCACGAAGAAATAAATTTAATCTAAACTTCGTACACCTTCGTGTTCTCGGTGGTAAAAGGAAATTTAAAATGGATTACCTTCCATTCGACTTCGGTCAGGACAGATTCTTCAAGGGAATGAAAAAATAGTAAAAAAAATGAAATTTTCGAAATTCGTGTTTGAAAGGAAAATGTGAAACAAAGCCAAATTTATTGCTCACCACGAAGGGCTCGAAGGGACTCGAAGATTTCTATAAATAAATTCTTGTTTGTTCTTGGTTGTAAATGGAAAAACAAAGCCAAATTAAAACAGCATGGGCTAAAGCTCATCCTACAATCTAAATGTTATACGCTGATTGTAAAACAAAGCCAATTTTGAATAAGAATACAGGACACAGTGGCTTGGACATCCCCAAGGGAAATATAGGAGTCAGTAGTCAGAATGTAAAACAAACCCAATTTTTACTGGTGTGCATAGCACACCTTACAATCATTCATCAACTCATATACCCGCATGAAAAACAAAGCCAATTTCAAAATGGGCAATATGGCATAAATGCTTATATTGTAGATAGTTATAAAAAATAAGCGGTGTATTTTAATGCGAGCGATAGGAGTCGAACCTACACGTCTTTTGGACACAAGGACCTAAACCTTGCGCGTCTGCCAGTTCCGCCACGCTCGCGTTATATTTTAGAAACTCCTGTTAAAATGGGAGGTTTCCTTCTGTTTCTTCCTTTTCTTCTTCCTGATCCTGATTATTTGAGTTCTGCGGTTTGTTATCATCTGATTGAGAGATTTTTTCTATTCTTTTTTCCGCTTTCAGCAGAATTTCCCTGCAATGCCTGATAAGCATCATGCCTTTTTCGTATTGCTCGATGCTTTCCTGGAGGGGGATTTGTCCCTGCTCGATTTTGCCGACAATTCCGGTCAGCTCTTTAATCGCATCCTCGAAATTCATCTTATCAATACTGCTGTTTTGTTTTTTTTCTGCCATAAAACTACTTTCTATATTTCAGCTATGCGTCTTTTCAGGAGCATGCTTTAGTTATTTTTACTTGTTTGTGACCTTGCTTTCAATAAAATTTTCCCCTGCCAGCTCAGTTATTAATAAATCTCCGATTTGGATGTCTTCAGGATTTCTGATTAAAACGCCTGTTTTCTGGCTTTTTGTAATGCTGTAGCCCCGCTGCAAGACCGATTTCGGATTTAAGCCCTGAAGCCGGTTTGCAGAGGCTGTAAGCTGGATTTGCAGCTTATTTATGATGGATTTTAAGCCGGTATCGGTACGATTCTGAAGGTTGTTCAGTTCGAGGTTTTTGCGGCCTAAAAGCCTGTGCGGCTCGATTCTTACAACCTTTTCATAGCTTTCTGAGAGCATTCGTTTTGCTCTTGTAAACAGGTTTTCCATTGATTCGGTCAAATCTGAGGTTATTTCATCCAGATGCTGTTCAGCCGCTCGAACAATCGATTCCGGATTGCGGAACATCGAGCTTGCGAGTATGGTTTTAAGATTTTGGGCGGCCAGACGTACTACTGATTGTGTGTGCCCTGTAATTCTGCTTTCAAAACTGTTAATCTGCTCCAGGACTTCGTACATATTGGGTACGGCTACGACGCCCGCTTTGGTCGGTGTGGATGCTCTTTTATCGGCTACTAAATCGGCGATTGTAGTATCAACTTCGTGGCCGACAGCACTGATAACGGGGATTTTCGAGTCAAAAATAGCTCTGGCCAAGACTTCCTCATTGAATGCCCAGAGGTCTTCAAGTGAGCCGCCGCCTCGCCCGACAATCAGGATGTCGAGTTTTAGCCGCTTGTTTCGTTTGTTAATGTCTCGAAGTGTAGCGGCGATTTTTTGTGCCGCACCTTCACCCTGAACCGGAACCGGATATAGAAATAGTTGAACGCATGGCCAGCGGCTGTAAATGCTATCGACTATGTCATGCACCGCAGCACCTGTTTCGCTGGTTAAAATTCCGATTCTTTCGGGGTACTTCGGTATCGGTTTTTTGTGTTCATCGTCAAAAAGTCCCTCTTCTCTGAGTTTTTTGACCATTTGCTCGAATGCCAATTGCAATGCGCCGACTCCGGCGGGTTCGAGTTTTTCGACATAAAGCTGATACTTGCCTCCAGGCTCGTAAACGTCTATATATCCTGTACTTAAGATAGCCATTCCGTCTTTAAGCGAGAATTTTACAGATTTGAATTTACTTGACCACATAACGCAGGGCAGTATTGCGGTTTCGTCTTTTAGTGAAAAATAGCAGTGGCCGCTCGAATGCTGCTTAAAATCACGTATTTCACCTCTGACTACTAATCTTGAGGGCAGATTTCCTTCGAGAACCGCTTTGATGAGCGAATTGATTTGGCTTACAGTGTATATTTTTATGTCTTTCTGCATTTTATTGCCTTTTATAAAAACAATCGAATTATAGCTGAAAAAATGTGTTCTTCAATTTCCATTTCAAAATTATTCAAGTCTGGCGGAAGGTTTTGAAAATTGTAACCTTGTATATGATGGCATTATTGATGTTGTATGGATATAATTGCATTTTTTAAGTGTTTAACAGGAAAAATTATCTTATGAAACACGATAAAAATAAGTATCTGTTATTACTGGCGGCGATGCGGCCCCAGCAATGGATTAAAAATATTTTTGTTTTTCCTCCTTTGTTATTTTCCGGTCAGTTTTTCCATTTTGCCCAATGTTTGAAAACCATGCTTGCCTTTATTGTGTTTTGTACTGTTTCAAGTTCTATTTACATTATTAACGACCTCTATGATCGCAAAGAGGATATGCAGCATCCTGTAAAGAAATTCCGTCCTGTAGCCAGTGGGGCTGTTACAGCAAAAATTGCAATTATTATGGCAATAATTCTCACTGTCTTTGGTTTGGCTATAGCAGTTTTACTTAATAGAGTTTTATTTTCAGTCTCAGTCGTGATTTATATTATCATAACTGTTTTTTATTCGATGGGTTTAAAGCGTGTAGTCATAATTGACGTGATGATTATAGCCGCAGGTTATGTTCTTCGTGTTCTTGGGGGGAGTGCTGCAATTTCTGTTATACCCTCCCATTGGCTTGTGTTGTGTACTTTTACGATTTCTCTCTTTTTAGGTTTCACAAAGAGACGAGCTGAACTTATGTCTATTGCAGAATCCAGCGAATCAAATGGAGTGACTCGAATAGTTCTCAGTGACTATAGTATTAAATTTCTCGACCAGGTTATTCCAATGTTGACAGCAGCGACTATAATCTGCTATGCACTATATACAGTTGATAGTCGTACTATGGAAGTTTTTGGCTCTCGTGCGATGCTTATTACGCTTCCATCTGTAATATTTGGTCTCTTTCGTTATATATATATCATTTATCACCTGAATTGCGGCGAGGACCCGACACAAACACTCCTTGATGATGTCCCTACGATTATAAATTTTCTAATCTGGATTATATTATCACTAATAGTGGTTCTTTATGGTGAAAAACTCGTTTTTATTTGATTAACTTTTCAGTGGGAATTTTTTAAAGTACACAAACAGACCGGATATAAATTAAATTCTGCAATAACCTTTGTTATAATAAATACTTAACATAATTTGTCATCCTGAGTGATAACGAAGGATCTGGGCAACGAATATATTTTTAGCAGCGATTGTAATTACTCGTTCGAGAGCCAGATGCTTCACGTTGTTCAGCATGACAAAACAGAATCGGTCAGTTTGAGTAAAGTAATATGATATGAAATATGCAAAAGTAGCGGTAATAAAAACAAATGCCCATAATGTCCTGAAAGATATTGACAAAGTTGTTCAATTGGCTGAGTTAGAAAAAGCGTTGCCTGTCGATAAAGCAACAATTTTAAAGGATAATATTTCATGGCACATGCCTTTTTTAAGTGCGAACACCACACCCTGGCAGTTAGAGGGAGTTATCAAAGCATTAAAGAAGCGAAATTATCGAGAAATAGTCTGCGTAGAAAACAGGACGGTAGTGACAAACGCGGCTAAAGGTGAGAGACTTAATCGTTATAGTCATGTTCTTGCGGATTATAATATTCCTGTGAAGTATAATTTTAATCCAAATCACATGAAATGGATAAAGTACGAACCAAAAGCCAAAATGCTGGTACTGAATGACATATTTCCCAAAGGTATTTACATTCCGGATTATTTTTTCGATAAGAATATAATTCACTTACCGACTATGAAGTGTCATATTTATACTACTATGACAGGGTCAATGAAGAATGCATTCGGCGGCTTGCTTAACCATAAAAGACACTACACACACAGTGTGATTCATAAAACGCTTGTAGATCTTCTGGCGATTCAGAAGGAAATTCATTCCGGGATTTTTACTGTAATGGATGGAACTGTAGCCGGTGACGGGGCGGGTCCACGAACGATGAAGCCTGTTGTGAAGAACTATATGCTGGCTTCTAATGACAGTGCGGCTATTGATGCAGTTTCCGCTCGTATGATGGGATTTGATCCGATGGACATTTGCTGCATTCGTACAGCCCATGAAATGGGATTAGGTGTCGGACGATATGAAGAAATTGAAATTATCGGTGAAGATATATCCGGAATAAATTTTCATTTTCATCAGGCTGAAAACGCTGTCTCTCGCATCGGTAAACAATTCTGGTTCGGACCATTGCAATCTCTTCAAAAACTGATGTTCCATACGCCGCTGGTTTATGCCTTTATTTTCGGCTCTTTTTTATACCATGATTATATTTGGTGGCCAATTGAGGGCAAACGGAGAATGAGACAACTTGCCGATTCTGAATGGTATAAATTGTTTCAATCTTATAAAGTATAGTTATTGACAGATATGATTGTCTTTGATAAAAATTCTGTTGTTGGTGTAAGAAACTATTAATGATGAAAGCAATAATATATTTTGTTTAGTCTTTAAATAAAATCTCTGGAGTCAATGAATGAAAATAATCGAAGTTAAAGAACTTGAAATTCCTGCTGTAAAAGTAATAAGGTATGCTCGTTTTTGCGACCATCGGGGATACTTTACCGAGCATTATCGCAAAACTGATTTTCATAATTCCGAGACGATGACATTTATGAAAGATGTCGAGTTTGTTCAGTGCAATGAAAGTTTTTCCCGGAAAGGCACAGTTCGCGGCCTGCACTTTCAGTGGAATCCTTATATAGGAAAACTGGTTCGAACACTAAGAGGGCGAATGATTGACATGGTTCTCGATATTCGAAAAGGTTCTCCTGCATTTGGGAGCATAATTCTTTATGATATGCCGGCTGATAATGAAAGAGATTATAGTGAGTGGATTTGGGTTCCCCCGGGCTTTGCGCATGGCAATATCTTTACAGAAGACAGTATGATAGAATATTTTTGTTCGGGTCAATATAATCCTGCATGTGAGGCAGGAATTTCTCCTCTTTCGAAAGACATTGAATGGAATTTATGTGCATCTGAACTGAAGCGAATTTTTGATAACATAGCTCCTTCAACATTACTGATTACGGATAAAGACAAAAACGGCTATACCATTGAAGGCTGGGAAAAATGCCGAAATTCTGAAAATTTCATACATGGAAAATTGTGATAAATATTATTTTCCTGTGAACAGGATATTTTTGAGGAATCTATATTGATATAAGAGTTTTTGCACAAGTTCAGTTAATACTTCTTTTATATACCACTATATGAGTAATTTTTAAGTGGTACTATAAGTTTTCCTTTTACTTCATTTGGTATGAGTTCTGCAAAATTGAAGTTAGACATACTTTAATAAAGAAAAAATTGCTTATTTTTTAATTTTTTCTTTATTAAACAATTAACTTATAATATTCACTAATAAGCAGTTACAGCAATATAGCAGATTGTATGAAGAAAATCTTTTAAACCGATTTTCTTCATACAATA
>JAFGEF010000159.1 GCA_016931715.1 Sedimentisphaerales bacterium
AAAGCGGGCGACCGGATTCGGACCGGCGACTTTCAGCTTGGGAAGCTGACATTCTACCGCTGAATTACGCCCGCGGATTATTTATATTATAGCAACTTCTCATTATGCACAACTCACTTTATGAGAATGTATTAAAGCTTCCATCATATATATTTCTACAATATTCTATTTATCAGGAAATGGCAAGATTTTTTATATATGAATACCTGAAAAAATAATTTACCCGAGATGACTTAGTTCGAGAGAAGTCAATCTCCCCAGAATTGCCCATCTAACATGGTCAGCAGCACTTTGACTATGGAATTTTTCTATAATTTTCCGGCGATATGCTTCTACAGCCTCGATATTTACCTGTAATTGCACTGCAATTTGTTCCGTGTTTTTGCCTTCTCCTATCAAATGAAGAACCTCACGCTCTTTCTCAGACAGAGACTCAAACGGCATACTCCCTTCTTGTGACATTCGAGTCATATAATCACCTACGACCAGACTAACAACTCCCGGACTCAGATAGACGCCGCCATTATTTACGACTCGTACAGCTTCCACAAGCTCACTAAAAAGACAATCCTTCAGTATATAACCTGATGCTCCGGCTTTTATCATATCTGATACGAATATCGAGTTAGAATGCATTGAAAGGGCAATTACTTTTACTTTAGGATTCTCACGGATTATCCGTCTGGTTGCTTCAATACCGTTAAGTTCGGGCATGCATATATCCATTATTACAACATCCGGTTCCATTTCCATGGCAAGTAACAGGGCTTTATTGCCATCATCAGCCTGGCCAACAATTTCCATATCAGACTGCTTTCCAATCAGAGAGCTTAAACCCTCACGTACAATGTCATGATCATCGGCAATTAAAATCTTTATACTCATTCTTTATCTCAATTACAAAAATAACACGTGCCCAAAGACATCTTAGTCATCCTTCTTCAAGGGAGCAAGTAAAGTTATTCTGCATCCTTTACCCGGAGAAGAATCAATTTCCATATGTCCTCCAAAATGTTCGAGCCGCTCGCGAATACTAAACAAGCCGAATTTGGACTTGATAGCAGCCGTAGCCGCGACTTCAGCAGGATCGAATCCTACACCGTCATCTTCCACCTTAACCTGAATATTACCATTTACTGTGATAACAGAAACCTTTACTTTTCCGGCATGCGCATGCTTGATTATATTGAATAATATTTCACGCACATTCCTGAACAACAATACGCAAATATCATCATCCAGCGGCTTCGGCAATTGATCGCTAAGGAATTCAGTTTCTATTTTGTGTTTCCTCTGTATCTCATCTTCGAGCCATGCAGCCACTGCCCTTTCAAAACCCAATTCATGTAATATCGGAGAACTAAGGTCAAATGTTAATGTTCGCGACTCTTCCATTGCATGATTAAGCCACTGGTTTATCTGTTTTATAATTTTTCGTTCCTCTGCTGAACTTGAAGAATGGAGAATCTCATCAAGCTTGATTCTGGAAACAGCAAGATACTGGCTGATATGATCATGCAGTTCCGTAGCAATCCTGTACCTTTCCTTCTCCTCTGTCAGTGTCAATTGAGAAGCCAGCGATTTAAGCTGCTCCTGGTATCTGAGAATATTTTCTTCTGCTTTTTTACGCGATGTAATATCCCTGACCACAGCCTGTATATAAATTTTCCCCGCCAGCTCTATAGGATTTAAATATATTTCAGCGTCAAAAGGTGTTCCATCATATTTTAGATGCCGCCATTCGAAAAACTGGTGCTGTCCACTCTGTGCCAGATTTATTTTTTCCAGCGCTTTTTCCCTGGATTTGCGGCCATCAGGCTGAAACTCGGGAGAGAAATATTCATATGGCGTTTTCCCGATTATTTGCTCTGACGTGCAGTTATAGATTTCCAGGGTTTTATTATTGCACTCAATAAACTTATCGAAATCCATCAGGAATATAGCATCACTTGCATTGTCGAACAGGCCGCGATAGCGTGCTTCATGATCCCTCAGCTCATCTTCAGCTTTCTTGCGCTCGGTTATATCTGTTACTATCCCGAGTATAGACTTCGCTCCTTCATATTCTATCATTTTCGTAGTTATTATAGCTTCAATCCTTTTACCATCCTTAGTGACTAAAGTATATTCATACGGTTCTACCTCCTGCTCATTCAAATGCCTGTTAAAAGCTGATTTTATTTTTTCTATAGATTCCGGTGCAATCAAGTTTAGAAAGTTAAAATCATTAGAGTAAAATTCATCCCTTTCATATCCCATAATCTCCGACGATCTCTTGTTGGCATATACTACTTTGCCTTTTTTATTAATAAAAATCATATTCGGTGACTGTTCCGCCAAATCCCTGAATTTCTCCTCAGACTTTTGCAGTGCATCTTCCACATGCTTGCTTTCGGTAATATCTCTCAAAGCCCCCGTAACTGCTGTAACTTTTCCTTTGTTATCTTTTAATGGAGACTCGTCGATTTCTACGATTTTCAGATTTCCGTCTTTTCTCTTTATTTCAAGCAGATAAGGTTTTTGCTTCCGGCCTGTCTTTATCGCTTTTTCAGTCAGTTCAAATCCTTTTACATTTATACGATTATCTGTAACAAGAGTTGTCCAATTTACCATCATCTCTTCCGGTGTATAACCAAAAATTGTCATGCACTGAGGGCTGACATACGTTAACTGATGGTCCGTATCATGTATATAAAACATTTCTATACTGTGATCAATAATGCTCCGAAGCATCTGCTCGTTTTTTCTAAGTATGTTTTCAGTATGTTTTCGATTTGTTATATCCCTTGCAACCACCATTATTTTTGGAGAGATGGTATCTGTTTTTATAATCGAGATGGAACATTCCAGAGATTTTGTTTCACCATTCTTCTTATTTATTTGTACAGTAAGAGTCGGCTCATCACCAAGCAGAATGTTTTTAAATAAACGAATATATTTTGGAATATCCTTAAAAGAAAGAACGCCGAGTTTTGTAAAATGCTTATTTACGATATCTTTTTTGCGCCCGCCATGAAGCTCAACTCCTTTTTTATTAATATCAAGAATTTTCCCGGAAAAATCCAAATAAGAAATAGCGTCATTTGCGTTTTCGAAAATACTCTTAAATTTCTGCTCGGAATCTTTTAATGTTTCTGCCGTTGTTTTTTGTTGTGTGATATCACGAATGAAATGTATAGCATTTACAATTTTCCCATCTTTGTCTTTTACCGGTTCGACTGATATTGTAATCCATCTTCCATCAGGAAGATGAATTTCTGAATTTGCACGCCGCCCTGTACGAAGCATCTGCTGCATGGCGCAGTCCGGAAGCGGTTTTGTCGAGCCATGAATTATTTTGCAGCATGACTTTCCGATTATCTTGTCATAAGGTATCTTTGTGTACTTTTCACAAGCCTGGTTTGTTCTTAAAATGCATCCTTCAGTATCAGACAAAAAAATCCACTCAGATAAAGCATTAATAATATTCTTCCAGGCATTTTCTCCCTCATTATCCTTATGCAGAGTAACATTTTCTCTTTGCTTATCTTCTGAAATATTCAGCTTAACAGTTTCAAGTTTTGCTCTGCGGGTGTGAGTTCCCTTAACATCCCTAACGTTTTTTACATCGCTGTCTCGCATATCGCCACTTTCCAAAGGCTGATATTCGATAAAACATCTCTCAAAATACTCAACCTGGCATCGAGACCATGTTTCAGGCTGTAAATACGACTTTATGAACACTTTTAAAGAATTTATTCTCAAAAGTCAACTTAAATTCATGTTTTTTTTATTTATGCCTAAAGTGTGTAAAAAAAAGTTGATTAGTTTAAGTAAATCCATTAGCATATTTGAAGTTTTTGTTTTAATAAAAAGTTTTTATAAGAAATCGGCCGTGCTAAGCGGGGTATCAGCAGTGTCCCGTACTGGCAATCCGCTATAGTGAGGCTGAATTCTTTTCACAGGATCGATGGCTTTGGACTGTTGCCGCTGCAACCAACTAAAGTCGGGTCCCATGCAAATGAGCGTCGTTAACCTGGTCAGGCCGGGAACGGAGCAGCCATAAACGTTAGCTTGTTGTGCCGTGGAAAAACCCGACTTTAGTTGGTTGTAATCTTATAAATAAGAGTTTTACAAAAGTTCAGTTACAATAAAAAATGATTCGAAGAAAAATGTACGGCCATTTTATTTAAGGAATTAGAAATGGATTTTCAAGGCTTAAATAATCCCTCAAATCAGACTCAGCAGCAAATCGCAACTCCTGTGTATATACAGGAAAAAAAGAAAACAGGAAGTGTCCGTAAAATTTTCTGGGGTATCACTGTGGGATTTTCTGCTCTGGTAAATATTTTTTTATTCCTGATGCTGATTGGTATAGTAATGTTTTTTGTGACAGGCCAGAGAGACACTCTGATGGAAGATATTATCAGAGAAGGACCAATCGGAACAAAAATTGCCGTTGTAAGTATCGAGGGAACAATATATTCCGAACAAGCTGAAAATGTTTACAGGCAGCTTAAAGCCGCTGAAAAAAATGAGCAGGTTAAAGCCGTTATAGTTTGCGTAGATTCACCCGGCGGAACAGTTTCAGCAAGCGACCAAATCTACCACGAAATCCTGAAGTTCAGGGAAAGAACCCAAAAGCATGTTATCGCTTTTATGCAGGGCACAGCAGCTTCAGGCGGATACTATGCTTCCGTAGCATGCGAAAAAATTATGGCAGAACCGACTGTAATTACCGGCTCGATTGGTGTAATCAGCTCATATTTCGTACTGCAGAATTTACTTGAAGACAAATTGGGCGTCCAGCCGGTTGTTATTAAATCGGGCGAGAAAAAAGACTGGCCAAGCTCCTATAGAGCGCCGACAGAGGCAGAAATTCAATATATAAACGACAAGCTGATTAAACCTACGCTTGAGATATTTGTCAATGTTGTCGCCAAAGGCAGAGAAAAATCACTGTCTTTAAGTGAAGTTAAAGACCTCGCTGACGGCAGTATTTTCGGCGCTAAAGAAGCGATGGACAGGAAATTAATTGACGATATTGGTTATCTTGACGATGCAATCAATCTTGTAAAATCTCTTGCAGGAATTGGTGACGCTCAGGTTATTCAGTATAAAAGACCGTTTTCATTGGGAAGCCTTCTGGGCGTAGAAAGCAAACAAAACTTATTCAAGTTAGACAAAAACATGCTTTATGAACTTGGCACGCCGCAGACATTATTTCTATGGAGCGCCTTCTAATAACGCATCCTTTTTGCTGATTGAAGTTTTTTTCTTTCATCTGGCTTATGAATAGCATAATCACAATAAAGGCGTTCAGCGATAATCTCATTTACCTTTATTGCTATAATCAAAATGATGCAATTGCGATTGATCCGGGAGAAAGTTCACCTGTACTGAAAACATTAGAGAAATATGAGCTGTCTCTCACAGCGATTCTTGCAACGCATCATCATAGTGACCATGTCGGCGGAGCGGTCGAACTCAAAAAGAAAACCGGCTGCAAAATAATAGGAGGTGATAATAAAAGAATAGCCGGAATCGACTGTGTTGTCGAAAGCGAGCAAATCCTAACATTTGGAAATATAAATATTGAAGTCATCTCCACTCCTGGACATACAAGCACTTCTGTCTGCTATTATATTCCTCGAAATAACGAAAACGAAACCGGCATTTTATTCACTGGTGATACGCTGTTCGTCGCAGGCTGCGGCAGACTGTTCGAGTGCGATGCACAAACTATGCGGGATTCGCTCCGGAAATTAGCCGCCCTGCCGGATAATACAAATCTTTATTGCGGCCATGAATATACTTTGGAAAACTATGAATTCGCTCTCAAAATTGAGCCGGACAACTCTCTTATACTACAACATATAGCAGAAATCACAAAAAAGATTCAAAAAGGCGAGCCAACCGTCCCTTCAACTATTGCAGTAGAAAAAGCAATCAATCCATTTTTACGAACTGATACAGACCGGATAAAAACCGCACTTAATATGCCGCACGCAGACGCAGCCGAAGTTTTCGAAGAACTCCGCCGCCGCAAAGATATATATTAATAAATATCATCCATTTTTATTTCCGGCGGATTCAAGCCATGTTTTGTAGAAATCAAGCACCTTCTGGTTTTCCTCGATTTGCTCAGGGCTGCCGTCAATATTCGGGTCATGATGATATTTGTCAGCATGTTTTGGAACGTCTTTACATGCCTCAATTGCCAGTATTAAAAAGAAGTTGTATTGACTTTTTACCAAAGGATCATCGAATTTCAAACAGCTTACCAGTCCCGGACCGGCCTGTTCTTTACCATATAAACGAAGCAGTCGTATCGCTTCATGAAAATTCTGGTCGTTAATATTTGTAGTGCTTTTGATAACCGGCACAAGCCATGTTGCCTGTACAGGTTGCTTGAGGGAAATCATACCTTTTGCCGCGGCGAGTCGAAGCTCAAAATTCTCATCCTCGACAAATTTCTCAAGCACTTCAATACCATTAGCATCACCCAGATTGCCAATTGCTTCAACAGCACTGCAACGAATCTCACTTTGACTATTCGGATTCTCAAGTGCAGTTTTTAAGACATCGAAAGCTTTTTCGCCGCCTAATTGCCCTATCGCTCTTAGAGTTAATTCTTTCTCCGATTCATCTTCACTTTCAAGTTCCTTTAATAAAGCCGCACAAACAAAGTCTTTTCCCTGCATTTCACCAATAGCATAAGCAGTGGAATTTCTTATTGCTGCGTCATTAGCTTTGAGGCCGCAAATCAAACCTTCATAGGTGGCCAATATTGAAAATTGTTTTAGACCTTCAATTGCAGCATATTTGCAGTCCAAGTCCCCTTTTAATTTCATTATTTCTAAAAGATATGGAATAATCAAAGGATTGTTTATTTCTGACAAAACAACACTTGCCTCATTCACCTGGCCTTCATTTCCTGTTTCTATCTGCCTGCCAAGCGATTCAATAAGCTGTGTTATGTTATTTTTATCAGATTGTAAAACATTTAACTTGAAATCCACTTTTACAGGTACTTTTTGATATCCATCTCTGCCAAATTCCCCCAGTGTTCTTGAGCAAGTGACAGTATAAACTCCGGGCTTGTCAAATTCGCACCAATGACCGAGATACAATCTTTCTGCATATATTTCGCCTTGTTCGAGATTTATATCATTTCCAAGCCCGCCAAAATTATCATACGAATATGGGTCTTTTACAGCTATACCATTTTCATTAACAGCAGTAATATGAAAATTGTTATGCCTTACCGAGCCGCGATTGTCTCCGCCGACAAAAAACTGGTAAGGTTTTTGACCAAGATTTTTCACATAAAAAGTCATAGAAATATTCTCGCCCAAAATAATCTCTTTCTTATCCGGTACAAAACCAGCTTCTATTTTATATCCGTTGGAATCATAAATCTGAAAACTATCGACCTTCTCGAATTTCCTCGCGTCACTTCGAATATAAAGATTGCGTGAAAAGAATGGATCATGCTTGCCTTCCCTGTAAGTTTTGACTGCATTTATAAGCTCGTCAGCAACACTTTCGTCTTTAACATATTCCATAGCAAATTCATGTAATTCGTTTAAAGTGTTAGGCTCGTTTTCGTACAATGAAATGATATTACTTATAAGAAGCTGCCTTTCATCAATCATATCATGGAGTCTTTCAACATCCTGTGCAATTTCAATTGCAGCAGCAGGTAACTGCCCCACAGGGATTTCCGACTCTTTATCATAGTACATCAAAACAGGCATTCGACCCGGCTCCACTCTCCCAAGGTCAAGACTCAACGCAAAATTCAATCCGTAAAGATATACCCTCGCCTGTATTCGTCTTCTCAGGCTGGCTGGTCTGATATTTTTTTGTATGTAATATGCCTGGCCGAGATTATTGTAAAGCTTCAGGCATTCAAGATCAGGCTGTTTGAAGGCAAGAGCACGTTCAGTTGTATCGGCATCCTTGGTTTCCAGCGCCAATTCACAATAGAATTTTGCAAGCTTATCATCACTTAGCTCCTCTCCGTATTTATTCAGGTGCATTACCGCAACTTCTTCGGATGTATACTTTCTGCCCGGCATTCCTCCAACAGCAGTTCTTAACTCGATTTCCTCAGTCACTTTTTCCCCAGGCTCAAGTACCTCGAATTCCGATGTGTTGCTTTCGATTTTAACTATTCTTTCTTCAGTACCATCCTGAATTTTCGCTTCAAATAAAAGACCCACTTTATGATTTCCCGGAGTAATCTTCAATTGCGTGCCATTTTGTTTATTGAGCCATCTATTATCCAGTACAAAAGAAATTCTGCGATAATCAGTATCTGTATTAAAAGAAGCCGGCCAGTCATTTTTGCTGTCCTGTGCGACTCTATAAGTAGTTCCATCGTATTCGAGATTGTACGAGTCAACAACTTCAAGAACATTACTGACACGATGTGAAAGGTCTGCCATCAAAACTGGCGTTTCATCCGAAGTCCATACTAATTTATTGAAATAAGTCGTAAAAGTTACACCTCGCTCGCCTGTTTGATTGCTAAGAACAGCTATTGTTATACTCGCTCCCGCAAGAATCATAAGAACCGCCGCTATTTTTGTTAATCTGCTGTTCATGATTTTCCTCCACATATTTAGCTGAGCCGTAACTGGTTCATTTCGTTTCGACGTTTCCATTTTCTGCACAAGGTCGCAAAGAACTCTCTCGTGCATTTCCGAACCTGCTTTTATATCAATTCTTTTTACAGAATTTTTTATATTATGTAATGATTTCATTTTATCATCTCATCATTTAAAATGGAGCGCAGCTTATCCAATCCATAACGGTATCTGCTCTTAATTGTATCTATGGAAACATCCTGCAAACCTGCAATTTCCCGAAATTTCATCCCGCCTCTCAAATGCATTACAATCACCTCTCGCTGCTCGAAAGGAAGCTGATTCAGTGCAGCACTCAACATACGAGATTCTTCTGTCCAGATTATCTGCTGGTCAGGCCCATCTGTTTGCGGCTCGATATGCTCAACTGAATTTAATCGGGAAGAATTTCGCTTTGAAGCACGCATTTTATCACGTGCGAGATTTGCCGTACAGGTTGCAAGGTAGCTTTTCATATTACCTCTCAGTTTTATCTTCCTTCTATTTTCAATAAAAGCGCAAAAAACACTGTGAACTATATCTTCAGCCGTCTCTATGCTCCCTGTGAGTGTTATTGCCAGTGTAAGAAGATAGTTTTCGTACTTCCTGTAGATTGATTGCATGGCATCCGTATCGCCATTCTTAAACCTTCGCAGAAGCAGCTTGTCTTCAAGCATTTATTCTTTTCCTATCGACGTCAAATATATTTCACATTAATAACACGATTAGAGAACCTGTTTTGGTTTAACATTTTATAAATATTCGTAACCATTTACACAAAAATAATAGCCTACTCTCATGTCATTGCGAGCACCTCACCTGATTCTCAGGATATACGCAGAAGTAACTTAGAATCGCTTTTTTAAGATGTATCGCGGGCATCCTGCCCGCGAAAACGTGGGCAGGATGCCCACGATACGATTCTTAGTTTCTTAGGAGGACTGAAAGGACGAAGCAATCTCTGACCTTGAGATTTTAGATTGCCACGCCGTCTTTCAGACGACTCGTAATGACAAAAATGTGATTTATATCTAAACGATTATAAATTTTCAAATTTATATCAGGAAAGAATCTAATCTTTATTTAGCAGTGTACCAGTATTTTTTACCTTTGATAAATTCAGCAGGTCCATCTTTTTTGAGCTTACGAAGATTTTTGATTACGGCTTTGCCATGATGACCTTCAAGGACTTTTAGTTTCTCGCAAGTGTTAAATTCATCACACTGCCAGCAGCCGTCTAATTTTTTCATCTTTGCACAAATCCTGATTGCGCATGTTGGTGAACCTCCGCCGCCGCCTCGACACATCTTGTTGCAGCGTAATTTTACTAATAATCCAAGAAGATTATAACATTTGTCATAATCCTTAAATTCTTTGAAAAATGGTATTTCAGCAAAAACCGGAGCTAATTTATCGAACCGATTATTTCTGAATTCTTTTCTCAGGTCTCTTGCCATATCCGCAATCTTTTGAGTATGCCCGAAACAATCCCCGCAATACAAGCCGCAATAAGAAATCATATCCAGATTTTTTGACATTATTTACTCCCTTGAAATACCAGGTAAAAGTCCCATTTTTCTAATCAATTGTATGGTATGTGTTATCCTGTTCGATATTAAAAGAACCAAGATGCATGTCAATCTCCATTCGGTATCTTCTGCCGGCAGTTCCTCCGCCATATCCATACCCTTCTTTTCTAACTGGCATTTGCCACAAATGCCGACAGTAGCCGCCTCAACCATACTCGAACTTGCCCGAGTGAACAACTTTTCCCGATTCGTCTATAACCTTGAATTTTGGTTCGGGTATCATTTCACCATCTTTCTCTGCTCCGGGTATATATAACTCACCTGCCTTGCCAACCAGGCTAAAGCTCAGTTTGATTTCTTCGCCCACCCGCTCCATGGATGTAACAATTTTCTTTGGTTTCCCAAGCGGGATTCTTGTAGTCTGATCAGCTTTGATTTCAAAGCTTGCAAGCTGCCCTGTCGTTGATGACGGAGCTACGAAATCGAACTTTTCTCCTTCTGAATTTTTCTCGGATAGCTTCATCGAGGAAACACCATATTTACCAACTGGTAATTGCCATGTTTTCCTGGAGCCTTCGATTTGATAATGCATTGAGTCCGACCAGAAATAAAGGGCAACATCCTCTCCGCCAAGGTCAAGTGTTCCAAACTGTATATCAGCTTTTCTGAATTCGATTGATCCGCCATCTTTAACTACCTGGATACTGTAATATTGATCTTTGACTTTTATAAATCTGCTGAGCGGCATAACCTCAGATTCGACAGAAGGGTGATAATCGTATTCCTGATTACCATTAAGATCTATCGCAAAAATATCACACTTTGGAAGCCGGCCACTGACCGGAGTTGAAAATATACCATTATATTTTCCATCAAAATTTCCATCAACAACTCCTATGCGATACGAAGTTCCATCCAAAACGACTTTACCTTCACGATAGAGAACCGGATGTAGTGTTAACCACTCACCATTAGTACA
>JAFGEF010000160.1 GCA_016931715.1 Sedimentisphaerales bacterium
CTCTTGATAAAAACGATGGGGGATTTGTTACCTCAAGAGATATATCTTCGTCCAAAGATGGGGTTTACTTTTCCCTGGGAGAACTGGTTAAAAGATAAAATTCGACCACAGATAGAAGAAGTGATTTTAGGTTCTGATACAAATAATGAGATGAATCTTAATATGGAAAGTTGTCAAAACCTGTGGAAAATATTTCTTAAAAAGGGATCGAGTATTAGCTGGTCGCGTGTCTGGGCAATATATGTGCTTTTAAAATGGTATGACGAGAATTATAAAGGATGAAAATATTACTTATTGATCCTCCATACGAAAGATTTATTGGCTTTAAGTCAGAATGGTTCCCGATGGGCATATCCTATATTGCGTCCTATTTAGCGGTTCGAGGGCATGATGTAGCAATATACCATGCTGAACACGGCTCTGATACAGAATATAAGTCAGTGGTTAAGTATTCAGAAAATTTCAACAAATATAAATCAGCCATTGGATCAGACGATCATCCTGTATGGGCCGAGGTGAAAAGAGAGATCAGTTCTTTTTGTCCGGAAGTTGTTGGTATCAGTGTACTTACCCCAAAAGTACCTTCAGCTTTTAAAATAGCCGAGATATGCAAAAGTATAAATCCCAAAATGGTGGTGGTTTTTGGAAATCATCATCCGACTATAAAACCTGACGAAATACTCTCAAGTGAAAATGTTGATTTTGTTATAAGGGGTGAAGGAGAAGAAACTTTTAGTTCACTTATAAATAACTTAGATAGCCCATCTCCTGATTATCATAATGTAGCGGGGCTGTCTTTCATTGATAACGGCAAATGCGTAAGTAATAACGATAGGGCATGTATTGATAATCTTGATTCATTACCCTTCCCCGCTCGTGACAGGCTTTTAAATCTACAAACATACACTCCAGTACAACTAAGTATGGTTATGACATCCCGCGGTTGTCCCTATAACTGCAGTTTTTGTGCTTCACATAATATGTGGGGCAAAAAAGTTCGTTTCAGATCTGTAGAGAATATCATAAACGAAATTAATGAACTAAAAGACTCCTACTCTGTTAAAAATATCACTTTTATGGATGATTCATTCACCATAAATAGAAAACGTGTAAAAGATCTGTGTCTTGCCATGATCGAAACCAATGTCAATATTACCTGGAGCTGTCTTACCAGGGTTAACGTTATCTCTGATGAGATTATTGATTTAATGAAAAAAGCTGGTTGCACCAAGGTTGATGTCGGCATCGAATCAGGAACCCAGAGGATTCTGGATCTGATAAAAAAGGACATAACCCTGGAACAGGTCAGAAAAGCAGCAGAAATTTTAAGAAGAAATAAGATGTTCTGGTCAGGATTTTTTATGTTCGGATTTCCGACAGAAACAGAAAATGAGATTTTTGATACAATTAATTTTCTTAAAGAGTTGAACCCGAATTGGGCAAATATCAGCATATTCACGCCATATCCTGGAACAGATCTATATGAACTCTCTTTAGAAAAAGGATTAACAAACGAACTACCTGATTATACTTTATATTCTCATCAAAATTCTAATTTACGTTTTACAGATACTATCCCTATAGAAAGATTTCATTTACTGGCTCACCATGTCCTTTCCGAAGTTCATAAGTACAACAGTTCTTATACATCTTTAGTAAAAAGGGCATTAACAAGGAAATATCATAAAAATCCCAATCTATTATTACAAGACGCAAGAAAGGTATTTACCTGGTTGAAGAAGTGAAAATTGCAATTAGCACCTTATCCGGTATCAGTTACGGCGGAAGAACATACTTCAACAATCTTATCCCTGCCTTAGCCAAGGTGGATAAGTATAATGAATACCATATTTTCACCCATGAAGGGAGTGATCTGTCGGAAACTATAAACCAAGGAAACTTTTTTTTTCATGTATATTCGTCTAAATTAAATTCTGCATTAACGCGTCTTTTCAGGGAACAGTTGATTCTTCCAATAGAACTGAAGATAAATAAAATTGATATTATGTTTACGGCTAAGAATGCGAACATAATACTTGCCCCATGCAAGACAATCATTTCTATTAGAAACATGGAACCGTTATGTTACAAAAATTACCAGAATCATTGGATTCTGAATGTCTTTTCATGGTTAAGAAGAAACTATACTTTAATATCAATTAAAAGCGCCGATAGGATAATCGCAGTATCACAATCCGTAAAAAATTATTTAGAAAAACTTTGTCCCGGAATCAACGATAAAGTTAATGTTATTTATAATGGAAATCCTGTGGCTGAAGAATCATTGAATAAAAATGCCGATGGAGACAGGACACCTTTTATGCTATCGGCTTCTAAGTTTGTTGCCTATGCGAATCAATTAAATTTAATCGAAGGATACGCAGGGCTATACGAAAAGAACAAGGAACTACCCCCATTATGGCTGGCAGGAGGAATCCATGACAAAATTTATTTTGAGAAGATACAAAAAATAATAACTAAAAGAAATCTGACAGACAAAATCAAAATTCTCGGATTAGTCCCTCACGGACATTTAATAGAGTTATATTCTCAAGCCCATGCCTTTATATTCCCCTCCACTTTAGAGGCATGTCCACAAACGCTTATAGAAGCTATGGCTTGCGGGGTTCCCATAGCCTCCTCCAATGTTCCTCCCATGCCTGAGATATGCGAAACAGCGGCGATCTATTTCGATCCGTTTGATACCAATGATATTGCGGATAAAATAGATTCAATTTTTTTCGACGAGAGACTGAGAGAACATTTAAGAAAAACAGCTTTAGAACGAAGTCGGTTTTTTGATTGGGAAAAAACGGCTGTTGATCTTGTCAAAGTATTTGAGATAGTTCATCAAGACAATCCTTAATCGAAAAATACTTATTCATCTTATGAGTAAATGAATATGAATATTGTATTGATTGCCGATTCTTATCCGCCGGAAATCCGCTCTGTCTCCCTTATGATGCAGGAGTTGGCTGAAGATCTGGTTTTAAGAGGTCATAGTGTAACGGTTGTCACTTATTGGCCTCGATACAATTTATCTGCAGATACCAAGAAAATAAAATTCAAAGAGCTTTCAACAGAAAATAACGTAATGGTGATAAGAGTTAAAACCCCGCCTCATCATAACGTAAACTTTATGATAAGAGGTATTTCCGAATTAATCTCTCCATTCCTCTTTTGGATGAAAATCAAAAAACTCATTAAACAAAGAATTGATGCAATTGTTGTTTACATTTCTCCACTTCCCCTGGCACTGGTAGGAAGTAAAGTTAAAAGAAAGTATGGTTCTAGGTTTCTTCTCAATATTCAGGATATTTTCCCTCAGAATGCAATTGATCTCGGAATTTTGAAAAATGACTTTCTCATTAAGTTCTTTGAATACATTGAGAAAAAAACTTACAGACGTGCTGATAAAATAACAACACATACTGAGAACAGTAAAAATTTTTTAATAGAAAAAAAACAAATACCACCCGACAAAATTTCTATTGTACACAACTGGATAGACACAAAACCTTACACAAACGCCCAGAAGACAGATTTGTTCAGAAGAAAACATGGACTCGAGGGTAAATTTATCTTTTTGTTTGCCGGTATTATTGGCCCAGCCCAAGGACTCGATCTTATTGTAAAAGTAGCAAATGAGCTCAGAGAAATGTCTGAAATATGTTTTTTATTTGTCGGAAATGGCAGTGAAAAAGAAACATTAAGTAGGATGGTTGACCTTCATGGACTGAAAAATGTTATTTTTAAGGATTTTGTTTCCATAGAAGAATATCCTTATCTTGTGAAAAGTGCAGATGTGGGATTAGTGTGTCTGAGCAAAAAAAATAGAACTCCCGTGGTCCCTGGAAAAATATTGGGATATATGGCAGCGTCCATTCCGGTAGCTGCTTTTCTAAACAAGGAAAGTGATGGACATGTTTTAATAAAAGAAGCTGAATGTGGTTATTCAATTATTTCCGATTCTTCTGTGAATGAAGTAAAGAATTTGATTGTTAAAATATATTATGAGAGAGATACGTTGAACCGGTATGGGGAAAATGGTCGCAGGTATGTTTTAAAACATTTTACAAAAAGTAGCTGTATTAACGATTTGATAAAATTAATATAATACAAAGAGACATCGATGATGAATCGTATTTTGATTACCGGTGCTACCGGTTTCATAGGAAGTGCTCTCTGCCATAGATTAGCCACCGGTAATAAAGTAATAGGGGTAGATATTGCAGGTGTTACACCAAGTGAGACACTTAATATTATCTGGGAGCAGATTGACTTAACCGATTTTAATTCAGCGGCCACCGTCTGTGAAAAATATTCTCCTGATATAGTCATTCACTGTGCTGGTATTGC
>JAFGEF010000161.1 GCA_016931715.1 Sedimentisphaerales bacterium
AAGCACTGATGTATCCGACGTAAGAATCAAGTTCCAGCAATATGACAACGAACCGAGCTCCTCAGATGGACGAGAATTCGATAATATCCAGATAACGGCTATATAATTTGTATATGTGTAAATAAAATGTTTCATAATTTGGCCCTTGAAAATGAGCGTGTCAGATTCAAGGGCCTTTTTTTAGTATTTGACGAAGACAATCATAATGTAAACTTCCGGCCAAGTACACCCGCGTAAAAAAAAACTATCAAATCGACTTGTCCGGCGACCTTTACTATCTAATCCTTAACGATGGTATCATTTTCAGTGCCCGATATCGAACATCTATCATGATAATAGAATCCAGCTTAACAAGAACATCCTGTGATGTAAGGCTTCGCCTGCACAGCCGCGAAGCTTATGACGCAAAGTAACCATAAGACAATATGCCCAAAACGCCAGAAATATATGAGCCTCAACCCTGTGTTCAAGCTGATGTTGCACAGGATAAGTTTGTTTGTACGGATTTATGAAAGCAAATCGTACTATATGTTTAAACTTCACATTAGATCTTTTCTGTTGCCATCAAAGCTTCAGAAGACCGTTTCATTACTACCTCCTGATATTCTGCAACTAATGTCTCAATAAGCTCTTTGACAGAGATAATTTTATCTACTCGATAGGCATTTGCTCCGGCAAATGCAAATCCATCTTCCAGATTCCCTTTCTTGGCGTTAGTTAATGCACGGGCAATGCAATATGGCACATTCTTAAAATCACAGCTTTTTAAGCATTTCCAATGACACTTGAAAGTCTCCCTAATGCCAGATGACACACGCTCAAGAAAATCATTACGTATTGCTCGCCCAGGTAATCCGACAGGGCTATTAATTATGATAATATCCTCTTTTTTACAGTTCAAATAAAGTTCTTTGAAATCAATTGATGCATCACATTCATGAGTCGCAACAAACCTGGTCGCCATCTGAACTCCCTGAGCCCCTAATTCCATATATTTATAAATGTCAGCACCTGTATATATTCCCCCGGCTGCGATTATAGGAATATTTTTGTTAAATTCCGTTTCGAAAGGTTTTACTGCAGCGATCACTTCAGGTAGTATTTTTTCCAGTTTATAGTCAGGATTGTCAATCTGCTCTTTTCTGAAACCAAGATGCCCTCCGGCTAACGGACCTTCTACAACCACAGCATCGGGCACATGGTTGTATCGTTTCTGCCATGCCCTGAATACTAATTGAGCTGCTCTGCCGGAAGATACTATAGGGACAAATTTAGTAGGAAGTTCACCAAGCCTATCCAAGGGTAATGTATCCGGAAGCCCTAACGGGAGTCCCGCACCAAGAAAAAGCATGTCTGCCCCTTCATCCACGGAACACTGGACAAGATCATCGAAGTTTGACAGGGCTACCATTACATTTACACCGATAAGCCCTTTGGTTTTGGCTTTCGCCTTTCTTATTTCTTTGCGAAGGGCTCTCCTATTGGCCTCCTTAGGATTTAAATCATAATCTGGCTCGAACTGGCCAATCCCTGGGGTTGCAATAACTCCAATACCACCAGCATTTGCAACGGCTGAGGCCAAATTTGATAGGGAAACACCCACTCCCATTCCCCCTTGTACAATTGGTATGTCAGCTTGCAAAGCACCGATTCGCAGTGCTGGCATATTCTTAATATCCATATATTAAAACCTCATATAATATTCTTTCAACCGGCACACGGCCAAGCATCAAAATTTACTCTGACTATAATACAAAATGATGATTTTGAGAAGTTAAATAAAGATTAAAAAAAAGAGATAACGCTTAAATAAAGGGGATAAATTTCTTTGCATGACTTATAAAGAGCCTTGCTGGAATTAGAAATGATAATAAAAAGATTGTACTTAAAATAATACTAATTACAATAGTGTATAACAATATTGAAAGGATTTAGGATGAAAATGCCAAGGATAATTCTGCTATCAATATTATTATTATTACTCTTTTTTTTATGTTCGTGCACCGTGGGAATAGAAAAACAAAAATATACTGTACTTGAAAAAGAAGATAAGTTCGAAATTCGTCAATACCCCGCTCATCTTATCGCAGAAACAATAGTAGAAACTGACTTTAATGATGCAGCTAACGTTGCTTTTGGGCGGTTGTTCAAGTATATTTCAGGTAACAATAAGACAAAAGAAGCAATTTCGATGACTGCTCCAGTCAATCAAACGGCAAGTTCTGAGAAGATTTCCATGACAGTTCCGGTTAATCAACAGCAATCAGGAGAGAAATACTCTGTCAGTTTTGTAATGCCTTCAAAATATTCTCTTCAGTCTCTGCCGGAACCTTTAGATCCTACAGTTACTGTCAAAGAAATACCTGCTTTCAAGGCAGCTGCTATAAGATATTCAGGCACATGGAGTAAAAAGCGGTATGAATCAAAAAGAGCTTCTTTAGAAGAGTTCTTAAAGCGGAAGGAACTGGTTCCGAAGGAACAGCCTGTCTTTGCCCGTTATAATGCTCCCTTCGAGTTATGGTTTCTCAGGCGAAATGAAGTGATAATTCCTGTGAAATAAAAAGCGTTCTCCATCCTTTAGCGAAAGAGCAACTAATTATGTATAGCTTTTGTTCCAAACATAAGGAAGTATGCCATGAAATTAGATAAAATGGTACTTACTCCATGGATTGGGGGAATAGCAAAGAATGTCTGGAATATAATCTCGATCGAACTTGGATGGCTGCTTTGCATTCTGGGTGCGGCATGGGGCCATTATTGGCTTGGCCTGGTAGCCGTGCCGATTCTTTTAGTTATTCATATAACAGTGATTGAAAGGCATAAAATATATACCGTTTTCATGGTTGCGTTAATGACCATGATCATTGGTTTTTTTGCGGACACGCTTTTAATCATCCTGGGTACGATAAAGCCAAACCGTTGGTTGATGCCAGCGCCTTTAACTACATTATGGGACCTCATGATTTGGGTAAATTTTTCTCTGGCCCTCGACACATCGCTTCGTTTTTTGCAGAAAAGACCTCTGGCCGCGGCGTTCCTGGGAGCGCTATTTGCGCCGGGAACTTATTATGCCGGCGATCGTTTAGGGGCATTGCGTTTTTCCGAACCGCACTTTGGTGGTTTGCTATGGATCGGGATTGTTTGGATTTTTGTGATGCCGTGCCTGGCTCTCATGGCAAGGTATTTTTATCATACCCCTAAAAAATATTCTGTATCAAAGTAAAATCTCTTTAAGTGGTTGAAATAAAAATGTGAATCCGATAAAACGAGTTGATTTTATCCTTGTAATTCGGCTTGAACGGCGACGATTCCTATACTATAATCAATAACAAATTGGTGTTTAAACTCCAAATTAAAGTGTGAATCAAATTATGTCGAGCACCACTCTAAACATTGGTATAATAGGAGGCGGAATATCCGGCATAACTGCTGCCTGGCTGCTTTCTCG
Source organism: Sedimentisphaerales bacterium (assembly GCA_016931715.1). GTDB lineage: Bacteria > Planctomycetota > Phycisphaerae > Sedimentisphaerales > Anaerobacaceae > JAFGPS01. Next base: position 3,449 of record JAFGEF010000161.1, read on the forward strand.
TCGCCACAGGGTAACCCTGATTGAAAAGGAACATCAGCTTGGCGGACATACACACACGCATTTTGTTAATAATGAGCCAGATACAGACACTCCAATCGATATGGGATTTATCGTCCTAAATGACCGTAACTATCCAACACTGCTAACCTTATTTAATCAATGGGGAGTCCGTGTGCAGAACTCTGATATGTCATTTGGATTTGAAGACAAAGAATCAGGATTTTATTATTCCAGCGATGTACCCGAAGGATTATTAGCACGTCGGCGAAATATGATCTCTCTTTCTTTTTGGCGAATGATATTTGATATCTTCCGTTTCAATCGTATCGCCATGAGAGAATTAAAAACAGGATTAGGCCATCTGACCCTGGGACAATTTTTGCAGAAATATGGATTCTCTAAAACGTATATTGATTTTCATATCATACCACTCAGCGCTGCAGTATGGTCAACACCCAGCGAAAACATACTTGATTTTCCAGCTGAATCTATACTTCGCTTTTATAGCAATCATGGGCTGCTGAAACTTACCAATAGGCCTCAATGGCAAACTGTTGTCGGTGGGAGTTTTTCGTATATTCAAGCTTTCGAGAAACTGTTTCAAGGCGAGGTCAAAAAGGACATCTCCGTCCAACATGTCAAACGAATGACGGACAAGGTTAAAGTGATATTAGAAGACAGCTCGGAAATGGATTTTGATTGTGTCGTGCTTGCGACACACGCCGATATCAGCCACCGGCTTTTGGTGAATGCTGAACCAGAAGAAAACCGAGTATTGAGTAAATGGACATACACACAAAATCAGGTCACTCTTCATACAGATAAGAGTGTAATGCCGCCAAAAAGAAAAGCATGGGCAAGCTGGAACTATACTCGGTTTGGAGGCAAGCAGCAAAAACCGGTTATGAATATGTCATATTATATGAATCGGCTGCAGCGTCTTAAAGTAGCAAAAGATTATTTTGTTACTCTAAACGGTGATGCTTATATTGATCCAGATCGAGTGATTGAATCCGTAATATACCATCACCCCTGCTATACTTTTGAGTCTCTTAGTACGCATAAGGAGTTGGATAACATAAACGGTAAGAACCGTATCTTTTATTGTGGTGCATACTGCGGTTATGGATTCCATGAGGATGGTGCTCGTTCAGGACTCGCCGTGGCTCAAAAGTTTGGAATTGATTTATGAAGTCACAGATTTTTACTGGAGTTGTATCACATGGCCGTTATTGGCCTCAGAAACATAATTTCTCATACCCAGTCTATTTCTATCGATTTGACCTGAACGAATTGCCCGAATTAGACCGCACTCTGCCAGGATTCGGCTATAATCGCTTCTCAATAGTGCGAATGGACGACAAGGATTATCTATGGCGGGGTAATGAATCACTCAAAGAAAAAATTGCCGGAGTGCTTGAAAAAATTGGTATTGCTGAACCTATAAATCGCGTAGAACTGATTAGTTTTGCAAAATATTTTAATATTATATTTCGACCTGTGAGTTTTTTTCTTTGCTACAACTCTGAGAATGTTTGTAAGGTGATCTTGGCTGAGGTGCATAATACCTTTAAGGAAACACATTTGTATGTCCTTAAGGAACCTCATAAACAGTCAGAAACGTTATGTTTCGAAATACCAAAAGCTTTTCACGTTTCTCCATTTTTTGAACTAAGCGGAAAATACAATATCCGTTTTAAAGACGACGGACAAAAAATTGATATTCATATTGAATTGGTCAAATCAGAATATGGAGAAAAGCCGGTATTTTTTGCCAGATTGACAGGTCAAGGATATCCTATTGAATCTCGTACACTCTACCGAACTTTGTTAAAATATCCTTTCAATGCAATGCTTAATATGCCGCGAATAATGCGACAGGCATTAACTTTATTTTTTAAGAAAAAACTACCCATTTTTCCCAAGCCCATCCCTAACAGCGAATATACAATGAGAAAACAACAGCCTTCATGGCTTGCTCGTCAGGGTATGAAATTTTTCTTTTCTCTTTTTGAGGCTCAATCGATAGGAAAGATTACTATCAATCTTCCCGAAGGGGAAAGCCATGGTTTTGGTCCTGAGGATTCGAGTCTATCGGCCAATTTGGTAGTCAAAGACTATCGTTTTTTCAGCTTACTTGCCAAGGCCGGTGAAATCGGATTGGGAATGGCTTACGAAAAAGGTTATTGGATGTCAAGTGACCTGGTTCAGTTTATGGATTTTATGCTTAGTGTAACATTGTCGAAGTCGGTTCGAACTCCTTGGTATTCAAGATTGGTTAAAATCTTTTACCTGGCATGGAACTTACGAAATAAAAATACGCTTTATCAGGCACAGAAAAACATCTCCCAACACTACGATCTGAATAATGATATGTATAAGATGTTTCTGGATGAAACATTGACATATTCTTGTGCCGTTTTTGAAAATGAAAACGAAGACTTGACTGATGCACAATTACGTAAAATCGATATAATTTTAGAAAAAGCATGCCTTTCCAAACAGCACCATTTACTTGAAATCGGCACTGGATGGGGTACTTTGGCAATACGTGCAGCAAAGCTCTATGGTTGCCATGTAACATCTATTACTCTTTCAAAAGAACAAAAGGAATTAGCTCAGCAGCGGATTGCTGAGGCTGGTTTATCTGACCAAATAGAAGTGCTGTTGTGCGACTATCGTAATGTTACAGGACAATACGACCGAATCATCTCTGTAGAAATGATTGAAGCAGTCGGAAAAGCCTACTATCCTGTTTTGTTCCGCAGCTGTGACCGTTTGCTTAAACCAAACGGAATTATTGTCATACAGACGATTACAATTCCAGACCAGCGCTATGAGGCCTATTCTAAAACGACTGACTGGATGCGATTGTTTATCTTTCCGGGTGGCCTTCTTCCATCACTGACTGTCTTAACAAAAGTCCTAACCGATCACACATCATTGGTTATCAAACAAGTTGATAGCATAGGACCACACTATGCATTAACTTTGGCACAATGGAAAGAACGTTTTCTGGAGCATCGAGAAAAAATCATAGAATTGGGTTTTTCTGAAACCTTAATTCGACGCTGGGAATATTATTTTTCATACTGTGAAGCTGGATTCGCTCAGCATTATATCGATGATCTTCAAATCGTCTTAACACGCCCCAGAAATCAGGATTGTATTAATCTTTTTAACCAGAAGATTGGCCGAAGAAAATCTAAAATTAAAAAATGATTACAGAAGGAATACTGCTAAATTTACTGATTGGTATGGGAACCCTTGCCGGATTGTGGTTTGTCTATTTATGGAAAAGAAATCCATCAGTCGTGGACTTGGGATGGGCAATCGGTTTAACGTTCATGGGACTAACGCATAATCTGAACGGGGATAGGTTTTTTGTTGGCAAATTTCTGATTAGTTTAATGGTTTTATTTTGGGGGATGCGTCTTGGTGGATATTTGTTCTGGACTCGAATCAGGCTTGGAAAAAAAGACGCCCGATACGAATCGCTTCAAAGAAATCCGAAAATTCCTGCGCCATTATATTTTCTGATCCATTATTTTATTCAGGGCTGCTTTCAGGCCGCCGTAGGATTTGTGTTTATCTTTACGGCGCAAATCACAACATTAGGATCAGTTTGGCCAAAATTCGGATTTTTGCTATGGGGCTTTGGCTATGTGGGTTCTATTGCGGCAGATAACCAATTACATCGTTTTCGAAAAAATCCGGATAATCGTGGCAAAGTTTGTCAAGTTGGCTTTTGGAATTACTCTCGCCATCCGAATTATTTTTTTGAGATTCTTATATGGTTCGGATTTGCTCTTATAGGTTTATCTGCTCGTCTGGGATGGCTTGGGCTAATGTCACCGATAACACTGTTACTTACAATGTCACTCATAACAGGCCCTATCTCTGAACGGCAATCACTCAAGTCCAAACCAGATGCTTATCGTCAATACCAAAAAACCACATCTATGATTATTCCCTGGTTCAAGAAAATTAAAACTACATCGGCTATATCCGACTCATGATAAGATAAGTTATTGCAGCGGTGGATGCCGACAAAAATGCACCCCAAATCATATCAACAATTGACAGCATTAAAGGCCAGTTACGAAGTGTAGCCAAATTTGTCAGGTCATAGGTAGCATATGCGATAAAACCAAACAATGCAGCCATGGCAATTGTATAGACCAATGACCGCCTCTCAATACCCGGAAGCAAGGCGAAAATTAGTACACCGACAAGAAAAAGTAAATAAAAAATTATTGCCGCTATCCAGTTAATATCAGGTGTCATCAGCGGCTCAAGGGCTTTTCGATAAAAACCTTTTGCAATCACACCAAGCCAAATCATATCAACAATAAAAAATACAGGTACACTTACGATATAAGTTAAAAATATTCTCGAAATTTGCATAAATCATTTCCTTTCAGCAATAAATCACAAATCGCCTTCAGTCTATCCCTAAAATGTTAAATATACAAAGAAAATTCTAATGCACTTGTCAGACCTAGAAATAACCGTCTTTTGGCTGTGTAAGCCGCTTTGATAGACTAAAATCGCCGATTTATTTCTGAATTTTTTATTTCGCAACTACTGCGTAACTTGGGCTCGTTCAAAAGTGTTGTTATAAGTGTAGCACAGCATTTACCAATATTAATGACACAGGAATGATTTGTCGCAAACCTTTTGGTTTCAAAGACTTGGGAACTG
>JAFGEF010000162.1 GCA_016931715.1 Sedimentisphaerales bacterium
ACCTTTATCGCTGTATCTCTCGTGTTTCTTACTTCAATTTCAAATGTGCGAACTTCATCCCAGCCTGTTATCTCACCATTGTTTCCAAATCTGTAATTTTCAGTTTTAAAATCCATAAGCTTAGGCTCAACTACAACGTTGGCGACTGAACCAAGGTTTAATTCCACTTCCTCATTTACAGGAATGTACTTGAATTCCGACTGGCCTTCATAAGACAGGTGGTTTTCCTTATCCACATTGCGATAAACCTTGAGCATACCGCCCGGAATGGGTGTTTCGCCAAGCTCGTGCTCTTCATCGTTCTTAAAGCTAAGAAAGCGAATTACAGACCTGCCGTAGCGTTCTTCCTCATACTTATACAGATTGATTACATTTACATCTTCGACATCAAAACTGATAAGTCTTTTAGACCAGCCATTCTCGATTGTCTCTTTACCTTCTATTGTATAAAGAAAATATTCGCTAAGACCTTCTTTTACGACTTCTCTTGGCGCTAAATCCATTGCCATCATTTCAGGTGCAGCAGCGAATCCACCACCCATACCTCCTCCTCTGCCTCCTCTCATTCCCGCTGAACCAGCGGCTCTCGCTGCTGTCGTCGGCATAGGAATAGGCATGCCACCCGGTCTGCCATAAGGGTACTGCTGCCTTGCAAGGTTTGCTATCTGATCGAGCATATGGACCTGGCCGACAATCAGTCTTACCTGAGAGTTTTCATAATCTTCGCCGGAGTTGTTCGTTACGCGGACATAGCCCTGCAAACGCATCTTCTCTTCGTTTTCCGTGAGTGTTCCCATATAGAAGGCTCGCCATGATAAGCCGCTGGTGAGATATGTTATCTCGACTGGGACCTTGCCTGAATAGTCGCTCTTGATAATCCATAAGCCAAGATTTCTTACTCGCGGCGGGAAAGTCAGATTTGCAATATCAATTTCTCCCGCATGAGCTTTGGGAAGCATCTCAAGACTTGTCGGATCAATGAGAGTATTTTCCCATGAGAACTGCAATTCATTCTGACCTTCCTTGAGTGTAAGCGCCCTGCTCTCGCGGGCAAGAGTCATATCTGCTGAATTATATATAGTAAGCTGAACTGTATCTCTATCCGGTAGAGTAACCAAATCAACTTTGCCATAGGCAAAGCCTATTGCCGCAAGTATGATTGTAAATATTAAGATTAGACGTTTCATTTTAGTACTCCTTAAGTTTGAGTTCTTTTTAATCTTCTATCTTCTTACCGGTGTTGTCCTGAATTCCGGCTGAGGTGTTCCGCTCGAACGAACATGCCTGCGATGGTAAACCATCCGGAGTTCCTTCACAGCGGGACCTTTATCGGTACGAGCCGGCAGTGTAATCTCAAACTCAAGAGTATTTGCATCTTTCTTTGTATAGCCATTTCCAGCGGTGAGTGTCTTACCGTCAAGAGTGCAGCGTTCCATATCCCACTCGCCCTCGAAATGCTGAATCATCGTAAGTACTGCGGGAGAATCCTTGAAATTCTCGATTTTTGCCACGACATCTTCGTTGGTATCGTGCATGACGATAATCTGCCTGTTATCGCTTCTGCGCCTGATACTGTCCGGAACCATAGTGCCAGAGCCGGGCATTCTTTTTTGCGTAACGACAATGTCCCTGCTCTCACCGATATAAAGCTCCATTTTCTCACCAACCGGGGCAAGTATTGCGTTGTCCTCGCCAAGAATGATAGTGCTTTCGTGGCCGTCATCCTGATAAACCCTTGCCTTTCCTCCCCAGAGAGCGAATTCGCCTAAGCCGCTGTTGGCATCGTTGACTATGCGATAGCTGACGGGAATACCTACATTTTTGTTTTCAAGCAGCTCCGGGTCCCATACCTGTATATTCGAATCAAATTTCCAGACTTTTGTAATCGGGACATTCGGCTCTTTGAGAAAGAGCAATTGCTTGGTCTCTTCGTGGTCAATGCCCTGTTCGAAGGATTCGCCGTAATCAAGCATAATTCGTGCCTTGTCGAAATCCTCGCCCGAGAAGTTTCGCAGAATAACATAGCTTTTCAAATCAACCTGCTTCTCCGGCTTATTTGCCACAGCCTTATAAGTAATGAGCCTGTCTATATTGCTCAAGAGATAGCTGATTCTAACCTTCTCGACATAGTCACCTTTGCAGGCTATATCCCAGACAAGAGCCGCTTCTCCGGGAGGGTAGCTGACGCTGAGTAATGTCACTCCATCCGGATGGTCAAGAGGTTCGAGCCGAATAGAGTCAGCGTCTATGGAAACAGCATTCCATGAAAAATCAACTTTGTTCGATCCCTGCTGGAGCGTAAGGACACGCTCTTCCTCGATTAGTGTCGCCTGCGGATTGTCCAGCCTGATTATTGTAGCCGCACGTTCAGGCAAAGCTACAAGCTTAATCCTGGCCTGCGCGATTGTGACAAACGCAAGCGCCAATACTACTGCCATTATTTTGTTTGCTTTACTGTTCATAATTATTCTCCTTGAAAAAATTATTGTAACTTTTATTTTTTCTTTACAGCATGGGCTAAAGCCCATCCTACATTTATTCACTTTTTAATGTCGGATCTACGAGCCGGCCCATAAATAATATATCATTTTGTCCGCGTATATCTGTAATCATAAAGATAAAAGGCCTGTCGGCACGGAAAACCGGTGTAGGTCGAGGTTCATCTTTTTGCATTATCACTGCCGTAGCGGCCGCCGCTTCTGTACCTTCTTCGTTCACCTCAACAAAAGCCTTGTGCATAACAGCCGAGATAAACAGGTCTCTTTTTCCTGTCATTCCTGAAAAGTCTGCGATACTGGAAAAAGCATCTTTCATTCCCATGGCAATTAATATTTCTTTAAGAGCGATTGTACCACAGGTCATTTTGAACTTAGGCAGAAATACTTCTACGCCTTGTTTGCTTCTGCTTATTGAACTGAAAATATATGGTGACTCTGAATTAATTTGTTTTTCCACATCAGATAAAGATACACCTGCTTTCGGAAGAACTATGAACATTGCAAGCTCTTCACCCTTATACGGCATTTGCAAGACCTGAATTGTATCACTTTCACCATAAAAATACTTTCCTTTCTGATGCATCATAGGAACTTCAACTTTTTTATTTTCTGTGACATTAAAATCAGCAGGTTTCGTATTTTCTTCTTTGAATTGAACCGCCCAGTTGCCTTTGAAATATATCGCGTTGGTCAAAACAAGTCTTGTTAAAGGATCTAATGCTCCAGGCGTAATAAGATCCTTAATTTTTTCCTTAGTCTTATCTTCGACCCATGTATTGATAATTTTTCGGGCTTCTTCGGATTTAGCGAAATCAAGCTCCGTAAGACCTGAATCGAAATACTTTTTATTAATCTCAAGAAATTCTGGTAAAAAGTTGTATCCTTTTTGTCCCCACAAGGCGTTTGCTATATTTAACTGATACTCGCTCGTTTTGGGATTAGCCTGTAACTGGTTTTGCAGTTGGCCGTAAGCGGCGGCGATTTTTTCCAATTCAAGCGGAGGTAATTGTAAAACATCAGCCATTTCCTTTGCTGTATTACCACGTGCGCCTGTGTATGTCATTCCAAGAGCGGCGGAAATGCTGTAAGGCGAGAAAAATAAATTGCCACCGTTTTTCTTTATCTCTGGAGAATCTTTAATTTTGTCATAAAGATTATAAGCGAATTTATTAATTCCCATGCTTACGGCATCAGAGTCTGTAATTTCACCTTCAGCGAAAACAAGTGCCGAAGAAAAAAATACTATGCTCATTGTTAAAACAAGAATCGTAAATTTCATTTTAAAGTTCTGCATTTCTAATTCTCTCAGAAAAAATTATTAAGTTATTGGTTTTTCAATTCGGGATTACAAACTTTTCCCATAAACAAAATACTTTGTGAGCGATTGTCACAAATCATAAAAATAAACGGCCTGTCGGCGCGGAAGACCGGCGGCGGCATAGGAATAGACTTTAGTGATATTCCAACTCCCGTAGCCGCGGCGGCTTCGGTACCTTCTTCATTTACTTCGACAAACGCTTTGTGCATCACAGCAGAAATATATAAATTCCTTTTTCCATTCATTCCCGAAAAATCAGCGGCATCAGAAAATGCGTCTTTCATCCCCATTGCGGCAAGAATTTCCTTCATTTCGATTGTTCCGCATGTAATCTTGAATTTGGGAAGATAAACATCAACTTCGCGTTTTCGCATCTGTTTGAGATTAGCCGCAAGGGTATCGGGTTTAAGTCCGGCTTCGACTGATTCCAAAGCATCAATTGTCTTGGGTAATAATATAAGCATCGAGAGTTCTTCACCTTTGTAAGGTAATTGCAATAACTGCATATTATCGAGTTCAGCGTAATCGAACTTTTCCTTCTGGTACATCATTTGAGCTTTTACTTTTTTGTCCTTAGTGACATTGAAATCTGCTTCTTCTGTGTTTTCTTCCTTGAACTGAATCGACCAGTCGCCTTTGAAATAAATCGCGTTGGTCAGAACCATTCGGGTCATCGAATCTATAGAACCTGAAGGGATAAGGTCTTTTATCTTATCGTTGGTTTTTTCCTCCACCCATGTATTTATTATTTTACGGGCTTCCTCGGATTTAGCGAAATCCAGTTCAGTTAGTTCTGAACCGTAATATTTCTTATTAAATTCAAGATATTCATTCAAAAATCCGAATCCTTTCTGTCCCCATAAGGCATTTGCGACATTTAACTGATAGCCGCGATTTTCTTTGTCGGCCTGTAACTGTTTTTGTAATTCTCCAAAAGCAGAAGCTATTTCTTCCAGTTTAAGTGAAGGGAATTTCAAAACGTCTGCCATTTCTTTAGCTGTATTGCCGCGGGCGCCTGTATAAGTCATCGCCAGTGCAGTCGAAATACTGTACGGCGAGAAAAACAAATTACCTTCGGCCTGCTTTATTTCAGAGAGATTTTTAATCTGCGAATACAGATTTAACGCGAACTCATTATTCCCCTGCTTAATTAAGTCAGAATCATTGTTTGCAAAAACTCCGGTTGTAAACCAACCTGTAATTACACTCAACAAACTTATTATTATTACTTTTTTCATTTTACTAATCATAATTTATCTCCTTCAGTCTGCAAGTAATTCATCTATATTAAAGCCTGCTTTTGCTATCACATGCTTATCATCTGTAAGCACGAGCCACGGAAGGCCTCTTGCTCCCCAGACCCAAAGCGTATTATAAGGATCACCATCAACAATTCCGGATGCAAAAGAAATATTGTTTTCCTGAATCCAGTTATTTACTTCAGTTTCTGCTTTAGTACCTGCATGAACAATTAGAATCTCGATATTTTTATTTTGTAAAGTTTCCTTCTGTTTTTCCAATTCCAGTATAAACTGTCTTGAGGGACGCTGCTCAATATCCCAGAAGCAAACAAGCAAAAGCTTACCGTTTGCCTGCTCCGGCTGGAAATCCGTTGATTTAATTTTTTCAAAACCAGGAATTTGTTTTCCAACTTTCGATTCTACTATCGATAATTCCTGCTTTGGAGGAACAGGACGAGGTATTGTAACTACGCCAGCTTTCGATTTATCCATAGACAATTCAGAAACCGGATAAGTAAAAATTGCAGTTGAGCGACCCTTGTTTTCATAATCAGGAACATATATATTCTTTCTTACTTTTTCGGATTTGATTTCTTCATATAGTTCCTTAGAAAAATAAACCTTAAAGTAACCTTCAGAATCTATTTCAAAAGCTCCCGCGTAAGAAAATTCAATATCTATTTGAGCACCCGGCCAAGGCTCAGGATCCATTATGGTGGGTGAACCATCGTCAAAAAGAAGGCGGCCGTAATAACATTTGGGACCATCAACCGCGATAGTTTTGGTATTTTCTATATCCTGACTTAAAAAATCGAATGGCAATCTTGTATCCGTTTGTTTTGCATTAACTATCGAATTTCCGGCATTAAGAGTGAGCCATGAATTACCAGCTTTGAGAGCAGCGATTTCATCTTCGGAAAATTCCATACTGATAATACCCTGATCCTTCACTTTGGCTATTATGATTCCACCTTCTATGTCTTTTTCCCACAAAGTAACCTGCATTGTCCATGAAACTAAAGTGCTATCATATTCGATGGAGTCATTGAATTGAATTTTTCCATACCACGTCTTACGTTCCGGTATTACTGCTTTACTTTTAAGCGGAAAGTCATTAATATCACTAACAAGAAATATATTATCTGGAATTTCCAACTGCTTTGACAAAGTTTGATAATCATCTGTAAAAATAAACAAATTATATTCAGGAATATCAAAACCATACTGCCTGAACATTACATTATACTCAATTGTATTTTCAAGATGTTTGTAATGTCTTTTACCGGAATTAATAGTCAGCTTGTGATCCCGTATTCTCATTTTTGAAAACATATTTATTATTTCGTTTATCTCTTCTATATTAGAATTGAAAAAGTAATCATCACTGCCGAATCCGGATGAATACAAAACTCGTGATTCATGCTCAGGAATAGTATCTCTTTCATCCGTATTCACGGGACCGATTTCAAAAAATACTAATCCTAAGCAGGCCTGACCAATGCTTAAAATCATTAATATTGCAATGAATAAATTTTTCTTCCTCATTTCACTACTCTGATTACTATTTCATATCTGCCAATTCATCTATGTTAAAACCTGCTTTTGTTATCACATGTTTATCATCAGTAAGCACGAGCCATGGAAGGCCCCTTGCGCCCCAAGTCAATAGAGTATCATAAGGCTCCCCTTCTATAATTCCGGAAGCAATAGAAACTTTATTTTCCTGAATCCAATGTTTTACTTCGTTTTCTACTTTAGTACCTGCATGAATGATTAAAACCTGAATGTTTTTACCCTCCAAAACAACTTTGTTTTTTTCAAGATCAAGTATATATTGTCTTGATGGCCGCTGGTCTATATCCCAGAAACAGACAAGCAGAGGCTTATCCTTTGCCTGTTCCGGCTGAAAATCCGCTGATTTAATTTTTTCAAAACCGGGAATCTGTTTTCCGACTTTCGATTTCACAGTCGATAATTCCTGCTTTGGCGGAACAGGACGAGGTATTTTAACTACTCCCGCTTTGGATTTATCCTGAGAAAGCTCGGTGACAGGAAAAGTGTGCATAGCCCTGCCGGAGTTCGGACCCGTAGGGACATAAATATTTTTCCTTTCTTTACTTTCTTGCGCTTTCTTATATTGTTCAGGTGTAAAAAACACTTTGAAATAACCCTCAGAATCTATATGGCCCATTCCAGCATAGGAGAAATCAACATGTATTTCACTTCCCTTCCATATAGAAGAATCCGCAATTGCAGGTGAGCCGTCTTCGAAAAGAATGCGGCCGTAATAATATGGAAGTCCAGCTACTTTAACTGATTCTGCTTTTTCCTTTTCTTTCACAAGCATTTCAACAGGAAATTTCTGATCTGTTTTTTTAGCCTCGGTTAAATAATTAGCTATCGTACAAGTCAGCCACATTTTGCCTGTTTTCAAATTCGCTAATTCTACTTCGGAAAGCAAAATTGTGAAATACCCCTTATTATTTACATCACCAATATTAATTCCATCATTCACATCCTTCTGCCACAATGTTATGCGGCTTTTAACTCCGCTAACAAACTCTTGGGAAGGTGAGCCGTCAGCAAATTCGAGCAATCCGTAATAATAATCACGTTTTGGCTGTTGCATTTTGCTCTTAACAGGAATTTCAGGAATAAATTTTTCTATGATTATATTATCAGGCCATTTCAGCTTTTCAATAATCGAGTTGTCACCACCTGTCAGGATGCTCAGGCATGGTTCCAAAGGCAAGCTTTCTCTTTGTTCTTCACGAGTCATAAATAACGCAATACCTTCCACTAATTGAAGCCTGACATTATATCCTATTTCAACGCCGCCAAAAGTTTTTGTCGTCCCTTTGTCCGATAGAATCTGCACGACATGATCGCGTATTGCGACTTTTGAAAACAGATTTATCATTTCATTTATTTCTTCGACATCGCCATTGAAATAGAAATTCTCATTGCCATTAACCCAAATCGAATATTCACGCGAGTCAAGATTTGTAATTTCATAAATCCCTTTAGGCCAGCTCGGCTGAGAACCTGTTTCATGTCCAAGCGAACTATTTGGACCGATCTGCTCCGTAGCCAACCCAAAACATATCTGACTGATGCTTAAAATCGCAAATATTATAATGAATAAAACATATTTTTTCATGTCCCGATCCTTTATTTATTATATTCATCCTGTCTTTTGCCGTGATAGGCTGTTACTGTATATTCAATTTCCTGTTTCTCTCGCGGCTCGATATTCAGGTTATATCTTATGCGAGTGACATCGTATTTGTCGTAAGGTGTTTCGCTTTTCAATGTCCAATAGTTCGTTCCGAAATCGCGTGTAATTTCTATTGTTACAGGAATTTGTCTCGTATTTATAATTTCAATTTTCCATGTGCGTATCTCATCCCAGCCTGTGATATTATTATTGGGATCAAATATGTAATTGTCTGTCTTGTAATTCATCATAGTTGGCTTTACTTCGAGTAATCGCGCTGCGCCAAGATTTAATTCCACTTCTTCATTTACCTGGACATTTTTAATATTAGTTCCACCTGCGTAAGATAAGCTTCCCTCTTTGTTCTCTATGCTGTATATTTTTACATTACCGTTTGGAATAGGGTAATGACCAAGATTATGACCTTTGTCATTGGCGAATTTGACAAACCTTATTAACCGATTTCCATAACGAGTTTCATCATATTTATACAGGCTTTCAACTTCAATATTGTCAACATCAAAAGAAAGCAATCTCTTGCTCCACTGATTTTCTATTGTCTGAGTACCTTCAATTGTATAAAGGAAATAATCACCACCTGAACCGGAAGCGGAAGCAGAACCTTTTTGTACAAAAGGTGTATTATATGATGCATTATTCATTACCATAGGAATTTCATCATTTGTTAAAGCCTTACTCCAAAGTTTGACATCGCTTATATAGCAGGCGGCACGTTCGTTTTGCGCGTCACCACCAATATAGAAAGGATTAGTTACATTTATATTCGAGCTTAGTTTACTTACACCCTTTACTATCCCATTTCGATAGTATGTCAGTGTACCTGATTCCTTAACTACAGCATGATGTATCCATATACCAGAATCGGGGGGAACATTTAAATTGGGATAATCGATTCCCTCGTTTGAGCCGCCATAGTACTCGAACATACTTGGTGTAAATTTAATGAACATATAAGCCGATGATTGTTCCGGCCAATCGGCAGGTCTATTGCGATTGCCCAGAATAACATCATTATCCTCGGCACGTTCTTCAGATGTTTTTACTTTGGCCCAAAACGCCCATGTAAAATCATTCGACAGGCTCATAGCCGGAATAGAACCGGCTGAGATATATGCACCAGTTGAGTCATTGCCATTGAAACTTGCAACTATGCCGCGTTCAGGGTCATTATACCAGACAGACCCGTTAAGTCCCAATCCGCCGTTTGGATTGTAAATTATTCCATCTTTACCCTTGCCGGACGAATCTTTAGCGATTACACCATCACCATCGTCGAGCTTCCACCAGCCGACATCAGGCCGCAAAGAACCTTGTCCATCAAAAATTCCGGTTCTGATTATTGCACTTGAAAAGCCGCCAGGTGTATTGTAAGGATATTGTCTTTTCGCAAGCTGGGTTATTTCATCGAGCATATGAACTTTACCTGCAATCACTCGTGTTTGTGAGTTTGCATAATCTTCACCGCTTAAATTGGTTAAGCGAACATAACCTTTCATCTGCATTGATTTTTCATCTTCGGAGAGAGTACCCATATAAAACGCTCGCCAAGATAAGCCGCTTGTTAAATATTTTATTTCGAATGGTACCCGCCCGCTATATTCTGAATGAATAAGCCATCGACCAAGCTCTCTTTGTCCTGGTGGGAATACTAATGCCTGAATATTGACCTGCCCTTTTTTCTCCATCGCTTCCAGACTGAGAGAAGTCGGGTCGATAAGAGTATTCGACCATGAATACTGGAGCCAGTTCCAGCCTTCTTTCAATACAAGATTTCGCCTTTCACGAACTAAAGTCAAATCAGCGGAATTATAAATCGTAAGCTGAACATTTTCTCGTTTAGGAAGCGTAACAAGTTCAATTGCACCTGCCGGTGGTGCAGGACTTTCATCCGCTCCATAACCGGACTGAGCTAAATTTAGAATCGAAAGTAATATAATATACTTTTTCATTTTCTTTAATTTATTGATTAAACTGGTCCTGACGCGAGCCGTGGTAGGTTGTTACGGTATATTCAATTTCCTGTTTTGACCGCGGCTCAATGTTCAGATTAAACCTTATTCTTGTAACATCATGTCGTTCGTAAGGTGTTTCACTCTGCATTGTCCAGTAGTTAGTACCGAAATCGCGAGTAATTTCTATTGTTACAGGAATTTGTCTTGTATTTATAATTTCTATTTTCCATGTGCGTATCTCATCCCAGCCCGTAATATTATTGTTGGGATCAAATATGTAATTGTCTGTCTTGTAATTCATCATAGTTGGCTTTACTTCGACTAATCGCGCTGCGCCAAGATTAAGTTCAACTTCTTCGTTGACAGGGATATATTTTACACTTGTCCCGCCAACATATGATAAATATCCATCTTTATCTGCTATGCCGTAAATCTTTACATCACCGTCAGGAATGGGAGTGTCACCAAGATTATGCTTTTCATCGTTTGCGAATTTGACAAACCTTATAGTCTGGCTTCCATAGCGGCCTTCATCATATTTATACAGGCTCTCCACTTCGATATCGTTTGCCTCGAATGAAAGAAGTCTCTTGCTCCACTGGTTTTCAATTGTCTCTGTACCTTCAATTGTATAAAGAAAATATTCACTGAGGCCTTCCTTAATGATTTGTTTTGCTCCTGAACCTTTCCATTCAAAAGACTCATACCCTACTATCTTATCTTCATCTATAGATTTAAACTTCTCCTGAACACCAGAATTATCAAAAAACAGAAAGTTTTGTCCTTCTTGCTGAGTAGGTCTGTCATATGGATATTGCTTTCTTGCTAAAGTTGCTATTTCGTCGAGCATATGTACCTGCCCAACAATCAATCGAGTTTGGGCGTTTTCGTAGTCTTCGCCGGAATTATTGGCAACACGGACGTAGCCTTTCATCTCCATAGACTTTTCATCTTCGGAAAGTGTGCCCATGTAGAACGCTCGCCATGATAAGCCGCTTGTAAGATACGTTATTTCAAACGGCACCTGGCCGCTGACCTCGGAACGTATGAGCCAGCGACCAATCTGCCGCAGCCTCGCTGGGAATACTAATGCCTGAATATCGATTTGGTCTTTATGCTTTTTCGGTTCCAGGCTAAGTGAAGTCGGGTCAATTAATGTATTAGCCCACATTAATTGCAGCCAGTTCCAGCCGCGTTTTAAGGTAAGATTCCGCTTTTCCCTGACCAAAGTCAAATCCGCTGAATTATATATAGTAAGCTGCACATTCTCTCTTTTTGGCAATGTGACTAATTCAATAGCACTTGCCGGTGCAAAATAAGGCTGCTCACCTATTTCCGTCATTGAATCGGCAGTTTGCTCGCTTACGGTTTTATTTCCACCCGAAGCAGTAAGACTTTGAACCGGAATCTCTCCCTGTACAGTCCTGTCGGTTACTCCATGAAGGAAAGATTCAGTAGATTCTCCCTTCATTGCTGTTGTTGGAGCAGCTAATGAATTTGGCTCTAATTCACCCACTCGTGTTTGATTGTTCCAGTCCATATTGGAGAACAGGATAATTCCAAGCACTAAAACCGCGGCTGCGCTTAGCCAGGCGGATTTTGTTAATGAAAAGATTTTCGCTTTAGCTGGAATTTGGGTTTGTTTTACAACCTGCGAAATAAGCTGCTCGGAAACTTTCGTCTTGCCTTTAAGCAAATCAAGGGCGGCGAACTTGCGTTTGAGCTTATCTAACTCATTCCGGCAATTATTGCAGTCGTTCAGATGACCGGCAATCTCTTTTATCCGGTCATCCGAAGTTAGCATGAACTGGAACTCAATCAGGTCTTTTTCAGTTAAATGTCTGTCTGTACTCATAGTTCAACCTCCGGCAGTTTCTGCGCCAGAGTCTTCAGCGCTCTGTACATCTGCGTTTTTACCGTTCCAACGGAGCAATCCAGAGCCAGCGCAACTTCGCGATAACTCAACTGCTGATAATAAGCCAGAACAAGAGCGGCTTTCTGCTTATCAGGCAAAGATTCGACCGCATGCCTGACCTGCTCGACCTGTTCGGCTTTAACCGTCGCAACGGAAGGATTAAAGGAGTTATCCTCAGCAACAGTAGAAACAAGTTCTTCGTCATTCATACTATTAAAACTTACCTCCCTGCCCTGTGATTCTGCACGATGCTTTTTGCGAAAACCATCGTAAGTTACATTTGTGGCGATTTTGAACAGCCAGCTCTTAAACTCAGTACCCTTAAAGGTATGAGACTTTTCGTGAACTCTTTTGAAAGTCTCCTGAAAAAGGTCTTCCGCCTGCTCTTTATTGCCCGTCATTTTTATCAAATATCCCAAAACACTGTCCCCGTATCGGTGTACAATTTCACCGAATGCCTTTTGGTCACCCCTGCAATGGGCTTCTATTAAGCTCTTATCTGTATTCGTCATCGAGGCTATTAACTCCTACTATCGCTAATAGACGATTATAACAGCGCATCGGTTGACAGAAAACCAGTAAATTTTTGAAAAATGTTCAAAGAAACCATAATTTTTTGCGTTTGAGTCTGTAAATTAGCTATTTTAGCAAAATATTTTAAAAATATTTAAAAAGTTAATCAACATTTATGCTCTGACATACGCCTTATATATAGTGAAATCTGATGTCGAGTTTTCACAGCGGCCGGGGGCGTTATTTGTGAGGACTTCACAATTGCCCCCGGCTGATTATTAAAAAATATTTTGTATTTTTACGAAATTTATATTGACAAAATGTAAATATATATAATACTGTAATTTGTCCTCACAAATATAATTTATTTAAAAAGCGAATGTCGTTTCTCACAGACGAAAAATTTAATAAAGAGTACTGAATTACGGAAAATGAACTGAATTCCTATTCTTTTTTGAACAATCCTTATCATATCCGGCGAGCATCGATAGAATAGGAAAAATAGGCAACACAGGCAAATATTCTTTTTCTTCGTTTCGATTGAATAAGAGATAGATAATTATGTCTTTGTTTATGCAAAAACAAATCTTCGCGAAAGGAGGTGGTGGGTATGATTGTTTAAGTGCTTTATAGAAAACAGTTTAGGTAAAAAATGGGAAATTAGAGAATTAAAATAAGGAGATTTAATTATGTATAACGTAAGAAAAATAATAGCTCTTTGTTTTGTTGTTGCCGTAATGTTTTCTTTAACTTCCTTACAAACAGCAAATGCAGGTCAATGGAACTATTTTCAAAATTATTATCCAGCTAATAACATGAATCAAATGAATGAAGCTATTGAGCAGACCCTATATGACCCATGGACTTGGGAGGAGTTATGCACCTGGAGTTATTGCATTTACGAAGATTGTATATACGCTTTTCCTGAAGATGAAGGTAATGGGTGGGAAGATCTTGAGATTATGAATATATCTAATTCATATGTATATGCTTTAACAAATGATTACACAGATCTTAATATGAATGTATCTTCAGCATTTGAAAATACCATTGAAATGGGATATGAATGGGAAGGACCTGGCACAGCTCCAGGTGTTTGCATTGCCTTCAATTATGGTTTTCAAGGTGGAGGATTTTCACCTTATGAGGAACATAGGATAATCCAACCTAATGAATCATTTTCATTTCCCTCTTATCCTGTTCATAACTTAGCAGCTGAACGCCTTTATGATCCGGTTTCTGTATGTGTGCTTATAGATTCTATTCCTTTTGCAATTGTTCCTTCTGAACAATTCCTTGATGCCGGATATTCACAGTCATTTCTAACTCTAAATTCAGATACTGGTTATCCTACTGGTTACTATTATGGTGATGATACTCCAAATACCTGGTATGACGATATCGAATACATTCCATGGTGGATTTACTGGTATTATGGCGGAGTACCAATGGGACAACTCTGGTCTTATCAGTGGGATTATTACGTCGAAACTGTGGAGACAGGAGTATATACTGATCCGGGAGAGTCATTAATATCTCTGCAACTTAAAGCTTACACTGAAACTTGGGCATATTCACAGGACCCTTTAGTTGAATATCAGATGATATATGGCGAAAATAGCAACTATACATGGGCATGGGGCTCGATTACCGGACTGTATCCGTATTAATTATTTTTGAACTGAAATGAAAACATCTGAATTTTATCTTAAGAAACATATAAAAGCATAAGCTTGATGAGAAGACGTTTGGGCCGGGGGCTTTTGGGACAAGAGTTTCCCAAATTTTGCCCCCGGCTCCATGAATCTATTCAATATTTTATATTGTATAAAAATGCTTATTCTTTTTCAAAGAAATATTGACAAAAAAAGGGATATTGCGAGATTGAATATACAGGTGAAAGATCGGCGATTAAAAATGTGGATTTAGGGATTAGAGATTATGGAAAAGCGAAAAGGTTTTACATTAATTGAGCTTTTGGTAGTAATTGCCATTATTTCCCTTATGCTGGCAATTCTCATTCCGTCATTGAAAAGGACCCGAAATCAGGCAAGATTTTTGGTCTGTCAGTCTAATCTAAAGCAGTGGGGAGTACTACTTTTAATGAGAATAGAGGGTAATCAGGGACATTATTTGTTTGATGTTGAACCTCGACCTTATAAATTTGAACAAGATGCTTCAGTATTTAAAGATAAAAAGATTTCTTTTTGTCCCATGGCCGTAAGAGAAGGTAATAAACAATATGATGGCTCTGTATTAAGAGGAATAGATGACCCAAGACATGTCTCATTCTATACCCACTTTTCCGGCACGTTAGGTTCTGCATTCGAATCATGGTCTTATGACAGCAACAATATCAATATTTCGAAGGGAAGCTATGGTTTTAACATAGCTTTTTTTAGTACCTTTTCGTTAACGGATTTTCCAGGCTATACCTATCATACTAAAATATCAAGAATATACTCAGAAAAAATACCTTCCAATATTCCTCTTATGCTCGACTCTGCATCAACATGGAGTACTTTTGCGTGGGAAGGCCAGAAACCTCGTGTAACAGAGGAAGAAGAAACAAGCTGCTGTATTAACAGACATGATGGTGGAGTGAACTGCCTGTTTCTTGACTGGTCTGTAAGGAAAGTCGGTCTTAAAGAACTTTGGAAACTGAAATGGTATCAATTATATAATACGAACGGTCCATGGACAATCGCTGGCGGCGTAAAGCCGGAAGACTGGCCTCAGTGGATGAGGGAATTTAAAGATTATTGAAAGAATACATAATGTTTTTAATAAAATGAAAATTAATACTTTTCTTCTCTGAGTTCTCTGTGTGCTCTGCGGCAAAAAATATGAAAAAATTTATGGAAAAGCGAAAAGGTTTTACATTAATTGAGCTTTTGGTAGTAATTGCCATTATTTCCTTTATGCTGGCAATTCTAATGCCGTCATTGAAAAGGACCCGAAATCAGGCAAGAACTGTTGTCTGCCAGTCAAATCTCAAGCAGTGGGGAACATTATTTGCAACGAATGCTGAAGCTAATCAGGGACGTCTCTTTTGGGCATCAGGCATATACGATGATGATCCTGCTCACATTGTGACTTTGGAATATAGATATTTAGAGGATGTAAAGAAAAAAACAAAGCTCAATATTTGTCCGATGGCTGTTAAAAAAAGTAATCGTCCTTTTCCTGATATAAGCGAAAAGATTGCGGATTGGCCATTTGTAATTAGACACAATCTTTCGAGCGGGTACTGGTGGTCGGATAAAACTTTAGGTTCAGCTTTTGAATCATGGTCCTGGCGAGAATGGAGTGCGGATAGTAACAGTTCCGTGCTATATTACTCCAGTTATGGAACAAATCCTGCTATGGGAATTCTCTCGCAAATTGATGAGAAATATGCTTGGGAACAAACTGCTGTATATACTACGAAGGGACAATCTAATATTCCTGTATTTCTTGATTCTGCATCATGGTCCGGCCTATTTATATGGGAAGGCCAGAAGCCACCAGCGACAGAGGAAGAATCGATAAATTGCTGTATTAACAGGCATAATGGCGGCGTGAACAGTCTTTTTCTTGACTGGTCTGTAAGGAAAGTCGGTCTTAAAGAGCTATGGAAACTGAAATGGAATCCGAAATTCGATACCAATGGTCCATGGACAATTGCAGGCGGCGTAAAGCCGGAAGACTGGCCACAGTGGATGAGGGGATTTAAAGATTATTGAAAGAATACAGAACACAGAATTCAGAATACAGAAGATCTATATTTAATTTAATATCAATACTTTTATTCTCTGCGTGCTCTGTGGCATAAAATAAGAATAAAAAGTTATAACAAGGAGATTTATTATGATTAGAAGGATTTGTGCGGTATTTTTTTTTATCATAGCCGCGATATTTTCAATAGCTTGTTTTTCAATTGCGTCAGGCAGCGGCAATGCGCCTGCTCCTGACGACCCGAATGCAATGGCGAGAATGTACATGCAGAAAATGGCGGAGCTTGACAGGCAGATAACAACCGCCGCCACACAGACTATAATACCTTCGTTAGAGAAGAAGGAGAATGTTGATTTCGTGCTGACTCCCGCTCTTTTGATGCAGGAGGCAATGTCGGATGACATAATTATAACGTATCCAACCGAATAAAACTTCAGAAAAACTTAGACACGGATTAACGCGGATTAACACTGATTTTTAATTGATAAAATCCAGGATATAAAAGTTAGAATAGAGGGAAAATATTATGACATTCATTAATAAGTGGATTTTCATTATTATGCTTGTTCTTTTATTGTGTACAGGAATAGTGTACTCGAACGATTCAACTGGGGATAAAAAACAGGCTGTAATGCGATTCGATACGGTATTGGAATTGAAGTCTCCCCAGTCGGGCGCTTCTGTTTTATTGTTTGCGAGGTACTGGGTATCGAAGGATTTTTACAGTATCGGATTTAAATGGGCGGAGCCTCAGGCTGGTAATTTAAACTTTCCTACATATCCCGGAGTTACAATCAGCAGCAATGAAAAAGAATTTTCGACGAGCAGTCAGATTATTGAAAGTCATAATATTAAATTCCCGAAACCGATTGAAGAGAGGGGAGTCTTTCGACATGCTTTGGGCAGCTATCATTTTGGCGATATAAGGTTTGCCGAGCCTGAAACTCTTGCGTCCCGTATCTACAAGAAAGATATAGCAGGAGTTCCAGAGCCAAATAACAATCAGGCACAAACAATCGAGATTGCGGATTCAAATAACAGTAAAGGAATTAAAAGAAATATTAAAAAGCTCGAGATGAAAAGAGGTAACGGCAATATCGATAATTTGAGAGTCTTCGATGCCAATGGTTTTCTGCTCAAGGATATAAACTATGAATATGTCGGCCAGGATGGAAAATCCATGCTGAAACACCAGACTGTTCTTATGCCTGAAAAAAGAATGATGGTAGGTTTTAATGGAAATGGAGTTACGATTACCCTTCGCGGCCAGAAAAAAACCTTTAAGGAACTGCCGGGATTTCATCATACCGGCGCAAGAAAATGCGACATCGATTACGAAATGCTAAAAACCGATAAAGGACTTTTGGCTGTTCCGTCAAGTATTGTTGTTAAAAGAGCGGATGTCAACTATACATTAAGAACAGCAAAAATGTCGAATATAACTAAGCTTAAAATGACGCAGGAGGAGGCGCAGAAAGAGGCGCTGGAATTCGGCAGGCTTAACGATAAAGAACTGAAGGTTCGTGAATTGTTTGAAAGATACTGGCAGAAAAAACCACAGGATATAAATGATATTGATAGAATCAAACTGGAGAGTTTACGTAAAAACTTCGAGAGTGCAAATACTGATTCGAAATCAGCCGCAGAAAAACTGAGAAATATCAGCATGATTTTAGAACTGGACTGGATACAGGATGACCCAAATCTGCAAAAGCATTTCGAGCAATATCTAACAATCTTAAAAGAAAATAATTTCAAGGAAATGCTTCTTTTGGGAGGATTGAATGTAATTAATACGACGGCCGGATGGAGCAGGTTTTCCGATACAGACAAGCTCTTACAAAAGTGGTTTGAAAATACGATAAAATCATATAAACAGCTGGAAATTCTAAGTTTTTCGGAAGCGCAAATTAACCAAAATAACTATTGGATAATCATCAGGCTTCTTGACAGCTATATGGAAGCGAATAAAAATTCAGAAACAGAACTTTTTGATATCCAGGCAATGAAGTGTACTGCTCTTTCCGAATTGAACAAACTTATTGCGGATCAGTCAAAAATAAAAAGAAACAATGTTCGTTTGCAGGTTGAATGGGCGCTTAATTCGAGAAGCAAGGAAGAATTAATTAAATTGGCAAATGAAAGTTTAGTCGAGGTACAGAAGACATTTTCTAAACTGAAAGAACCAAATCAAATACAAATATCCTTAAAAAAGAAATTGGATCAGATTGAGGGGAAAAATTAGATAAAGTTTTGAAACTGATTAGGTTGACTGCATTCTATGCCGCCTAAAAACCAATAACTTTTTTGAAATTAATCCAAAAATGCTAATTCAAATCGCCTGAGCCGCCGTAAATGAGACGCATCTGGCCGACATTTGGGATTATGCCGAATGGGAAGCGGTCGTAGGGTCTGAAACCGCTGGGCCAATATACAAAGAGCGCTTTGCCAACAAGATAATCACGAGGCACAATACCTGCCCGATATTGAGGCAATCCCTTGTTTGAGAGTCCCTGGCTTTGCCACCACCTGCAATCTTCGCTATTCGGACTATTGTCACCCAAAACAAAAAATTCGTCCTCATTGAGCAAAAACGGCTTATCAGTCGCCCAGCCCTGGTCAATGCCGTTGCCGAATCTGGCTGTTGTGTAATGAATATCCCTGAAAAGAGCCATGTGAGAGAGAGTAATTTTGCCTGAACCGAAAATTTCCACAGTCGGGGCAATATCAGCTTTTATCTGGCCGGCATCTTCGCGATTGCAGCCTAAATCATAAGTCAGCTTTTCTTCGCCAAATTCCAAAACGAGCATATGATCAACATTTGCGAATTTAAACTCCGTTAATTTACCCGGACTTGCAGATATTGGTGTAAATATTTTACTGGCTAAAGGCTCTTTTTCATCGTTTCGTGTTATTATCATTTCACCTTTAAAATCAATCCATCCCTTAAATTTGGACTGATATTTGCCAAGTGAAACTCCAATACTTCCCATATCATGCTTTGCTTCGACATAAAAACGCATCATAAGATCACTGCATAAAGGCATTTGATCATTACGAGATAAATCATTATATGCATATACAGCCTTAAAATCATTTCCCAGCGAAGTGTCATAAACGAGGGAATTTATTTTATCTTCAGGGCTGTCGAGATGAAATATAGCCGGACTATACTTATCCTGCTTCCAAAGCGAAGAATCAGCAGCTACAAACGGCTGTTTCCAATGACGCATGTTATAAGATGGAATTGACGGATTGACAGGCTGATAATCGTTATCATATACCGTCATCCAAAGTTCATTCTGAACTTTCGGGGGTTTTCGCTGGATTTGACCGTTGATATAAATATCACCATCAATTATCTGCACCTGTTCACCTGGAAGGGCAATAAGGCGTTTTATATAATTGATTGGCGGCTCCGCCGGATTCTTGAAGACCACAACATCCCATCTTTTAGGCCCAAGAAACTGGTAAATACACTTTAATACGAGTATCCGGTCGCCATTTGCCACATTTACCTGGTCGCCGCCGGGCCTTCTATAACCGCAGCTTGGACACATTGTAACCTGCGATGGTACCTTATTTAGCGGCACAGTATCTTCAGCCATGTGGTATGTGGAAGGCACAAAACCATAGTCGTACTGATAGCCGCACTCGGGACAACGATACCGAAAATGAGCGCCCTTGAGAGTATCTGCCATACTCCCTGTTGGTATGCGAAATGCCTCCATAACAAACGCCCGGAAGACAAATGCAAGAATAAAAGCGGTAATCAGCCATTCGAACGTATCGGCTATCTCTTTGGCCCGGTCCTTCTTTTTTCGTTTTAATTTGTCCTGACCATCAATTTCACTGTTTTTTGAAGGCATCTAACTGAATCCTGCTGTATTATCATCTTAAATTAATTGTACAAAGTTTTTAATTATGACTATAAATTACTCTCTGGTCAACAAACTATTTATTCAAACGGCTATTTTAATGTGCAGTTTTACAGAAAAATATAAAAGATAAAAAGAAAGTCTTTTTTAGGATTTTAATATTGAATAAGTTTTTTTTGATAATATTATTAATATATTAAAAAATTGCTTGCTGTATAGAAGTCTTTATAGTATAGTGATTTGTGGTGTTTTTGAGTTCAAAGAGGTGCGTGATAGACGTTGGAAAACAAAAACTTACCAAAATGTAAAACACCGGCTCTTTTAACGTTTAATATTTTTGTTTCCTTATTGCTATTTCCGGAAATGAGGTAGTCTATGGCAACAATTACAAAGAAAGAATTGATCGACCGTATAGCGGAATCAACACAAGCAAAGAGAGTAACTGTAAAAAACATAGTCCAGACTCTTCTCGATGAAATAACGAGGGAATTGTGTAATAATAACCGTTTGGAATTTCGTGATTTTGGCGTTTTTGAAACCAAAACAAGAGCTTCCAGAGTGGCTCAAAATCCTAAAACTCTTGAACGGGTTGAGGTACCCGCCAAAAGGTCTGTAAAATTCAAGATGGGTCGATTAATGAAGGAAAATCTCTATACTCCAAAAGTAAAATCGACTTAGGAAAGACCACTTTTTTAAAAAAATTAACTGCCGCCCAAATAAAAACTAAAATCTGCTGAACTTAGTTTACAATCCGTTAGAAAGTTCAGAGTTTCAGATTTTTAAATCTGATTTATTTTTTTTATGTGTTTTGGGCTATGCAGATAGTAGTCCGTTGAATTAAGTTGTTAAAAAAGGAGCGTTTTATGTCAGAGGGAAAGGTAAAGTGGTTCAATCCCAAAAAAGGTTACGGGTTTATTGTAACCGATGACGGTCGGGATATTTTCGTCCACTTCTCGAGCATTTCCAGTGATGGTTTTAAAAGTCTTAAAGAAGGCACCCTTGTTTCCTTCGATATTGTCGAAGGTGACAAAGGTTTCAAAGCGGAGAAAGTAGTTCCAAAATCTGTCACAAAAACAAAGAATAGTTAAAATTTGCAGGTCAGAGGGAGAAATAATAAGCATCTTTTGTTTTTACAATCCTATTTACCTGACTATAAAAAGACGGATATTGCATATTGTATCGTGTTTTTTGTATTACTCTTTACGATATTTATAAATATTCGGGAAAAAACTGCATTTTTTAGTAAGTGTTCGCGATAATTTTAGCTTTAAGTCCCGCGTTTTTGACCTTTAATTTTTTATTATATTTTGCATTGCATAGAATCTATGATATAAGATATAATAATATTATGGGACATGAAGCCTATCAATCCGGCCTTGACTGCAGCGTATTGATGCTGAACAGGCACTATATGGCGATACGCATCATTGGTGCCAGGAGGGCATTTTCTTTACTTTGCAGGAACCTGGCAGAAGTAATATCGCTCGAAGAAGGACAGTTTTCCAACTACGATTTCCACAACTGGGTCGAAGTCAGCCAGTTTAAAAGGGACTTTAAGCCGGATGGACACGATTGGGTATCTACCGTGAATTTCTACGTAGCTGTACCGCGAATTATCAGACTTCTTTTTTACGACCGCCTGCCGCGAAATGAAGTCAAATTCAATCGCAGAAATATATTTGCCCGCGACAAGAACAAGTGCCAGTACTGCGGCAAGCGTTTTCCGACCTGTGAATTGTCACTCGACCATGTCGTACCAAGAAGCATGGGTGGAAAAGCAACATGGGAGAATATTGTATGCGCATGTCCCGCCTGTAACGTTAAAAAAGCGAACATGACGCCTGAACTGGCTAATATGCACCTTATCAGGCTGCCTGAAAAACCAATATCAAATCCGCTTGCTCATATTCATCTCGGACACGATAAATACAAAAGCTGGAAGCAATTCCTCGACCATGCGTACTGGTCTGTCGAATTAAAATGACACCTAACTGTGTCATCTTGACCGATTCACTTTGTCATACCAGCGCAGGGGGGTATCCGTCTATTCTTTATCTTCTATCAAACCAACTGTCCCCTCACCAATTCCAACAAGCCCATACGGCGTACTTACAAATCTATGCACCGGCTCACCATCAAGAAGATTATTATCGATAATCTTAGCTTCTTCAAACCTCTTGCCTTTTTCGGCAATAATAATCTGACTTTCACCCAATCTCGCCCATAGCTTATCAGTATGTATTGCACTAGTTGACAGGTCAAGATTACCAAGGAAATGATATGGACCAAACGATACACTATCCATAAAAGATTCAGGGAGAAAAATATCGTGTCCAATCGTAAATGGAATATTTTTTTCCAAATATGCATTCATCAATCTATCGACATTTCCCACAACCATGGTTGATTTTTCTGCATCAGGATCAAATTTCACAATAAATTTCCATGGCTTGTACCAAAATTCCTGACCGAAATTTTCAACAGTTACTTGATCAGGTTTGAATGCCAAGACGAGGTTTAAATATCTAATCTCCTGAGTTTTAGTATTCATTTTCCAAAGACCTTCTAAATTTTCTTTCCCTTCTTTTTTTGGAAATGAAGGATCATATACCAGGAAGAATAATTTATCAGGAGATACAAATTTCATACCGTAAATGATATAAGCCTTTCCCGCTCCCAAAAGTATATTGTTTTGCAAAGTGCTACAAAAAACTGTTTCCCAGTGTTCTGTTTTAGGATCATATATTCCTAAACCGCTTTCCTGGTTTCTTTCTCCATATGCTACCCAAAGCTTATCATTCTCTTGTACTATTGAAGTAATTAAAAGTGATGGCAAACCATTTTCCTGCTTATATACTTTAAATGCTCTATGACTTACCTGTTTATTGTTTTGTAAATTTTTACGAAACTCAAGAATTCCTCGATGCAGAGTTGAATATTGTGCATAATTCGGATCCTGAAAAAATTCTCGACCCTCAACCATATTTCCAGGAAATTCCAAAATTCCTACGCTTGTTGCAGCTAAATAAGTTGTTTTTTCACCGATAATCAATCCACATAGATTAGGTCTTCCAATAGATGGAACTAAAACATACGGATATTCTGCTCCCCATAAAGCCGATATTCTTTTGTTTTCCAAATTTATTCCTACAAGCCCAATACTTACACTCTCATTTATTGATCCACTTCCAGTAAAAGCAACCCAGACCATTTTATCTTTAATTGTTACTTGGAATTCTCGTCCGGAAAATCTGTATGATTCAAACCAATCATCTTTTTTTAACAGCATCGTTACACGAAGAATCTGTGGTGTTTGAGAAATTTCTAACTCAGGGAAACTCCTCTTTATTATAAATTGTTCATCTTTAATTAGCGCTATGACAGAATTAATTTTCTTTTCTGCCTTTCGGCTTTCAAACAGTTCGAGTATCTGTCCAAAAAACTCATTACGTTGCACATATATCTCAGGATGAGATCGAAGCTCATCTCTATCGAAAGGAGTATATATTCCAAATTCTGAAAGACTATCTATATCCTTTTGTTCTATCAAAAACAAAAAAATCTTCTCCCAAATTAAACGTCTCTCATCAAAGGTACCTATATATTTAATTGGCATAGTGTTTTGTATGAGCGATCCAGCTATATTTTTAAGAAGTTTTTTTCTCGTTTCGCTATCAAGAGTCTTGTTCTGATTTGTAAGCTCCTCTACAAGATCATGAGTTTTTTTGATAGAATTATCTTGTGCTTGTACTTTATCAGACGAGTCAGAAAGATTTGAGATTGTTTGTGAAAGAAGCATATCAATTTTTGGATTTAAATCTGGATTATCGATCTTGTCCAGTTCTATTAAATATTGTCGAAATAGAGTCGGAAATTCTTCACTCACATTTTTTAGAAAAGTTGTTTGCAGCCTAACTGGAAGGGACATTGCAGCCTTTCCACGAAACTGATTAAAATATAATTCTCGTTCTTTAGTTGATAGAATTTTTCCTCCTAACTCCAGCGGCATAACAAACTCTGTAAAACTCTTCTGCAAATTTTTCAATAGTTCGTTGGGATCATCGGAACTGATCCAGGCTAAATCGAATCGTAACGTATTATTCATTTTTGGATTATCGTCCCTTATCAGTTGCTCCTGCAGAGCAGTATCATATGTTTCTATCCAGATTCTTCGATTTTCACGATTGACCTGCCTGATCTGTTCTGTATTAATAGAAACAGAGTTTACGAAATACCCTGTAGTAAGGATTGGATCAAATCCAAGATTTTTCGAGAATTTATCATAAATATCAAGCGTGGAAAGTTGATCCTTCTCATAACTGTCACGAATCTGACGAACAAGCGAGGCGACCAATTGAACAATCTCCATGTCAGAATAAGGACAATCCTTAGGTTCTTTTAATATAAGAGGTGCAATTCGATCTTGAGGATTATTTTTTTGCCGCTCCTCTCTCGCTTCTATCCTGTATTCGTTTTCACGGATTTTATTTTCAATTTCTCTACGTATATCCCATATTCTTTCAAATAACGCTCCTGTATAATAGACGTTTTGAGGCTGGAGAGCGTGTGCTGTTTCAAAAAGATTGACTGCTTTCTCGTACCTGCCGTGAAACGAGAGCATTTGGCCTTGTTTGTAGAATGCTTCTGCTTCGAGTTCGGGATTCCATTTTGTAGAAGGGGGAGAGTTTTGTAATTGCTGGATGATTTCAGTTGTTGCCTGGGCTATCGCAACAGCCGGTTCGTTTGGTTCAACTTCTATAGTGAAGGATTTTATAGTATCACCTGTGGCTTGTTTAAGGTTGAGGTGCATTTCTAATTGGTCGTCGGTGGATCGTATATAGCCGTCAATTAAAATGGCCGAATTCCAGAATTGTGAGTCTTCTCCTTCGGTTTGGAGTTTTTCATTGAGAAGAACTTTCAAGTCTTCGCGTTCTAACATGATAATCTGCGGCTCAAGACTCAACCGGACAGAGAGTATTGTCGGTAATATTCTTTCGAGCATTTTATATTGCTCGCCCAATTCGACGCGGTGTATATCAACTATACCAACCGGAATCAGCTTCTCATCCGGCTGATTTATTTTGTTAAGTACATTTTCTATTTTCTGGACTATTCTTTCAATTGCCTGCCGGGGATTTAATTTCTCAGATTGCTCAAAAAAATCGGCCAATCTCAGTCCGTGTGCGGTTTCCGAAATACGCACACGAACTAAATCGTTCGCATCTTTCATCTGGCTTTCGAGGGAGAGAATTATAAATGCGTCGGCTCGTAATAGTTTGCCTATTTTTATGGCTGTATTTCTATCGAGAAGTCCTGAAGCGTTCAGTTTTTGTTCTTCAATAATTTTATCAATAGCGGCTCGTTCGAGCAGTTGAATACCCTTTTTTTGAGACAATTCCACTTCGAGCAATGATACCAAAGGTGATTTGTCCAGACCTGATGCCTTATCTGCAATCAGGGCTATACTAATTTTTTCATTGGAATTAGCAAGGGAAAAACCGGCTGCGAACAATGTCATAACTGATATTACAAGGATATTTTTGAAACGCATCGTTTTTGCATCCTTATATTAAAATAATATTACGATTTCACTCTTTTAAAAAGCATAGCTATACAATAAAGAGTCCTTGCGCCGTTAAAAATTTCAAAAAACTCGACTTCCACTCGCATTTTACTGTAAAGTCGCAAGAAATGCCATTAATTTATGAAAAAGTCATAAATTCTGGGTAGGGCACACCAGAATTCAATGAAAAATAATATGAATTTCTATTAAGAAGGTAACGGGGGCGGCACAGAATCAAACAAACCTTTAACTTCCGCGACTTGTTCAGCCGGTATCCAGTTTTTCATGCCCTCATGCCAGATTAAAGTCTGCTTTGTTAATTGGCCGCTTTGAATATGCTTCTGCATTGCCGTAATATCAAACGGTCCTGCCTGCTTACCTTCGAGAGCAGCATAGTATTTTACCGACTGCTGCAAAGGAGGTGGAACTGTGTCGCGGGCATCTTGCCCGCGATTCGAGAGCGAGACGCCCTCGACATGCTGGTTGCCGAGAGCCTGTCCCATCTGATTCGCCATCGCAAAACCCATGCCCATACCCATAGCTCCGCCGGCCATTCCATTTGGATTCTTTGCAGCCTCTTCCATAGCGTTAGCCGCCTGGAACTGCGTATATTTGTTCAAGTCACCAATTGCGCCCATACTTGTTCTTTTATCGAGAGCTTCCTCAACCGCATCAGGAAGAGAGATGCTTTCTACAAGCATTGAAGAAAGCTCAAGTCCATAATTCGCGAAGTCCTGCTTTATTTTATTCGTAACAAAGTTCCCAAGCTGTTCATAATTTGCCGCAAGGTCAAGAACAGGTATTTTACTCTCGCCGATAACGCCAGCGAAACGAGAAACAATTAAATTCCGTAACTGTTCTGTAATTTCCCCAGTAGTGAAATGACCATCTGTTCCTACTATTTCTCGAATTAAAGCCTTTGGATCAACAACTTTAATGACATATGTTCCAAAAGCTCTCAGACGTACAGGACCGAATTCCGCATCGCGCAAGGTAATGGGATGCTGCGTACCCCACTTCAAGTCTGTAAAGCGTCTTGTACTGACAAAATATACCTCGGCTTTAAATGGACTGTTAAAACCGTGAACCCAGCCTCTAAGTGTTGAAAGAACCGGTAAATTTTGCGTTTCAAGCGTGTACATACCAGGATTGAACACATCGGCTATCTGGCCTTCGTTGACAAAAACAGATACCTGTCCCTCACGAACTGTCAACTTCGCACCCATCTTGATTTCATTGTTATGTCTCTGGAAACGATAGACCATCGTATCATTCGAGAAGTCAGTCCACTCGATAATATCAATAAATTCGCCGCGTATTTTATCAAACAATCCCATATTACTCTCCTATCATATTTTTTATAATGTCATTTAATCTTTGCGGCATGGCCATCATGGGCTGGAAGCCCATGGCACTAAGTACGCCTCTGCAATTCCTGCCAGTTCATATTCGAATACATATTCGGATTAAATGAACTGTCGTTTGCAACAATATATTCACCCAAGCCATTACCCCAGGCATGGTCGTAACCACCCGGAAGCTGCGGACTATAATCCGAGGACGGGTCATTATACGATTGCACACCGCGATAAGCCTCGGTCCAGTTATCGTGCATTCTGTCCTGAGCTGCCGACCTCTCCCAGTAGCCGTCCATTATGCTGTCGCCTGCCTGGCTGATCGAGCGTGACAGGTCACCAAGTCTTTGCAGATTTCGTCTCTGGTCTGCCGCCATTTGCTGCATCATTTTCGCTATCATCTCGCGTTCTTTTATTATTCTCTGGCTTTCTATCTGGCAAAATTGAAGCCATTTTGGATTCATCTTAAAGGATTTTACTGACGCCATACAAGCCTGTCCAACTGCATCGAGATGACCTGCTGAAGCACGAAACGCATACAGCGCCTCTGCCGCCCAGAAAATATTTTCCTGCTTGGAAAGTCTCGAACCGGTTTGAGTGACAACTTTCGAGACAACACAGAATATATCTTCATCCATCTGCTTGCCTTCAAGGTTATAACTGATACGTATTCTGGCTCCATCTGATGAAAGCGGATTAAAGACATCTTCCTGGCCGCCACTTAATGACAAAGCAAGCTTAGGTAACGATTCTTCTGCCGTTATTCGAACAGTTACACCGTATGGTTTATAACGCGGCGATACCAGGTTCTTCAAACCTTTTGTGGCGAATTCCAAGCCAGGTATTTGCTTGAGAAGTCCCTTGCTTAGTTCCATGCGTTCCCTGATTTTTTCCTTACTAAAGTAGTTGGCAACGCCGCCGCTCATGTCCCAAATACTTGATTTTGGCTGAGAATCGGATTTAGGTTTTTCAGCTTGTTCACTGCCTTCCATCTGACCTCGATATCGCGGAACAACAAGACTTTTGAGCACTTCCTGTGAAGTCATCGGAGCACGTGATTCAATGCCATCTTCTTTGAAAAAATGGGAATTTTTACCGAGTTTGCTGAAAGCCTCAGTCAGGATATTTTTGTGCCATATACAGGGAATTGTCGGGAGCCACTCGATTTGTTCCGGCCCTTTTGGATTCCACGCTCGAAAAGACGGGATTGCAGGTAAGGTTGCGCTATCGCGCCACCAAATGTCACCCTGAAAATCCCAATCTGCCGGAATGAGCCATTGAAAAGCGACAAGCCCGCTCTTAAGGTCTGTATATGTGGCTCTTTTCATACGAACTCCCCACATACCTGCTGCCGCGTCATGCTCTGAGCCTGGAACAGGAGGAGGTCCGCCCGGAGTTTGCTGAGGTGTCTGATTTAACCTGACAAGAGATGAACCGCAATATTGACAAGTTACCTGGTTACCATATCCATGAGGAATTGATCCGCCACATTGAGGACAATTTTCCGCAGTAACCGCCATAATCATTTCCCTTCATTTATAGGAGTTAAAAAATTCAGAAATAAAAACAGGAATACTCCTGCCTATCCATTCTATTTTCACACACTATGGCTATTATGGTATTCTACTGCATCTGCTTATGTCAAGAATTTTCTAAATGCTTTACTGCTGATTCTTCACTCTTGCATTATTCACTTCTGAGCAATTGCCCTTGCGAGGGTTACTGCCCAGCCGGAAGCGATAATAATGATTAGGGCTAAGACGATGTGCCTGATTTTTACTTCGGCGAAAAATCTGGAAACAAAAACAAAATTGATTCCAAAAACCGCAATGATGAATGATATGATGCCTGCGAAAACAAAAATAGAGCAAAGCAAGCCGCACGCCGGCTGGATGTAAAATGCCTCCAGGATTCTGCCCTGTGCAAAAGCCAAAGTCGCAGTAGTCATTCCGCAGGTCGGGCAGGGAAGTCCATACATTGTTTTAAAGCCGCAGCGCCCGAGGTGTTGACCCATATCGACATTTTTATATGCAGCTATTGAGAAGAACCCGAAAAACGCACCAATAGCAATAAAAATAACAGCAGCGATAATCCTCTGCCTGCCTGAAGCACGGAAAATAAATTTTGATTTGTTTATCTGTTGGCTTGATTGCATAATAACTTTAGAATATACTAAATACCATTAAAGGTAAATAAAAATATTCAAAGTGCCTAAAATGCCTAAAGTTGAAAGTGACTAAAGTTGATTTGAATTACTTTAGCTCGCTTTGGCAGTTTCAAATACTTTTATACTTTTGAAAAAGAGACCTATGGAATTAGACCACGGATATTTAAGCAGTTTATTAGAGACGGCAATCGTTGCGGCCAGGCTGGCCGGTCAGCGGGCGATGGAAGAAATCGACTATATTAAAGCCTCATTAAAAAGCGAAAACGAGCTGGTAACTCAGGCTGATGCTCTTTGTCAGAAGATAATCATTGACCGGATTAAGGAAACCTACCCCGATCATGGCTTTATCGGAGAGGAAGGCAAAGAAGGGAAGCTATTTAAGCAGGCACCCCGCGGTGATGAACAGGTCTGGTGGATTATTGATCCGATAGATGGAACGAACAATTTCGCACATGGTATGCTGCTTTTTGTGGTCAGCGTAGCGGCCATTTACGAGGGAATTCCGATAGCAGGAGTGATTTTCGAGCCTGCAACTGAATCAATGTACACAGCCGTAAAAGATGGCGAAGCACAGTTGAACGGCAGAAGAATACAGGCAAGCGAAGAAGCTATGGATAAATTCTCAAGCATAGGTCTGGATAGTCATCTCAGCGCGGATGAAAATGTGCCGGGCTGGGCACGCAAAATTATCAAGGAAACAAGATACCGCAATCTCGGAACCACGGCTTTACAATTGGCATATGTCGCAAAAGGCAGTATGGCGGCGACAATTACGGATACACCGAAACTATGGGATATTGCAGCCGGAGCGATAATCGCTGAATCGGCAGGCGCAATAGTAACCAACTGGCATGGAGATAAAATATTTCCCGTCAATACCGACAATTACCAGGGCGGGACATTTCAAACCCTGACAGCCAATAAACATACACACACAGAACTTGTTAAATTGCTCAATTCTTAAAAGTTGCCTGTGACTCATGTCTTCGCTCGAATTCCAAGTCACTGGCTGCGAATGATGGATATGTTATCTCGGATCGGGAACAGGCTGCAAAGCTAACAATCTGACTTTATCGACAGGCATTGTCACCCTGCTTCTATCGAGAATAGCTATTGCTCTTTTCTGGGGGCCATCAAGTCCTATGCGTACGAGAATGTACGCAGTAAAAACGTCACTTCGCACTGTAATAAGATTGCTGATGCGTGAGAATATCACATCTCGCTCTTCAAAATCACTGACAGCGCCGTCCTGCGGCGTCAAGTCAGGCCAGCGATCCAAATCAGTATCTTTATGCGCATTAATCGTATAAAAGCCCATTTGAGGTACTTGCATCAAATCACCGATGGTATCGAAAGCTCCGAACGAGTCTCTAAATGGAACTATGTCACGCGCAACAGATGATTGCATCCACGGCAATTGTGCCATTACGAACCATGGAGCAGTATTGATATTGATGCGCCCTTTTATTCTTGTTTCAGTCTGAGACAATCCATATTCTGTCGGATCGATAACAGTCAGATACCGGAAAATATTCGAGAAAACAGGATTCTTCAAATCCAGTCGAATTTTATATTCGTCAGGCTCGACTGCAAGTTTCGCGCCTATCATATCATTCGCATCGACACTGGGACCTATAGTTAGAGTTCTTGCTATGTCACCGACAGAAATGAAAAAGTCGATTGAATTTGCGAGATTATAGTTCTTTCGTATGCCGACTGACGCATTATTGGCGCCCAATGTATTACTCGAAGATTTTAATTCCTGATATACGATATTCCAGTTGGTATCACTTCTGCTGTAAAATTTGGAAACATTATTGGCATCGCTCCACTGTAACCAGGCATCCTGAGTAACCTGTTTATCCAGAGGCAGCTTCGAATTCGCCACTTTCCTTACAAGACGAAGGTCATATCTTTTGCTGAGTTGATACGCTGGAGGCATAGCGCCCACTAATACATATTTAGCCAGTACGAGATTAGGGTCATGCCTGCCTGAGCCGGAGGACATCACACTGTTCAGGTTGAATTCTTTTGTTGCATTGCTGTTATTGGTTACCACAAACCTGCTCTGCGCTTTTAAGATATAACCCGTCATATCAACAGAATCTGCAACATTACTGTTTGCGTCACAAATCTCAATCTTGAAATCACGCAAAGGAATATCAACCTTAAAAGGATTATATATCTCGACCGCAAAATAGTTATTTTCAGGTTTGTCAGGAGCGGAATCGCTGATTTTAAATCCAATCTCGCTGATAAACGGCTGCACCTCGAAACCGTAATATGTTTTTGCATTGATTGTCAATGCAGTTACATCAGCATCTTTATCGCGCAGGTCAACAATATTGACTGCTAACTGAGCGGCTAATCGTTCGACAAGCACTGTGTTAGGCTCCCTGTTCTGAATTGACATCTTAATTGCATTATAAAGCAATTGAGGCTCAGCAGTATTAATATTGACCATCTTGCCATTATTAAAAATCCAACCTGCAGGATTTATTATCCTGTCCATATTATAAGTCGAAGCTATATGCCTGTAGGAATAATTCGGATCTGCACTGCCGTTATTAAGAGCTTTCAGGAACCACGCATCGAGGTCTGCCCCGCCGCTTGTTACAGGGGTGGATAAACTATTTCTTCTGAACTGGTCGCTCCATGTTTCCAATCGTGTATCTATTCCGGTATTATTAAGCATGAATCTGTAGCGCATCTCCAGTTCATCAGACATATCGAAAGGAGTATATGGACCATTAGGTTCGCCATAATTCCAAACGACATTCCGCAGATAGGATTGCAAATCATAAGGATTAACTCCAACACCATTATTTGCTCTTTTATAAAGCAGGTTTAGTTCATCGTTTGATGTCGGAGGCGCTCCAGCCCGCCCGGCCAAAGCCATTATATTGATTTGCGTCTGTTTTTTGCCGTCAATATCGAACATAGCCGCGTTAGAATCATTCGGATTAAACTTAAAGCCTGTATTGACATTCAGCATTGCACCATTGTCAATGACTCTGACAGCCGCATAAATCGGCTTGCCGCTGCTGGAGCTTATCCCTGTAAGCAAATACCACCTCGAATCCGCAACACCATCGCCATCTGTATCCGCCGGAGGATTATTTGTATCGGTAATAGAAGCGTATTGAGATACAACTACAGCTCGAATATCTCTGTTTTTTCCTGCCAACTGCCCGCTAATGTCACTTATCTGATGCCAGTAATATTTGCCTGCCAGCTCGTAAGGCTCAAGACTGGCAAGCCATGCATTATTGACGTCGGGATAATCGTAATATTCCTGGTTCGGATCCACAATGCCCGGAACATCCAGGGCTAATTGCTGTGATAAATCCGCGACAACGGAATTAACCGCAAAATCCAGTTCTTTATTTTGTGAGATTGCAGAAGTACCCATCTGGTTGACACGAGCTGCCATAAGAAACAGCACGCCGACAATAGCCAGCAGTGTGCTGAGAACGACCGCAAGAATAAGCGCCGAGCCGGTATTGCATTTGACTTCACAATTTTTTTTAGCCGTATATTTCATCAGGTCAGTTATCCAGATAAACAATGTGCGAAAAAGTTCTGCCTCCCTTTATAATTCCCCTCGAATCAAACAAAGTGAAAGTGAATTTTAATGCGCGTCCAAGTCCAGGTACCGAATTAAAATTATCGCGGGTAATTTGTTCCGACGGATAGTTTATATGGTTGATTGAAGATGCGCCTAAAGGCCATGGATATAATACACCCGGTACGTTATTGGAATCATTATGATAAAAATGCGAATCCGATAGATTACCGTTGCCGTCCGGGTCAACTTCCGGCAGCCAGGTTTTTTGCGTATTGTCCCAGCCCTGAATCTTGAATTCGCCAACACCTTCACACAAGAGCATATGCATCGAATTGGGATCACCAGGATCGATTGATACTCCTCGTAAATTTTTATCAACGGTACTGGTTCCGATGGAACCTCCGGTAACGATATCAACATCACAAATAACTGAAAGCATATCAACTTTGACGTTCACAGGCAGCTTTTTCCACTGCTCCAAAGAAATCTTGTCATACTGCAATAAATTATTCCATTGAAACCATTGCTCGGCAGAAAAACTGCCCGGGTCTTGATAGGGAAGCTCTTTGTCATCTGTTAATACGTGCTGAGTCCTTGCGAGAATTCGTTTTGGTTTATCCAGTACTTCAGGCCCTGTTGTGCCGTCTTTTGCAATCATATAACAGATTCTGGCTATATTGCCGCGAATTACATTTTCGCTCGGAGGCCCGCCGCCCCAAACATACCGCTGATAAGCCTGAAAGTCTCCTTCTGCAAAAAACATTATTCGATCAAATCTCTCGTATCCGTCAAGGTCATTGTCAGGGTATTCCTTATTTTGCAGAGGTACGGCTTTCCATACAACGAAAATTTCCCCGTCCTTGTTAAGTCCCTGGAAATCGGAATTCAACTGACTTGTAATGGCACGAAATTTCTGCATAATTTCAGCATTTGCCATGGCGGTTCGCTGGGAGTCAATACTGACCTTAAAAATTTCACCGGCAAAAGAAATAACAATAACCAAAATCCCAAGAGCTACTATAAGCTCAATCAGTGTAAAGGCTTTATTATTTCGCTGTTTATTTTCCATACAAACTTACAGATTATTTTTCGCTTATTTAAAACCTGATTTCTTTTTGATATACCGCTATACAGGGACTTTTACCACCTCCGGCAGGAGGAATAACCCAAACCGAATCTGTTACTGCTTCCTGCCATGCCCTGTCAAGAATTATAATATTTTGAGTTGCAGCATCGCGCTCCACAACACGATAAATCCTGCCGGTCTGATTCGCAGCTATTTTGGAGCCTGAATTTATAAATGATTGCTGAAAAGCCTGATTTATTGTAAGCTTATTTTCATTTCCCGCCCCTGCTGCGATTGAAACAGGAACCTGTGCGGGAGCAGGTATTCCTGAATCGCTGCCGATTTTTCTGCTGATAAAAACAGTCACTTGCACAATACGATTCGCGCTGCCTGAATAAGCGGGCCTGCACAAGGCAGACCAGTAGTATTGCTTATCTGCATTGCTTTTCGTAGAAGGGTAAGCAAACTCTTCCGGGGGAATTGAATTTGTATCTGTAAACTTAACCTGCCTGTTTACTGCAAACAAAGACGATGCCGGATTAAGACCATAAAGCTGTATTTTCGCGAATGCCTCATCGGCAGCTACCGCAGCTATGGTTCGCTCAGTTGCGACAGTAGATAAATGAACAGCTACGAGAAAAGTGCCGCCGATAAAGCTCATACCGATAGCCAGTGTGCCGACCGCCAGCATTACTTCAGTCAAAGAAAATCCTTTTTGTCTGTGTATTAAACTCATAACTTTATTGCTGTTCATTTGTTACTGTTAACTATTGTTCCTGTATATTGATTGATAAAAACAGGTTCGAGGCTGTTGAGATAATCGAGCCTTTGATCTGTATCATTTAACTTATCAAAGTAAGATTTTTCGTAAATATAAAATTTGTCTCTGCTGAATTCTGCCCCCAGTCCCCCGCCGGGAAAAAGAGTTTCAGCTTCTGTCCAATCATCATCCTGAAGAAACATGCCAACATTGTAATTGAGGATGTTTTTAGGTGAATTAAAAATATCGTCAATCGAAATTTTTCCCGAAACTGAATTATCAGGTTTAAAAATACCATCCCTGTTTCTGACGCGAACACCGTGTATCACCATTTTTCCGGCTGGTGAAAAAATAATCGAAAAACATGAAGTATCTCTCATCCCGTTCTGTATATCAACCACTGTTAACTTCGCATCTTTAAGGCTTTCAGGATTTGAAGTCCATCTGCGCATCATATCTATAACTCTGAAATCGTCGGGCAATTTTATCGGCTTCTGGCCTTCAAGCGCACGAAAACCATCACTGAGTTTCGTTTTTTCAGGGTCATGTATGATAAAAATCATATATTGATTATCATGTAAATCCAACTGGAAGCGCACTCCCGCATAGCGTTGTTCTTTTGCCGCAACAGCACGCGCACTGGATAACGCCGCATCTATTAAAGAGTTGATTCCGCTTCCGGTTTCAAATGATTTCTGAAGCGAACGAATTGCCGGCAGACCAAGCGCTGCAAGAAGTCCCACTATGGCAACAACAACAACCATTTCAGTAAGTGAAAAACCAAATTTTTTGCAGCTCGTTCTCATTTTTTTTTATTTGTCCAGTCGAATTTAATATTCAGATTATTTGTTCTGAATATCATCGACAGTCCCAAAAACTTTATCCGGCCCGGCGGAAATTAACTTCGGATAGGTATAACCCGGAATATACCTGTACTCCAGCAGCGTTCCCCAGGGGTCATAAATCTGCAGCATATCAGTCGCCCCGGGATTCTTCTGTATTAACTTTTCACTAATACCTTCCAGATACTCATTAGTACCCGGCGTCGAGCGAAGCTGACCATACAGTGCAGCAGAACTCGTTAGGTAAGGGGACTTATTCGGATCAGGAAAACCTTTCCAATATTCAAAATATTCCCCTAACGCACTGTCAAGCAGTGCGAATGTGCTCTCAAGCTTTTTTTCATTGCTCTGATTATCAATATGAGACACGATGCGAATAGTAATCCCCGCCAAAATGGCAATTATTGCTATTGTTACCAGCATCTCTATAAGTGATAGGCCGTGCTTGTTTGTATATGTTTTCATAGCTTCAGCCTGCCTTACCATGTATGGATATGAGCACTTAGTTCCCAAAATTCCGAATATCATCGGCAGTACCGTAAACGCCATCCAATCCTGCTGAAATTAATATATAAGAATCAGGCCTGTACGGCTTGGATATAGCTTCTATTTTCGGATCACGAATATAGTTATAAAAATATTCATAATTATTAGCAGTTATACTCAGCGGCTGTTCCCTCTTGGCCTCCTGCTCTTTTATATACACAAGCGGATCATTATCCAGTACATTATAGATGTCACGTATCAGATTTTGGGAAGTGTTCGCTTTGTAATACAGAACCGGCGAACCTGCATTTACAGCTCTGCCGTCAGAAAGTATAACCTGTTTATAATTAAAAACGTCACAAAGTACATATGTATTCGAAGCCAATGGCGAAGGATTTGGAAACAATCCTGTTCTGTCACCGGAGACATATCCTAATTTAAACACATTGGCAGTTTCGGTATCCAGATACGGACTTTTTCTCTCTTTCAACGTATCAAATACACCGTCATTATCGATATCGCGTACTTTTTGAGGGTCATAAGTGCTGCTGCCGCCACTGCCGTCATAACCATCAGCCCGCCATGAGGTTTTTGGATGAAAACCCAATAAATCCCATCCGAGAAGCGATTCAGCAAGCTTCTGCGCACCGCTATAGTTACCACCTAACGGGCAATTAGACGGCGGGTAATCACCATAATCATTCTTAAAGGTTATAAGCGCCAAATTAATAGCGCTGAACTGGGCTTTCTGTTTGGTCTCTTTTGCGTGATTCTTCACCGCTGTCATAGCAGGAAGAAGTACGCCAACCAATATAGCGATTATCCCCAAGACAACCAGCATCTCTACAAGCGTGAGTCCTGTTTTTTTACGTTTCACAGTCGTTCCCTTTTGTATTTATGTTGCTTTTTAAGCAACAATTCTGCCAATAAAAGCTAAGCTGCCGGCTTATAGTTCTCTATACTTAAAATTAAAGTTGCATATATCATCAGATGTACCGTACTCACCGTCATTACCCGCGGATATTAATATAAAAGTATCTTTATTAAAGGGTCTGCGCGTAGTAGTAACCTTATCATTCAAAGTATTTTCATAAAATCTTGCGCCTTCTGCTAAATTACCTTCTTTAGCTAATCTATGGTGTACTGTACTTTGAGGATCCCAGGGCTTACCAAGCAGCAGCAATTCCTGATTATCTCTGTAGTCATAAATAGAATTGTCCGGATTACTTACAATATGCAGTGTTTTGGCAGGACGAGCCTTATAATAAAGAATAGGCATCCCCATTCTCAGACCTGAATTCCTATTAACTACCTGGCCAAATTCATCGCATAATAAGACACTATCAGCAGTAAAATTCCCCAATTGAGGATAAATATCATCCATTCTATAAGCGTTTGCATTTTCGAGGTCCAGATATGTTTTTCTCGCACTTAGATCACTGGTTGGATTATATAAAAAGTTGCCTTGATAATCCTTTCCGCTGCTGTTCAATACAGAATCAGGATGATAACCTAATAAATCTCTTCCCACCATAGCCTCTGCCAGCTTCATTGCACCGCAATAGTCTTTATCGTCAGAATCAGAATCCGTGGGACTTGAATCAGGATAAGTTTCAAACTGACCATTAAAAAATTCTAAAGCGACGCCTATCGCGTGAAACTGTGCTTTCTGTTTCACTTCTTTGGCATACTTTTTAACCTGGTTCAAAGCCGGCACAAGCAGTCCTATGAGTATGACGATAATACTCATAAC
Source organism: Sedimentisphaerales bacterium (assembly GCA_016931715.1). Classification (GTDB taxonomy): domain Bacteria; phylum Planctomycetota; class Phycisphaerae; order Sedimentisphaerales; family Anaerobacaceae; genus JAFGPS01. The sequence goes on from JAFGEF010000162.1 coordinate 37,831, forward strand.
TGTGAGCAGTTCGACTATAGTAAATGCCGCTTTTTTATCGGATTGTTTAATTTTTGAATTCATCTTTTTTACTCCTAAATTTCATTGTTTTGAAAAACTCTTTTTATAGTTTATATTTTTAACCACCGGTACTGCTTAAACTTGTAATAATTGAAATCATCGGTGTGAAAATCGCCAAAACGATAACCATAACAATACTTCCAAGCCCGACAACCATGATAGGCTCGAGCATGGACATCAATGAACCGACAAGCACATCGACCTGCTCGTCAAAATTATCAGCAATCTTCAGAAGCATTTTGTCCAAATCGCCCGTTTCCTCACCTACGGCAATCATATTGCTTACAAGCAAGTCTATTGTTCTTGACTGCCTTAGCGGGCCTGCAAATGTATCGCCCTGCCTGATGGAATTGTGAACTGCACCGAGCAGGTTGGAAAAAACCTCGTTTCCTGCCGTTTCACGGGTAACGTTGATAGCATCAAGAATAGGCACACCGGCGCCGATAAGCGTGCCGAGCGTTCTCGTCCATCGTGTAACTGAAGATTTATTTGTGAGCTGGCCTAATACCGGGATTCTTAATTTTATAGTATCAAGCACTAACCGACCCTTGCGAAACCTCCTGATAAACTTCAGGATCATTGTTATAATAATGGGAGTTCCAATTATAAGCATCCACCCGCCAAGCGGCACACCTTTTATCAGAATAGGATGACCGGGAATAATGGGACCTTTTGCTATCCAATTGCTGATAGCCATAACTGTAAGTGTAATTGTCGGCAACTTACCACCTTCGGTCATTTCAGAAAGAGTATTTGCAAACTGAGGTACAACGAAAAGCATCAAACCCATAATGATGAGAACTGCCGCTATGAGAACTACGATAGGATAAATCATAGCGCCTTTAACACG